>DATAZI010000058.1:0-50803 GCA_036272095.1 Marmoricola sp. | reverse complement strand
ATCGCTGGTTGAACGCGTCGCGCATCCGGCCGAACAGGCCCTTGTGCGCTGGCTGGATGCGCCCGTCCGGCGACTCCTCGTTGCGCAGCGACGCAAGCTCGCGCAGCAGCGCCTCCTGCCGGTCGTCGAGCTTGCTCGGCGTCTCGACCTCTACGGTCACCACGACGTCGCCGCGAGCCTGGCTACGCAGGCTGGGGACACCCCGACCGCGCAGTACGTTCTGAGTGCCTGACTGGGTGCCCGGCTTCACGTCGATGGTGACCGAGCGCTCGACCTCGATCTCCTCGGTGTCCAGGTCGCCCTCGAGCAGCGGCAGCTGGATCGAGGTACCGAGCGCAGCCGCCGTCATCGGCACCGCGACGGTGCAGTGCAGGTCGAGGCCCTCGCGGGTGTAGGTGTTGTGCGGGGCCACGTGCACCTCGACGTACAGGTCCCCGGGGCTGCCCCCGCCCGGGCCGACCTCGCCCTCGCCGGTGAGCTGGACCCGGGTCCCGGTGTCGACGCCCCCCGGGATCTTCACGGTGATCGCGCGGCGCGAGCGGACCCGGCCGTCCCCGGCGCACTCGCGGCACGGGTCGGGGATGATCTCGCCGTACCCGCGGCAAGCCGCGCACGGCCGCAGTGTCCGGACCTCGCCGAGGAACGAGCGCTGCACGTGCTGGACCTCGCCGCGGCCGTGGCAGGTCTCGCAGGTGATCGGGCTCGAGCCTTCTGCTGCGCCGGAGCCGTGGCAGGTCGTACAGACGACGGCGGTGTCGACCTTGAGCTCGCGGGTCGTGCCGAAGGCCGCCTCGGCCAGCTCGAGATCGATCCGGACCAGGGCATCCTGGCCGCGGCGCTGACGCGAGCGCGGTCCCCGGTTGCCCTGCTGCTGACCGCCGAAGAAGGCGTCCATGATGTCGGTGAAGGAGAAGCCCTGGCCCTGGCCGAAGCCGCCGGCGCCCGCGCCGCCGCCCCCGAACGGATCGCCGCCGAGGTCGTAGACCCGGCGCTTCTCCGGGTCCGACAGGATCTCGTAGGCTGCCGAGACCTCCTTGAACTTCTCCTGGGCGCCCGGGTCAGGGTTGACGTCCGGGTGGAACTCGCGGGCGAGCCGGCGGTACGCCTTCTTCAGGGCGTCGGCGTCGGCGTCGCGGTCAACTCCGAGAGTTGCGTAGGGGTCGAGGCTCACGTTTTCTTTCTCAGGCTTCATCGAGGATCGAGGAGACATAGCTGGCGACAGCGCGGACGGCCGCCATCGAGCCCGGGTAGTCCATCCGGGTCGGGCCGACGACGCCGAGGGCGGACAGGCTGTCCTCCGCTGCGCCGTAGCCGGTGGCCACCACCGAGGTCGAGAACAGCTCGTCGATGGGGCCTTCGTGGCCGATCCGGACCGCCACATGCGAGGACGACGTCGCATGGCCGAGGAGCTTGAGCAGCACCACGTGCTCCTCCAGCGCCTCGAGCATCGGTTTGATCGCGGAGTCGAAATTGTCGCCGAACCGGGCCAGGTTGGCGGTGCCGCCGACCACGACCCGCTCGTCGGAGCGGTGGTCCGACATCGCCTCGACCAGGCTGGCCACGATCACGCCGTAGGTGCCGACGACGTCGTGGGCGGCCTTCTCGGGCAGCGCCGCGAGCGCCGTGGCGGCCTCGGAGATCCGCTCCCCTGCGGCGGCGCCGTTGATCTTGAGGCGCAGGTCGGCCAGGAGGTCGTCGGTCATCTCGACCGGCAGCTCAACGACCCGCTGCTCGACGCGGCCGGTCGAGAGGATCAGCACCACCAGCGCCCGGGTCGTGCTCAGCGCGACCAGCTCGACATGGCGCACGGTGGAGCGCGACAGAGTCGGGTACTGGACGATCGCGACCTGCTGGGTCAGCTGGGCGAGCAGCCGGACGCTGCGCTGGACGACGTCGTCGAGGTCGTGCGCACCTTCGAGGAAGCCCGAGATCGCACGCCGTTCGGCTGCAGACATCGCCTTCAGCGTGGTCAGCCGATCGACGAAGAAGCGGTAGCCCTTGTCGGTCGGGATCCGGCCGGCGCTGGTGTGCGGCTGGGCGATCAGGCCCTCTTCCTCGAGGGCGGCCATGTCGTTGCGCACCGTCGCCGGCGAGACTCCGAGCTGGTGCCGCTCGACGAGAGTCTTGCTGCCGACCGGCTCCTGGGTGGCGACGTAGTCCTCCACGATCGCGCGGAGGACGGCCATCTTGCGGTCCTCGACCACGGTGTCCCCCTTCACGGTCGGCTGGCACTCCTGCGGTACGAGTGCCAAGTCTACTAGGCAGGGGGTTTCGACAGGCCCGACCTGCGGTGGTTGGGTTCCCTCATGACCGAGTTCACTGAGATCGCCGACCGGGTCTGGGTGGCGCGGTACCCGTGGTTCGACGTCAACGTCACTCTGATAGCCGGTGAGCGCGGCCTCGTCGTGGTCGATACCAACGCCTCGGCAGTGCTGGGTCGCGAGGTGCTGGCCGCCGTACGCCGGGTCTCGGCCGCTCCGCTCCTGGCCGCGGTCAACACCCATGTGCACTTCGACCACACCTTGGGCAACGCGGTCCTTGTGGCGCAGGGCGCAGAGCTGATCGCCCACGAGCACGCTGCCGCCGCCCTGGCCGACCACGTCGCCGGCATCAAGGCCCAGGCAGCCGCCGAGGTCGCGGAGGACCCCCGTCTCGCGGACCTGATCGCGACCGAGGTCGCAGTGCCGACCCGCACCTTCTCCTCGGCCCTGGTCCTCGACCTCGGCGACCGGATGCTCGAGCTGGTGCACCCGGGCCGCGGGCACACCGACGGCGACATCGTCGTCCGGGTCCCGGACGTCGACGTGCTCCTCGCCGGCGACCTGGTCGAGGAGTCGACCGAGCGCTCAGCGGTCCCGGGCCTCGGGTCCGACTGCTTCCCGATGGACTGGCCGGCCAGCCTCGACCTGGTCCTCTCGCTGACCGGGCCGGCGACCCGGATCGTGCCCGGCCACGGCGCGCCGGTCGATGCCGACTTCGTCAGCGAGCAGCGCGCCGCTCTCGGCGTGGTCGCCGAGACGATCCGCGATCTGGCCGGTCGCGGCGTACCACTGGAGCAGGCGCTGGAGGTCGGCGACTGGCCGTACCCAGCCGAAAGCATGGCTGACGCCGTACGCCGGGGCTATGAACAGCTCCCCCACGTACGGCGCCAGCTCCCGCTGATCTAGCTGAGGTTCAGCAGGCCCAACGGGCACCGTGGCTCCAACGTGCCCTCTGGTGCAGGCGGTGGGCGAACCGGAACGGTGCGCTGACCACCAGCACGGCGGCGACGATGCCGACGGCCAGCCACGGCAGGTGCCCGGTGGCCGCGACGATGATCGCGATCACCAGCAACGGGAGCAGCGGGAAGGCCAGCCGACCCCGGCGGAATCCGTGGCGGCGTGCGAGGTGCTGCACCGCCACGACCGGGAGCAGGTCGGCGAAGACCGCACCCAGGTCGCCCCGGGTGCGGGCCGACGCGACCGCGTCCAGCCGCTCATCGAGCTCGCCGGCGTCGATCCGCCCCCGACGGTGCTCCCGGGCCAGGCGCTTGCGCGCCCGGGCCCGATCACGATCGGAGAGACGGAGGCCAGCCCAGGCAGCCGGGCCGTGCACAGTGCTCATCACTCGTCCTCGGCGGCGTCGGGGCCCTCGGCGAGGAGGCCGTAGAGCCTGCGCCGGGTGTCTGCCAGGATGTCGACGGCCTTGGCCTGCTGGGCAGGCGTGCCGGCCGTCGCGACCTGGACGATGGCACCGACGGTCTGCTTGATGACCTGGCGCAGATCGGCGTGGTCCTCCTCGCCGGTCTCCTCGAACGACTTCCAGACCGCGGCGATCTCCTCGGCGTTGTCGGTCAGGTAGGCCTGGCCGGTCTCGGTGAGCTGCAGCGTCTTACGGCCGCCCGGCGCGTCCTCGACGAGAGCCTCGTCGACGAGCTGGGCGATCGTCGGGTAGACCGAGCCGGGGCTCGGCTTCCAGGCACCCTCGGTGCGGTCCGCGATCTGCTGGATCACCTGGTAGCCGTTCAACGGCTCCGAGGCCTCGCCGAGCACCGCGAGGATGGCCGGGCGGACATCGCCACGGCGCACCCGGGACCGGCGGCCGCCACGGCCTCCGCCGGGACCCCCGCCCCACTGAGGGCCGAACATCTGGCCGATCCACAGCGGCGGACCGCCCATCGGGCCGCCCCAGCCGCCGTGGTCGTGATGACCATGGCCGCCGCGACCGGGACGCCCTTCCTCGCCGCCTCGGCGCTGACGACGGATGCCTTCGAATTGGGCGCCGAACTCGGTGCCCCACTGGTTGGTGTTGTTGCTTCTCATCATCGTTCTCCTTGTTTCGGATCGAGGCGGCGTCTCTGTGGCGCCGGGCTTCTCGATATGTTCACGATATATCGCGAACGTTCACGATGCAAGAAGATATTCCAACTCAGCGGTTGGTCCAGCGCTCCGAGGGCAGCGGGTAGGGGTTGAAACGGCAGCCGTGCAGGCCCTTGGACTGCTGCATCATCAGCGGCGCGAGCTGCCCCTTGCCCGGGCAGGTCAGGTGGTGATGGCCGAGCCAGTGGCCGGTCTCGTGGTTGATCACCATGTTGCGGTACTCCAGCAGCGGCTGGTGTCCGGCGTTCCAAGCCGGGGACGCGTGCAGCCAGCGGGTCTGGTTGATGATCACGTCGCGCCCGACCCGGCAGCTCCAGGTGCTGTCGCAGGGATAGCCGAAGGTCGGCATCTGGCTCGCGTTGCTCAGCACCAGCGTGAAGTCTCCGCCGCGAGCGACCTGGCGGAACTGGTAGCCGGCTGAGCGCCAGCCTCGAGGGTTGGCGTAGACCTGCACCGCGATCTGGGCGAAGGTCTTCATGTTCGCGGTGATGTGGCCGCGGGTGCCGATGCTGTACGTGAAGCTCTTCCGTACGCCGACCCGGTGCCCGATCAGGCCGGTCTGCGGCGACAGCACTGCGGCGGTGGCGTAGTCGGCCCGGCTCAGGGTGACCCGCACCGAGAGGTGGGTGCCGAAGTCGGACGCGGTCGTGGCGTACTTCGCCTTGGTGGCGCCCTTGATCGTGGCGCCGTCACGCAGCCACTGGTAGCCGGAACTTGTCGGCGCCGGGCTGAACGTGCCAGGCGCCGCAATAAGAGTCCGGCCCCAGCGCCGTACACCGGCGATGCTCGGCGCCTTGACCACCGAGAACTCCCCGTACCCGACGGAAGCCGTCTGCGGCGAGGTCACTGCCTGCGCCGCCGGAGTGCTCTCGTCGCTGGCCAGCACGCTGACCGCGAGGTGGTGCTGGCGGTCTGCGCCCACCGGCCGGTACGTCGCGGCGTGCGCTCCGGGGATCGCGGCACCGTCGCGCAGCCAGGTGTAGGCGTACGACGTCGGGGTCGGCGACCACGTCCCGGGCACGGCGGTCAGCACCGCGCCGACCTGCGGCGTACCGCTGACCGACGGCGCAACCTGGTTCACCGGCGGCGCCGGATCGACCGCTCCGGCCGGCGCCAGCAGGCCCGAAGCCCCGATGAGCAGGAGTACGACGACCGGCACAGCCCAAGATTTCCGCGTCATACGACCGACCCTAGGCGAGCCTGCGCGGCACTCGGCAAGGTTCTGCCTAGCGTTGTGCGGTGAGCACTTCCCCCAGAACCGGCGACCGGTACGGCTCCGACGTCCTGGGCGGCGACTGGCGCAGACCCAAGAACGGGCGTTCGGTCGAGGTCGCTGCGGACCCGGGCCTGGTCGTCGAGGAGGTGGAGACCGACTTCTGCGGCGAGATCGTGAAGGTCGAGCGCGACCTGGGCACGGTGATCCTCGAAGACCGGCGCAGCAGGCGGCGGACCTTCCCGCTCGGGCCGGGCTTCCTGCTCGACGGCGTACCGGTGATCCTGGTCGCGCCGGTGCGGAAAGGCCCGGCAGCACCGACCCGCACCGCGTCGGGTTCAGTCGCCGTGACCGGCGCCAAGGCGCGCGTAGCCCGGGCGAGCCGGATCTTCGTCGAAGGGCGTCACGACGCCGAGCTCGTCGAGAAGGTCTGGGGGGCGGACCTGCGGATCGAAGGAGTCGTCGTGGAGTACCTCGACGGCATCGATGACCTTTCCGAGCACCTCCGCGACTTCGGCCCCGGTCCCGATCGCAAGGTCGGCGTGCTGGTCGACCACCTCGTCGCCGGCTCGAAGGAGAGCAGGATCGCCCAGTCGGTGGTGAAGTCCCCGATCGGCAAACACGTCCTGATCGTCGGCCACCCCTACATCGATGTCTGGGCGGCGGTGAAGCCCGAGCGCCTCGGCAAGGATGCGTGGCCGACGATCCCGCGAAACCTGGAGTGGAAGAAGGGCGTCTGCCAGGCCTTCGGCTGGCCGCACCGCGACCAGGCCGATATCGCGCGCGCCTGGAAGCACATCCTGTCCAAGGTGACCTCGTACGCCGACCTCGAGCCGAGCCTGCTCGGCCGCGTCGAGGAGCTGATCGACTTCGTGACCGCCCCCTGAGGGGATCAGGTCAGGTCGCGGACGACGGCGTCCGCCAGGAGGCGTCCCTGACGGGTCAGGACGAGCCGGCCGCCCTCGAGCCTGGCCAGACCATCGGCGACGACGGCATCGACCCGGTCGCGCTCCACCAGCTCCAAAGGCAGGCCATCGCGCAGCCGCACCTCCAGCAGCACCCGCTCGACGCGCCGGGTCTCCTCATCGAGGACCTCGCGCGCCAGAGCCGGAGAGGCGCCGGCGGCCAGCCGCTCGGCGTACGCGGTGGGGTGCTTGACGTTCCACCAGCGGACACCGCCGACGTGCGCGTGCGCGCCCGGCCCGATGCCGAGCCAGTCCTGCGAGGTCCAGTAGAGCTCGTTGTGCCGGCACTGCCGGCCCTCGCCGCGCGCCCAGTTGGAGACCTCGTACCAGGCGAAGCCGGCCTCGGTGAGCAGGTCGTCGGTGAGGACGTACTTCTCAGCCAGGTCGTCCTCGTCTGGAGCCGGCAACGCACCCGAGCGCACCCGGCGGGCGAGCGCCGTCCCGTCCTCGACGATCAGCGAGTACGCCGAGACGTGGTCCGGCTCGGTGGCCAGCGCCGCCTCGACCGAGCGCTGCCAGTCGGCGACCGACTCCCCCGGAGTCCCGTAGATCAGGTCGAGGCTGACCTGGGAGAAGCCGGCCTCGCGTGCCCAGGCCACCGCCTGCGGGACCCGCTCCACGTCATGGGTCCGGTCGAGGACGGCCAGCACGGACGGCACCGCTGACTGCATCCCGAACGAGATCCGGGTGAACCCGCCGTCGACGAGCTCGGCGAGCGATTCGGGCGTAACGCTGTCCGGGTTGGCCTCGGTGGTGATCTCGGCGCCCGGGCTCAGCCCGAAGGCGCCGCGCACCGAGCCGAGCATCGCGACGAGGTCGGCGCTGGGGAGCAGGGTCGGCGTACCGCCCCCGAAGAAGACCGTCTCCACGGAAGGCGCACCCGGCAGCACCCCTGCCAGCAGGTCGACCTCGGCGCTCGCCGTCGCGGCGTACGACGCCTGCGACCCACCGCCGCCGAGCTCGGTGGCGGTGTAGGTGTTGAAGTCGCAGTAGCCGCAGCGGACCGCGCAGAACGGGACGTGCAGGTAGACGCCGAGGCTGCGGGTGCCGAGCTCGGCCAGAGCCGAGGCCGGCAGCGACCCGTCTACCGGCGCGGGGTCGCCGTCAGGCAGGGTCGAAGGCACCCCAGGAGGCTAGCCCGCAGCACAGATCAGGCGTACAGCGCGTCGATCAGGCCCTTGTTGTTCTCCTCGACGACGTTGCGCTTGACCTTCATCGACGGGGTCAGCTCGCCGGACTCGATGGTGAGGTCGTGGTCGAGAAGCTCGAACTTCTTGACCGTCTCCCAGCGGTTCAGCTGGCCGTTGAGCTCGTCGACGTACTTGGTGACCATCGCCTTGACGGCATCAGAGGCCACCAGGTCGGCGTACGACACCCCGGCCTGGCCGTTCTCCTTGGCCCAGCCGGCCATCTCGTCCGGGTCCAGGGTGACCAGGGCGATGCAGTAGTTGCGCTCGTTGCCGAAGACCATGAACTGGCTGACGTAGGGGCAGATCGCCTTCATCTTGGCCTCGATCGCCGGCGGTGCGACGTACTTGCCGCCCGAGGTCTTGAACAGCTCCTTGATCCGTCCCGTGATGGTCAGGAACCCGTCGGCGTCGATCGAGCCCTTGTCGCCGGTGTGCAGCCAGCCGTCGTCGGTCAGCGTCTTCGCGGTCTCCTCCGGCAGGTTGTGGTACCCGTCCATGATGTTCGGGCCCTTGATCAGGATCTCGTCGCCCTCGCCGAGCTTGACCTGGCCACCGGGGAAGACCGGCCCGACCGTTCCGATCTTGTAGTCGTCCGGGCTGTTCACGAACGCACCGGCCGAGGTCTCGGTCAGTCCGTAGCCCTCGAGGATCAGCAGGCCGGCGGCGTGGAACCACTCGGCGATGTCGCGGTTCAGCGCCGCCGAGCCGGACAGGAAGAAGCGCACCCGGCCGCCGAAGCGTGCCCGGATCTTGGAGAAGACGAGCTTGTCGAAGACCGCGTGCTGGAGCTTCAGCGTCAGCGGCACCGGCTTGCCGGCGAACGTCAGCGCGTCGACCTTCTTGCCGACCGCGAAGGCTGCGTTGAAGATCTTCTCCTTGGCGCCGCCCTCGGCCTCCTGCATGGTGATGATCCGGGCGTAGGCCTTCTCGAAGATCCGGGGCGCAGCGCCCATGAACGTCGGCCGGACGATGCCGACGTTGTCGATGATCCGGTCGACGCGACCGTCGATCGCGGTCGCGAAGCCGCACGCCAGCTGCGCCGAGAGCAGCACCTTGCCGAACGAGTGCGCCATCGGCAGCCACAGGAACTGCAGGTCGTTCTCGTCGAGGATCTTCTGGCTCTGGACGACGGCGCCCTCATAGGTCCACGAGGAGTGCGTCAACCGGACGCCCTTGGGCTTGCCGGTCGTGCCCGAGGTGTAGATCAGCGTCGCCAGCTGCTCGGGCTTGATGCCCGCGACCGCCTGGTCCACCGCATCGGGGTGCTCGGCGAGGTGCTTCTCGCCCAGCGCCGCGAGGTCGTCGAGCCCGATGGTCGTCTCGCCGTCGGTGGTGCCTTCGAAGACCACGATCTTGAACAGGTCCGGCAGCTCGGACTGGTGGTCGCGCAGCTTCTGGACCTGTTCGTCGTTCTCGGCAAAGACGATCCGCGAGCCCGAGTCGGCGAGGATGTAGGCCACGTCGGAGGCCATCGTGGAGGGGTAGACGGTCGTCGTGGCGGCGCCGGCGCAGAGCACGGCGAGGTCTGCCTCGATCCACTCCAGCCGGGTGCCGGCGGCGATACCGACCCTCTGCTCGGACTCGATGCCCAGCGCGAGCAGCCCGGCGGCGAGCTTCTCGACCCGGTCACCGGTCTGTTTCCACGTGTAGGAGACCCACGGCTGGTCGTCGGCGGCGGGCACCCGGAACGCCTCGGAGCCGGGGCTCTTGCTCACCCGCTCCCGGAACTGCACCGCGAGATTCGGCGAGCGCTTCTCGATGAAGGAGGTGTCACGAGTGACGGGCGACATGGGGCTCTCGCTTCTGTTCCGTGGGTTGCCAAGGGCTGTACGTAACCTAGATCACCCCGGGCGCGCCGCCTAGTTAACTCGCGCTAACCCGGCTCAGCCGCGGTTCGCGGCCCGTTCGTAGATCCACGGTTTGAGTCCCGGTACGTCGAGCAGCCGTGGCAGCAGCTGCGGGCGGATCGTCACCGCGGCGTACATCTCGGCGACCGTCACTCCGGTCTCGGGACGCTCGACCACCTCGATCTGGTCGCCCGCCTGCACCACGCCCTCCTCGAGCACCCGGAAGTACGGGCCGGGCCGTCCGGCCAGGACGAACCGCTTCACCCACGCCTGCGCGTCGTAGCCGCTGTAGCCCATCCAGCCCTTGAAGGTCAGGCACGGGATCCGTACGTGCGCGATCTGCAGCAGCGAGGTGCCGACGCGCCAGACCTCGCCTATCAGCGCGGCGTTCAGGTCGATGCCCTCGGTGGTCAGCTGCTCGGCGAAGTGGCCGGGCTCCATCGGGCGGCCGAGCTGGGCCTGCCACCAGGCGTAGTCCTCGAGGGAGTAGGCGTAGACCCGCATGTACTCGTCGCCGTGGTTGTGGGTGTCCCCCACGCCGTTGCCCTCGACCCCGTCGAACGTGATCCGCACCGGCCCGGCGACCGGGCGCTTCTCGATCCCGGTGGTCGGGTACTGGGTCGTCTCGTAGGGGACGGCCTTCGGCATCCCCACATTGACGGAGACCACGGATGCCATGGAGTCATCCTGCCGCTGATCGTGCACGGAGTGGGAACCGGCTCAGCGCAGAATTTGTTTCCGGGCGCTGTCGTATCCCGTCGGGCACGTTCGTGGAACTGGTGACACGACAAGATGGGGCGCAAGGCCCCCAGAACCGAGGAGCACGCCATGACTCACTACTTGCTGTCCGTGATGCACGACCTGGGCGTCACCGACGAATGGAAGCCCGCGAACATGACCGAGGCCGAGGTCCAGCAGTCCTTCGTCGATACCGGTGCCTTCAACGAGGAGATCCGGGCCTCCGGCCACTGGGTGTTTGCCGGAGGCCTGGAGCCGCCGGCCGTCGCCACCACGGTCGACAACTCCGCAGGCAAGAACGTCATCACTGACGGCCCGTACTCCGAGGCCAAGGAGCAGCTCGGCGGTTTCTGGGTGATCGAGGCGGCCGACCTCGACGAGGCCCTCGCGGTCGCCGCTCGGGGCTCGAGAGCGTGCCGCGGCACGGTCGAGGTCCGGCCGTTCCAGGGCCTGGCCTGACGGCTCGTGGACCTCGACGCCCGGATCCCCGAGCAGATCCCCGAGCAGATCCCCGAGCAGATCTCCGAGCAGATCTCCGGGCAGATCTCCGGAATCGTCCGTGCCGAGCACGGGCGGATCGTGGCAACGCTGATCCGGCGCCTCGGTGACATCGACCTCGCGGAGGACGCTGTCGCCGAGGCGTGGGTGAGTGCACTCGAACGCTGGCCGGCCGACGGCATCCCGCCCAACCCGGGCGGGTGGCTGACGACGACCGCCGGCAACAAGGCGATCGACCGGATCCGGCGCGAGGGCAAGCGAGATGCCAAGCACTCCGAGGCCCAGATGCTCACCGATGCCCAGCAACCAGACGACCCTGAGCCCACCGGGCCGGTCTCAGACGACCGGCTCCGGCTGGTCTTCACCTGCTGCCACCCCGCGCTCGCCCTGGAGAACCGGGTCGCCCTGACCCTGCGGCTCCTGGGCGGCCTGACCGTGGCCGAGATCGCCAGCGCCTTCCTGGTCCCCGAGACCACCATGGCCCAGCGGATCACCCGGTCGAAGCAGAAGATCAGGGCAGCGAACATCCCCTTCCGGGTGCCCGGCGAGGCCGACCTGGTCGAGCGCCTGACCGGGGTGATGGTGGTGCTCTACCTGATCTTCAACGAGGGATACCTCGCGACCGAAGGGGCCGGCCTGCGGGTCGACCTGTCCGCCGAGGCGATCCGGCTGACACGGCAGCTGACCACCCTGCTCAGCGATCCCGAGCTCGACGGGCTGCTGGCCCTGATGCTGCTCACAGAGGCCCGCCGCGAGGCCCGGATCGCCGATGGCGTCCTGGTCACCCTCGACCAGCAGGACCGGTCGCGGTGGGATGCAGCCCTGATCGACGAGGGCCACGAGCTGGTACGCCGCTGCCTGGAGGCCAACCGGCCCGGCCCGTACCAGGTCCAGGCCGCGATCAACGCCGTGCACACCGATGCCCTGGACGCCTCGATGACCGACTGGTCCCAGATCGTCCAGCTCTACGACCGGCTGCTCGCCGTCCAGCCGTCCCCCATCGTGCAGCTCAACCGCGCGGTGGCCGTTGCCGAGCTCGACGGCCCCGACGTCGCCCTGAGCACCGTCGAGCGGCTCGACCTGGCCGGCTACGGCCCCTGGCAGGTGACCCGGGCCGAGCTGCTGCGCCGGCTGGGCCGCAGCGAGGAGTCACGTGCGGCGTACGAGCTGGCGATCGGGCTGTCCGGCAACGAGGCCGAGAAGGCGCACCTGCTCAATCGGCTGGCCAGCCTGCCTACGTGACCCGCGGCCGATCAGTCCTGGACGGCCTTGGCGATCGCGATACACAGGGTCAGCCAGTCCTCGTCGCTGATCGGCGGCTGGGCGGAGCCGGCATCGATGAACGGCCGGAGAGCGTTGATGACCATCCGTACGACGACCCAGTCCCGCGCACGGTCCTCGTCGAGCCCGGACGCATCGAGGAGCGCGAGGAAGCGCCGGCGTACGCCGTTTCGCAGATCGCCGGCGAGCTCCTCGGAGCGGTTCCACAGCATCGGCGCGAGCTCGTAGTGCGGATCGCCCGACAACGGCTTCGGATCGATCGCCAGCCAGTCCTCGCGACCGGCCGAGAGCACGTTCGCGTAGTGCAGGTCGGTGTGGACCAGGGTGCCGTCGGTGGCCTCGTCCTTGACGAAATCGCCTGCCAGCGACACGGCCTGCTCGACCAGGCGACGCGGCAGCGGGGCGCTTCGCTCGAGCGCACGCAGCTGGGTCAACGGCCCTACCAAAGCAGCGGAGAGCCGGCGGAACTGAGGCGGCGCGGGGACGTGCAGCCGTCCGTAGAGCTCGCCGACGACACCGCACGCCTCGACGTCCCAGGCGTCGAGCAGGCTGGTGCTCCCCCGCAGGTGCTCGAGCAGCAGTGCGCGGCGATGGGGGTCGGCGCACAGCATCCGCACGGCGCCGTTGCCGTCCCACCGGGTCAGGGCGAGGTGCTCCAGCGCCGACTCCTCGTCGGGGAACCCGACCTTGAGGACGGCCATCAGGCCGGTGCGGGTGACCACCGGGACGACGACCGCGGTGCTCCCGTGCAGCGGCTCGCCGTCCTGGCGCAGCTCCCACTCGGTCAGCAGGCCGGCGACCGTGCCGGTGAGACGGTCGACCCAGGTTGCCCAGTCGGGCCCGCGCCCGGCCATCGCGACGACGGCGGCCGGTAGAACGAGTCCCGCCATCAGAACCCGGTGACCAGGTCGTCGACCCAGCGCCGGAAGCCCGGGCAGCTGGTCAGGTCGTGCTGCTCGCACTTGAACGCGTGCAGCGCCATCTCGCGCGCCAGCCGCATCTCCTCCATCCGCCGGTCCAGGTCGTCGAGGTGGGCCTGGAGGACCTCGTGACGCCCCCGGGCCTCGGAGTCCAGGAAGACCCGGATCTGCTCGAGGCTCATCCCGGCGCTCTTGCTCCGCTGGATCACCGCCACTCGGACGACGTCGTCGTGGTCGTAGCGACGCCGGTCGGCTGGGTCACGCGCTGGCTCGAGCAGGCCGACGTCCTCCCAGTGCCGCAGCACGTTCGTCGCGACGCCGAAGCGCTCAGCGACCTGACCCACCGACCAACCAGAGTTCATGTGAACATGAAGTCATAGTCGGCAGGTGGACTCAAATCAGGCGGACTCAGATCGGGTCCGAGCAGATCCAGTGGTCGGCGGGCACGCCCGGCTTGCCGGGCACCTCACGGCGCTCCTCGACCCAGCGCTCGCCGAACGCGTCGGCGGCAACGACCCGCCAGAACGCGCCGGCGGCGAGGTTCTCGTGCTGGAACGCGATCTTCCACGGACCCGGGTGCCGGGAGATGACCTCGGCTGCGAAGTCCCGGCCGGTGCCGACGCGACGGCTCGCCGTCACCACGAAGAACGCCGCCAGCTCGCGTACCTCGGCCTCGAGGCCGTCGACCAGCGCGAACGCCACCGGTGCCGGCTCGCCGTCGTTCGGGTGCGGCGCCCAGGCCAGGTAGCCGGCCTTCCCCGGGCCGGGATAGCCGTCGAGTGCCGCATGCTGGTAGCGCCCGTCGGCGTACGGGAAGCCGTCGACAACCGGCGCCAGGTCGTGCCGGAACGCCTGCCAGAGCCAGCCGACGACCGACCATTCGTCGGCAGCGACCTCCCTGACCTGCATCACTTCTTGGGCTTCTCCGCGTTCGTGGATAGGGCTGCGATGAAGGCTTCCTGAGGGACCTCGACGCGGCCGACCATCTTCATCCGCTTCTTACCCTCCTTCTGCTTCTCCAGCAGCTTGCGCTTGCGGGTGATGTCGCCGCCGTAGCACTTGGCCAGCACGTCCTTGCGGATCGCCCGGATCGTCTCCCGGGCGATCACCCGAGCCCCGATCGCGGCCTGGATCGGCACCTCGAACTGCTGCCTCGGGATCAGCTCGCGGAGCTTGCCGGCCAGCATCACGCCGTAGGCGTACGCCGCGTCCTTGTGCACGATCGCGCTGAACGCGTCGACAGGCTCGCCCTGGAGCAGGATGTCCACCTTGACCAGGTCACCGGCCTGCTCGCCGTCGAACTCGTAGTTCAGCGAGGCGTAGCCCTTGGTGCGCGACTTGAGCTGGTCGAAGAAGTCGAAGGCGATCTCGCCCATCGGCAGGGTGTAGCGCATCTCCACGCGGTCCTCGGAGAGGTAGTCCATCCCCAGCAGGGTGCCGCGCTTGGTCTGGCACAGCTCCATGATCACGCCGATGTAGTCGCTCGGTGCGAGCACCGTCGCCTTGACCACCGGCTCGAGCACCTCCTTGATCTTGCCGTCGGGGTACTCGCTCGGGTTGGTCACCTCGATCCGCGAGCCGTCGTCCATGGTCACGTGGTAGACCACGTTGGGCGTCGTGGAGATCAGGTCGAGGTTGAACTCGCGCTCCAGCCGCTCGCGGGTGATCTCCATGTGGAGCAGCCCCAGGAACCCGCAGCGGAAACCGAAGCCGAGCGCGCCGGAGGTCTCCGGCTCGTAGGCGAGCGCCGCATCGTTGAGCTGCAGCCGCTCCAGGGCGTCGCGCAGCGTCGGGTAGTCGTCGCCATCGATCGGGTAGAGGCCCGAGTAGACCATCGGGTTCGGGTGCGCGTAGCCGCTGAGCGCCTCCTCAGCCCCGTTGTGCTGGCTGGTGACGGTGTCGCCGACGCGGGACTGACGGACGTCCTTCACGCCGGTGATCAGGTAGCCGACCTCGCCGACGCCGAGGTCGCCCGCCTTCATCGGCTCGGGGCTGATCACGCCGACCTCGAGCATCTCGTGCACGGCGCCGGTCGACATCATCTTGATCCGGTCGCGGTGGGACAGCTTGCCGTCGACCACCCGCACGTAGGTGACCACGCCGCGGTAGGTGTCGTAGACGGAGTCGAAGATGAGCGCGCGCGGCGGGGCGTCCGGGTCGCCGATCGGCGCGGGCGTCTGCTTGACGATCTCGTTGAGCAGGTTCTCGACCCCGAAACCGGTCTTCGCGCTGACGTGCAGCACGTCCTCGGGCTCGCAGCCGATGATGTGCGCGAGCTCGGCAGAGTACTTCTCCACGTTGGCCGAGGGCAGGTCGATCTTGTTGAGCACCGGGATCACATGCAGGTCCGCGCCCAGCGCGAGGTACAGGTTCGCCAGCGTCTGGGCCTCGATGCCCTGGGCTGCGTCGACCAGCAGCACTGCGGTCTCGCAGGCCTCCAGCGACCGGGAGACCTCGTAGGTGAAGTCGACGTGACCGGGGGTGTCGATCATGTTCAGCACATAGTCATCGGGCTCGGCGCCCGCGTCGTTGCCGGGCTTGACCGTCCACGGCAGCCGCACGGCCTGGCTCTTGATGGTGATGCCGCGCTCGCGCTCGATGTCCATCCGGTCGAGGTACTGCGCCCGGGCGGCCCGCTCGTCGACGACGCCGGTCAGCTGCAGCATCCGGTCGGCCAGCGTGGACTTGCCGTGGTCGATGTGCGCGATGATGCAGAAGTTCCTGATGATCGCGGGGTCGGTCTTGCCCGGCTGGGGCAGGGTCGATTTCGTCGGCAAGGGGCACTCTCGGGTTCGGCGTACGTCGAGGATGCATTCTTCCACGCCCAGCGCCGCTTCCTCGCCGCGGCGCCGACGGCCGGCTCCGCTACCCTCAGCAGTCCGCACGGAGGAGGTGCCCCATCAGCTCGCCACGGCATCCGGGCGGCACCGGACGCGCTCCAGGGCGCGGTGCCGAGGTGCTGGCGTGGACCGGCCCGGCTCTCGTCTCGCTGCTCCTCTCCGGCTCGATGATCGGCCGCACCAGCTGGGGGCGCGATGAGCTGGCGACCTGGGAGTTCGCGCACCTGTCGGTGCCTGACCTGTTCCGGGCCGTTCACCACATCGACGGCGTGCTGGCGCCGTACTACCTGCTGATGCACCTGTGGTCGGTCGGTGGCTACGGCGTCGTGTGGATGCGGCTGCCCTCGGTGCTCGCCGTCGCGGTGGCGGTGGCGGTCGCTGCCCGCGCTGCTTACCGTGCCTGGGGGTTCTGGGCCGGGCTCCTCACCGGCACCGCCCTCGCCCTGCACCCGGTCGTGGCAGCCGAGGCAGTCGAGGCCCGGCCGTACGCACTGGTGCTGATGCTCTGCACGATCGCGACCGTCGAGGCGCTGGCGCCGGGACCGCTGCGCCGGCGCCGGTACGCCGCCGTGATGGCGGCCGCGACTGTGCTGCACCTGTTCGCCTGCCTCGTCGTGGTCGCCCACGTCCTGATCCGGCGCCGCCGCGACCTGATGGCGCCCGCGGCCGTCGTGGCAGTAGTGGCGCTGCCTTTAGCCCTGGTCGCGCACGCACAGCGGATCGCCCTGGCCTGGCTCGGCCCGGCGACCGCGGACACGTCGATCCGCGTACTGCGCGCAGTCTCCGCTCCGGGCGACTACCTCTGGATCCTGCTCGGAGCCCTGGCCGTGATCGTGGTCGGGCGCGCCCGGGACCAGGCCCGACGCGCTGCCGCTCCGGCCGTAGCCCTGGTGCTGGCACCGTTCGTCCTGCTGGTGGTCGCCTCGCACCTGCTGTCCCCTGTCCTCGACGCCCGCTACCTGGTCGCGGCCCCGCTGGGTGCGGCCGTCGTGGTCGGCGGTGCGGCTGGCGTCGTACGCCGGCGGCCCTGGCTGGCAGCCGTGATCACCGTTGCCGTCTGCGCTGCCGCCGTCCCCGGCGTGAGAGCCGTGCACCGGCCACGGATCGACGGGGCCGACTATCCGGGGCTCGCCCGGATCCTGGCCCGCGAGGCCGCCCCTGGCGACGGGCTCGAAGTCGCCATCCGCCGCAGCGAGGGCGGGACCGCAGCCGGGGTTGCCTACTACATCGGGGACCACGCATTCCTCGACGACATCATCGACGGCCTGCCGGACGGAGCGCCGCTGACCTACCGGCGCGAGTTCGCCGGTCCCGGCCGGACGGTCCCGGCGTCCGGGCCGCGGTCGACCACCTGGCTCGTCGCCGTCGCCGGCACCACGCCCGCGCACGACGCCGTGCAGCGGCTGCTCGACGACGGCTGCCGGATCGTCGGGGACCACGCCCTGGGGGAGCTGGTGCTCTACCAGGCCCGGTGCGACCACCTGCCCTGATCGGACGCATCGACTTCTCCGTACCGGGTAGGGGACGGACATGACTTCACTCGATGACAAGCGCGTTGCTTTCCTGACTGCCACCGAGGGCGTGGAGCGGGTCGAGCTCACTCGGCCCTGGCAGGCCGTCTCCGAGGCCGGCGCCGAAGCGGTCCTACTGAGCACCGCGGCAGGCGACGTCCAGACTTTCGACCACCTCGACAAGGCCGAGAAGCGCCCGGTCGACCAGGTCGTCGGCGACGCCTCGGTCGACGACTTCGATGCCCTGGTGCTGCCCGGTGGCGTCGCCAACCCCGACCAGCTGCGACTCGATGGCGACGCCGTGGCCTTCGTTCGCGCGTTCCTGGCCAGCGGCAAGCCGGTCGCGGCGATCTGCCACGCGCCCTGGACGCTGGTCGAAGCCGACGTCGTCAGCGGCAGGACGCTGACGTCGTGGCCCAGCCTGCAGACCGACCTCCGCAACGCCGGCGCGACCTGGGTCGACCAGGAGGTCGTCACCGACGGCAACCTGATCACCAGCCGCAACCCTGATGACATCCCGGCGTTCAACAACGCGGTCCTCGAGGCGCTCGCACACGGCAGCGCCGGCACGCAGTAGCAGCAGACGCGGGCCGGCACCGCCTCCGGCGAGCCGGGGACAGCGGGCTCGCGCCGCTCTAGAGTGCGCTCATGAAGCGGATGAGCGGCGTCGACGCCGCCTTCTGGTACGGCGAGACTCCGGCCTGGCACATGCACATCGGCGCAGTCGCCATCCACGACACCGTGGATGCTCCGGCGTTCAGCTTCGCCGAGGTGCGCCGGATCGTGATCGAGCGGCTCCCGCAGATGCCGCAGCTGCGCTGGAAGGTCGTCGAGGCGCCGTTCGGGCTGGAGCGGCCCTGGTTCGTCGAGGACGACGCGCTGGACCCCGACTTCCACATCCGCCGGATCGGGGTCCCGCAGCCAGGCACCCGCAAGGAGCTCGACGAGCTGATCAGCCGGCTGATGTCCTACAAGCTCGACCGCAACCGGCCGCTGTGGGAGCTCTGGGTGATCGAGGGGCTCGAGCACGGCCGGGTGGCCACGCTGACCAAGATGCACCACTCGATCGTCGACGGCGTCTCCGGTGCCGGGCTCGGCGAGATCCTGCTCGACGTCACCCCTGAGCCGAGGCCGCCGTCCGACGTCGTCGTGCACGGCATCGGCTCGAGCGCGCCGCACCCGATCCGCTCGCTGGCCGAGGGCTGGGTCAACCTCGTCGTCCGTACGCCCGCCCGGGTGGTCGGGATCCTCAACCAGACGGCGCGGCAGCAGATCGCGGTGCGCAACTACAAGAACAAGCCGCCTGCCTTCTTCAGCGCGCCGTCGACCCGGTTCAACGCGACTCTCAGCCCGCACCGCCGGATCACCGGCGCCCGGGTCGAGCTCGAGCGGGTCAAGGCGCTGAAGGTGGCCTACGACGTCAAGCTCAACGACGTGGTCCTGGCGCTCGTCTCCGGCGCGCTCCGCCTCTACTTCGCGGACCGCGAGGGCGTCCCGACCAAGCCGCTGATCGCGCAGATCCCGGTCTCGACCAGGACCGAGGACACCGCAGGCCACATCGGCAACCAGGTCAGCTCGATGACAGTCAACATGGCTACCGACGTCGACGACCCCGCGATGCGGATCCGGACCATCTACGAGAGCTCGCAGGGCGCCAAGGAGATGGCCAAGGCGCTCAGCGCGCGCCAGATCATGCAGCTGCCCGACATCACCCCACCGGGCCTGCTGACGCTGGCCTCGCGCGCCTACACGATGAGCGGGCTGTCCAACACGCTCGCGCCGATCAACCTGGTCGTCTCCAACGTGCCGGGCCCGAGCTTCCCGCTCTACATGGCCACCGCGCCGCTCCGCTCGCTGCTGCCGATCGGGCCGCTGGTGCTCGACGTGGCGCTGAACATCACCGTGTTCAGCTATCTGGACTGGATCGACTTCGGCTTCGTCACCACACCCGAGGTGGCGCCCGACATCGACGCGCTCGCCGACGCCATCAAGCAGGCGCTGGTCGAGCTCGAGGATGCTGCCGGGATCGCGCGCTGAGCCGTGAGCGCCCACCGGGTTGCGGCCCGTCTGTTTGAATCGCGGCCATGACGCCCGCGCACGACCCCGAGGCCGGGCCTATCGGCACGTCGTCCGTGCCGGGTGTCCCGCATGGGCGGACGGCCTCGCGGCTGGAGTGGAGGTTCCTGCCCAAGGAGGTCCGGGCACTGGTCGAGGACGAGCTCGGCGCCGCGGTTGTCGAGGCTCGGTCGCAGACCGCCGGCTTCACCCCCGGTTTCGCCTCCATCGTGACGGCCGCCAACGGCAACCGGTCCTTCGTGAAGGCCGCGAGCAAGGCAGCGCAGGCCGAGATCGCCGCGTCGTACGCCGAGGAGGCGCGCAAGCTCGCGCTGCTGCCCGACGGCGTCCCCTCCCCCGAGCTGGAGTGGTTCAGCAAGGACGAGACCTGGGTCGTCCTTGGTTTCGAGGCCATCGAGGCCAAGCCGCCGCGCCGGCCATGGCGGCTGCCGGCGCTGCACCGCGCACTGGACCTTGTCGAGCAGATCGTGGAGTCGACCCAGGTCCTCGACCCCGGGCTCGGGCTGAAGCCGCTGTACGCCGACCTCCCGCCGCTGCTCACCGGCTGGGCGCACGCGCCAGCCGATTGGCCGCACCGGGTCGAGGCAGCTGCCCTCGCAGCCGACCTCCCCCGGGTCCAGGACGGCGGCCGGTTCATCCATGCGGACCTGCGCGACGACAACATCCTGTTCGCCTCGGACGGCCGCACCCTGGCTTGTGACTGGAACTGGCCGGCGCTCGGCCCGCGCTGGCAGGACTCGGTCGACCTGCTGATCGCCGCCCACGGCGACGGCATTGATGTCGAGCCTGTACTCGCCGAGCGCGAGCTGACCGCCGACGCCGACCCTGACGCTATCGATTCCTGGCTCGCAGCGCTCTGCGGCTTCATGCTCGCAGCGCGCCGCCGCGATCCGCCGATGAACTCACCGCACCTGCGCACGCACACGACCTGGTACGCCGAGGCCGCCTGGGGTTGGCTCGCCCAACGCCGCGGCTGGAACTAAGGAGGACGAATGACCCGTACCGCCCTGATCGCCGGCGCGACCGGCCTGGTCGGCTCGAACCTGCTCGACCAGCTGCTCGCCGACGATCACTGGGACACGGTGATCAGCGTCGGCCGGCGTACGGCGGACCGGGCCGACCCGCGGCTCGAGCAGCTGATCGTGCCGTTCCCCGAGATCGGCGACCTGCCGGCCTGTGACGACGTCTTCAGCTGCCTCGGCACCACGATCAAAGTCGCCGGCAGCCAGGCGGCCTTCGCGGCGGTCGACCACGACGCCGTGGTCGCACTCGCGGCCGCCGCCCACCGGGCCGGAGCGGAGCGGTTCCTGCATGTGACCGCGCTCGGCGCCTCGGCGCGCTCGAGGATCTTCTACAACCGCGTCAAGGGCGAGACCGAGCGTGACGTGGAGGCGAGCGGCATCGCGACCACGGTCGCGTTCCGGCCCTCGATGATCGACGGCGAGCGTCCGGACGCGACCCGGCCCGGCGAGACCGTCGGCCTGGTCGTGATGCGGACGCTGGGACCGGTTCTAGGGCGGCTGCGGCCCAACAAGGCCTCCGACATCGCCGCTGCGATGATCCGGGAGGCAAAGGGCACGGCGGGCGGCCATCGGGCCGTCGATGCGAGGCGGATCGGGCGTTCCTGAACCGGCGTACCCAGGCGGCCCGATCACGATTTGGGCGCTGCGCCGCTCCGCTGGTATCGTTTCCCCTCGTGTCTGGGCCTGTGGATTGACTCCACGCCCACACCCCGAACTTCACTATCCGTACCAGCATCAACAGACAGGTGAGCCTCCGTGGCCAACATCAAGTCCCAGATCAAGCGCAACCGCCAGAACGAGGCGGCTCACGAGCGCAACAAGGCTGTGCGCTCGTCGCTGAAGACGGCCGTCCGCAAGTTCCGCGAGGCCATCGTCGCCGGCAACGGCGTCGAGGCCAAGACCCTCGCAGCCGAGGCCGGCCGCGCGCTGGACAAGGCCGCGTCAAAGGGCGTCATCCACAAGAACCAGGCCGCGAACCGCAAGTCGTCGCTGGCCAAGCAGGCCGCGTCGCTCTGATGCGTCGCTGAGGCCGGTCACCGACTGAGCCTCTGATTTGCCGAAAGGCGCCCGTCTCCTGGGAGCGGGCGCCTTTCGCAATTCAGCAGTTCGTCTCCCGATGTCGGGGCGATCCCGGAGGCCGAGCGCGATGCCTACGTGCGCGGCCTGGCCGCGACGATGCCCAGCACCATCTTCTCCAGTGCATAGGCCGGATCGTGGGCCTTGCCCTTGATCTCCGCGTCGGCGTTCGCCGCCAGCCGGATCGCCGCAGCCAGGCCGTCCTCGTCCCAGCCCTTCGCCTGGTCGCGCAGGATGTCGAGCTTCCAGCTCGGCACGCCGACCTCGCGCATCAGGTCCGCGCTGCGCATGCCGCGCGGCGCGGTCTTGTAGCGGGCGAGGCTGCGTAGGCCGCCAGCGACGGCGCTGGTGATCAGCACCGGGGCCGTCCCCCGCTCCAGCGCCCAGCGCAGCTCCTCGAGCGCCTTGGACGGCCGCCCGAAGATCGCGTGGTCGGCAACCGCGAACGACTTGGCCTCGGCGCGCCCGCCGAAGTACGTCTTCACCATGTCGATCGTCATCGGCTGTCCCGCGAAGTCGCCAGCGAGCTGGCTGCAGGCCGCCGAGAGTGAGCGCAGGTCCTGGCCGACCGCCTGGACCAGGAAGGCCGCAGCATCGGCGTCGATCTTGACCTTGTGGGAGCGAAGCTCGCCGATCACGAAGTTCGGGAACTCGCGTGCCGTCAGCGTCACCGACTTGATCTCGGTGACGGCGTCGACCTTGCGCAGCTTGGTCAGCACGCCGCTGCCCTTCTGACCGCCGCCGTGGACCAGCACCAGGGCGACGTCCTCGGCCGGGTCCGCCGCGTAGTCGAGCAGCCCGGCGACCGACTCCTCGGGCAGATCCTCGAACGAGCGGACCACCACGCAGCGGGTCGAGGAGAACAAGGACGGCGCGGCGAGCTCGCCCAGCGTCGCCATCGTCAGCAGGTCGGCAGCAGTCTCGCTGAACTCCGCCTCGACGTCGGCGACCCGTACGGCGGCCCGCACCGACTGCACGGTCTTCTCGGCCAGGAATTCTTCAGGCCCCGTCACCAAGGTGATCCGGCCGAGCACCTGCGAGGGGTCCGGGTTCGCCATGCACGCACCCTCTCACGCGGCGGGGACAACGCCGCGTCAGCATCGCGGCGGTGACCACCTCAGTGCGGGTTGCCGAGCACCACCGTGCCGAGGTGCCCGCTGCTGTCGACGACGACCGCCACGTCGCCGTCGCGGTCGGTGCGGCGTACGCCCATCCCGGCGCGCTCCAGGAGCCCCAGCGTCGAGCTCGCCGGGTGGCCGTAGTCGTTGTCGATCCCGACCGAGATGACCGCGACCCGGGCGCCGGTGCCATCGACCAAGGCGGCGTCCTGCTTGCTGCTGCCGTGATGGGCCACCTTGAGGACGTCGGCGTGCACGGTGCCGTAGGTCTCGCGCAGCAGGGCCTGGGACGGCCTCTCCTCGTCGGCCATCATCAGGATCCGGATGCCGCGCACGACGACCAGCATCACGATGCTGGCGTCGTTCGGCGGCGAGTCGGAGTCAGGGAACTGGTCTCGCAACGGCGCGAGCACCTGCCAGTGGAGCGGGCCGATCGTGGTCGACTCCCCCACTGTGACGACCCGCTCGCTGATATGCGCTCGAGCTGCCAGTCGGCGTACCAGGCGCACCCCGGCGGCGGGGTCGGCGAGCGAGGAGACCACGATCTGGCCGACCTTGCGGCCGTGCAGCACGCCCGCGAGCCCATCGACGTGGTCGGCGTGGAAGTGGGTCAGGACCACGATCGGGACCGTATGCACGCCGAGCCGGCGCAGGCACCGGTCCATCAGCCGCGGATCGGGCCCGGCGTCGACCACGACGGCACTGTGGTCGCCGGCCCGCAGCACCAGACCGTCGCCCTGGCCGACCGAGCACGCGACCAGCACCCAGCCGGCGGGCGGCCAGCCCGGGGTCGGCAGCGGGACCGTCATCACCACGGCCAGCAGCCCCGCGACCACCAGGCTCGGCCAGCGGCGCGCCAGCAGCCACGGCATCGCCGCGCCGATCGCGACGCACAGCGCCACCAGCAGAGCGAGCCCTGCGGCAGTCGTCGACCAGGTGATCGCCGGGAGCGGCAGGTCCGCGCCGTGCCGTGCGATCGCCACCAGGGCATCCGCGCACCACGCGGCCGGCAGCGCGAGGACGCTGCCCAGCGCGACGCTGACCAGCGCGACCATGCCGCCGACGAGGCCGAGCACCGTGGCCGGGGCGACGAGCGGTGCCGCGATCAGGTTCGCCGCGACCGCGACCAGGCTGACCTGGCCGGAGATCGCCGCGACCAAGGGCGTGCAGGCGACCTGGGCCGCGAGCGGGACCGCCAGCGCCTCGGCCGCCCATCGCGGCAGCCACCCGTTCAGGGCATCACGCCACCGCGGCGCCAGCAGCAGGATGCCCGCCGTGGCCAGCGTCGAGAGCGCGAATCCTGGCGAGGCGGCCAGCCACGGGTCCACCACCACCAGGGCGAGGACCCCGACACCGAGCGCCCGGGCTGCCCGCTGCTGGCCACCGGCGCTCATCCCTACCAGTCCGATCACACCCATCGCCGCGGCACGCAGGACGCTCGGCTGCGGGCCGGCCAGCAGCACGAAACCGATCACGCCGAGGAAGCCGGTCAGCACCAGCCCGCGCGCCCGCACTCCTGCGCGCCTCGCGAGCATCAGCACGAAGCCGACGATCAGGGTCAGGTTCGTCCCGCTGACCGCCATCAGGTGCGTCAGCCCGGTGGTCCGGAAGTCGTCACGCAGGTCGTCGGGCAGACCGGCCTCGTCGCCGTCGACCAGCGCGGGCACCAGCACCTGCGCCGAGGCTGAGCGTCTCGCGACGGCGGCACGGATGGCCGCGCGTACCCGGTCGGTCGCCTTGGTCACCGGCCCTGGACCACGCAGGATAGTGGGCGGTCCGTGGACGCTGAGGATCGCAGCACGCTCGGGCCGGTCCGAGGGTGAGAGCGTGGCCTCGAACACCAGGTCGTCGCCGCGGCGTACCGAGCCGGCGTCGTCGGGCAGCAGCACCAGGACCGGCGCTCGGAGCAGGTAGCGGTGACCGTGTGCAGCGATGTCGCGCAGCGTGGCGTCAAAGTAGACGCCGTGCGAGAAGCGACCGGGCGTGACGACCGGCGTCGAGTCGACGGTCGCTTCGACCCGGGCAGCCGCCCCCTGGGCTGCGAGCTCGTGGAGGGGAGTGTCGGCGACCATCGCCACGTGCACGGCAGCGGAGCCGAACGCGGCAGCGCCGGCGATCAGCCAGGCGGCGATCGTCGCCGGCGCGGCCGCCCGATGCCACCTGGCCAGGACGGCCACCATTGCGGCCAGAGCACACCCGCCCGCAGCAGCGGCCCACCAACGGTGGCCACCGAGCCCGGCGTACGCCGCCGCCCACGCGATGCCGCCGAGGACGAGCGCCCGCCCGTCCCGCATTACCGCTTGCTCCCGGGTGCCCTGCTGCTCTCAGAGCGTCACGTGCGGGGCGATGTCGGCCATCGTCTTGTCCCCGATGCCGTCGACCTCGAGCAGGTCGTCGACCGAGGTGAAGGATCCGTGCTCGGTGCGCCACTGGACGATCTTCTGAGCGGTGACCGGCCCGACACCGGGCAGCAGGTCCAGCTGCTCGGGGGTGGCGGTGTTCAGGTCGACCAGCGAGGTGCCCGCCGAAGGCGCCGGATCGCCGGCAGCGACCCCTGCCGCGGCCGGCCTTCCGACCAGGATCTGCTCCCCGTCGACCAACGGCCGCGCCAGGTTGAGATCGCTGAGGTCCACGCCGCGACGGGCGCCTCCGGCGTGCCGGATCGCGTCGATCACCCGCGAGCCTGGCGGCAGCGTCGCGACCCCCGGATGCCGGACCTTGCCGGCGACGTCGACGACCAGCCCCGCGCCGCTGACGTCGGCTGCAGGAGCGGCCTGGGTCGACTGCGCTGCCGCCGCGGACAGGGTCGCCAGCGGGGTCGCCAGCGGGGTCGCCAGCGGGGTCGTCGCCGGCGAGGTGTGCGCGACCGGCGCCGGCACCGCGGTAGGGGCTGCTCGCAAGGCCGTCCAGGCCGTGACCGCCAGTGCCGCCGCGACGACTGCCGCGACCAGGACCAGGTGCGGCCGAGTCAGAGTGACCCGGTCCAACAAGCCGGCGGGCAGCCGGTCCTGGAGCCAGCGCGGGCCGGCCGGACGTCGTGGACGGTGTCCCAGCGAGTGCCGGCCCCGGTCGGGGACCAGGACCGATCGCGCCCCCGGCCCGTCGATGTCATCCAGGTCTGGCTCGTGCTCCTGGTCGTGGTTCTGGTCGGCGCCCGCGTGCCCGGCGAGCTCGCGGCCGAGCAGCTCGAGGCGACGTCGGGCGATCGCGGCTACGTCCTGATCGGATTCCTTGCGCATGGACGGACGCTAGGCGCGCGCACGCTCACGCTCGCCAGCACGCGGCCGGCCTGTGCAGATCAGGAGGCGGGGTCGGCCCTGTGCGCCGTACGTCGCGCGACGCAGACCGCGACCATGCCAGGTCCGACATGCGCGCCCAGCACGGCACCGATCTCACCGACCGCCACGACGCGCGTGCCGAGGCCCTCAGCCAGACGGCTGCTGAGTTTGTCGGCCAGCGTCGCAGCTCGGTCGGGACTCGAGAGGTGCGCGACCGCGACGTCGACCTCCGCGTCGCCTGCCGCCTCGACGGCGAGCTCCTCGAGCCGGCCGAGCGCCTTGGTCGAGGTACGGACACGCTCGAAGGGGCCGATCCGGCCCTTGTCGACCTTGAGGATCGGCTTCACCGCGAGCGCCGAGCCGACCAGCGCGGCTGCCGCGCCGATCCGGCCGCCCCGGCGCAGGTACTCCAGGGTGTCGACGTAGAACAACGACGTCGAGGCAGCAGCACGTTCCCGTGCCGCGGTGGCCATCTGCTCGGCGGTGCCGCCGTCGTCACGGACATCAGCAGCGGCCAGCGTCGCGAAGCCGGTGCCCATCCCGACCTGGCGGCTGTCGACCGGGAACACCGGGACCGGCGAGCGCCGGGCTGCGAGCTGCGCCGACTCATAGGTCCCGCTCAGATCGGACGAGAGGTGCACCGAGACGATCTCGGTCGCGCCGTCGGCGGCGAGCTTCTCGTAGACCTCGAGCATCTCGTCCGGGTTCGGCCGCGAGGTGCTCACCGGCGTCCAGGCGCGCAGCGCTTCAGCGAGCATCTCCGGGGTAGCTCCACCCTCGACACCCTCGTCGTACGACGCGGCGCCGATCACCACCTGGAGCGGCACCACGGTGATCGCTCGCGCCGCCGCGACCTCGGCGGTCAGCGACGCGGTCGAGTCGGTGACCAGGACGATGGACATGCGCCGAAGCCTAGTCGGCCGTTCGAGCTGGTCTCACGCGGCGAGAGGGTTGGCGCCCCAAGATCCCACGAGAGGTCCCCCGCAAGATCAGATGACGATATTGACCAGCTTGGGCGCGCGCACGATGACCTTCTTCACCGTGGCTTCGCCGATCGCCCGGCGTACGGTCTCCTCCGCCAGTGCGGCGGCTTCCAGATCAGCCTCGGAGATGTCCGGGGCGACCTCGAGACGCCCGCGCACCTTGCCTTGCACCTGGACCACACAGGTCACCGACTCCTCGACAAGCAGAGCGTCCTCGACCCTCGGCCAGTCGGCGGTCGCGACCGTCGCGGGATGCCCGAGGCGCTCCCACATCTCCTCGGCCGTGTACGGCGCGACCAACGAGAGCAGGATCGCCACCGTCTCGGCCGCCTCCCGGACAGCCGGATCGGCCGGACCGCAGCCGGAGTCGATCGCCTTGCGGGTGGCGTTGACCAGCTCCATCGTCCGCGCGACCACCACGTTGAACCGGTACTGGTCCAGCAGCTGAGTGGCATCGTGCACGGTCCGGTGCGTGATCCGGCGCAGGTCGACGTCGCCGGTGCCGGCCTCGGTGCCGGGTGCCGACGTGACGTCACCCGAGAGCCGCCACGCGCGCTGCAGGAAGCGCAGCGCGCCAGCCGGCGAGACATCGGCCCAATCGATGTTGTCCTCGGGCGGACTCGCGAAGACCAGCGTCAGCCGGACCGCGTCCACGCCGAACTCGTCGAGCTGCGCGCCAAGGCTGATGCCGTTGCCCAGCGACTTGCTCATCTTGTGGCCGTTGTTGATCACCTTGCCCTGGGACAGGTACGCCGCGAACGGCTCGTCCCAGGTGATCAGGCCGGCATCGCGCAGCACCTTGGTGAAGAAGCGGGCGTAGAGCAGATGCAGCACGGCGTGCTCGTCGCCGCCGATGTACAGGTCGACGGGGCCCCAGGCATTGGCCAGGGCGGTATCGAAGGCCTGGGTGTCGTCGTGCGGCGAGAGGTAGCGGAAGAAGTACCAGGACGAGTCCACGAAGGTGTCCATGGTGTCGGTGTCGCGCAGGGCCGGACCGCCGCAGACCGGGCAGCTGACGTTGACCCACTCGGCGGCCGCGCCCAGGGGCGAGGTGCCCTTCGGCTTCAGGTCGGCGCCGCGCAGCTCGGGCAGCTCGACGGGCAGCTGGTCCTCAGGTACCGCGACCTCGCCGTCCACGGGGCAGTGGATGATCGGGATCGGGGCGCCCCAGTAGCGCTGCCGGGATAGCAGCCAGTCACGCAGCCGGAAGTTGACCGTGCCGGTCCCGGCGCCGATCTGGTCGAGGTGGGCGATCGTGGCGGCCTTGGCCTCGGCCACGCCGAGCCCGTTGAGGTCGAGCGTCGACTCGACGCCCGGCGCCGGGGAGTTGATGGCCGCGCCTTCGCCGGCGTACGCGTCTCCTTCGAAGCCGGCCGGCGGCTCGGTCGTGCGGATGATCGGCAGATCGAACCTGGTCGCGAACTCCCAGTCACGCTGGTCGCCGCCGGGGACGCCCATCACCGCGCCGGTGCCGTAGTCGGCCAGGACGTAGTCGGTCGCCCACACCGGCAGCTGTGCGCCGGTCAGCGGGTTCGTGGCGTGCACGCCCAGGAAGACCCCGGTCTTCGGGCGGTCGGTAGCCAGCCGGTCGATGTCGCTGGCCTTGCGGATCTCGTCGCGGTAGGCCTCGAACGCCGGCCGCTGCTCGTCGCTGACCAGCGCCTCAGCCAGCTTGGCGTCGACGGCGATGACCATGAACGTGGTCCCGAACAGGGTGTCGGGCCGGGTGGTGAACACCGTCACCGGCTCGTGACCCTCGACTGCGAAGGTCACGTGCGCGCCCTCCGAGCGGCCGATCCAGTTGCGCTGGGCGTTGACGACCTTGCCGATCCAGGTCTCCTGCAGGTCATCGAGGCAGTCGTAGAGCTCCTGGGCGTACTGGGTGGTGCGGAAGTACCACTGCGTCAGCTCGCGCTTGGTGACCTCGGCCCCGCAGCGCTCGCAGGTGCCGTCGGCCAGGACCTGCTCGTTGGCCAGCACAGTCTGGTCGTTGGGGCACCAGTTGACCGGAGAGTTCTTCCGGTAGGCCAGGCCCTGCTCGCGGAACTTCAGGAACAGCCACTGCGTCCAGCGGTAGTACTCCGGGTCCGAGGTGTGCAGCCGCCGCGACCAGTCGAAGCTGATGCCGAACCGCTTCATCGACTCGAACTGGGTCTCGATGTTGGCGTAGGTATAGGTCGCGGGGTGCTCGTCGTTGCGGATAGCGGCGTTCTCGGCCGGCAGGCCGAAGGAGTCCCAGCCCATCGGGTTCAGCACCTCGTAGCCCCGGAACCGCCAGTAGCGGGCGACCACGTCGTGCAGCGCGAAGACCTCGGCGTGGCCCATGTGCAGGTCCCCGCTCGGGTACGGGAACATCGTCAGCGCGTAGCGCTTCTCCTTCGGGCTGTCGTCATCGGCCCGGAACGGATCGAGCTGCTCCCACACCGGCTGCCACTTGGCTTCGGTGGCATGGACGTCGTAGGTGGCCTGCTCGTCTCGCTCGTTCATCTCGTCCTTGTCCGCCTGGTCCTGCTGGAACGGTTCCTTCTGGAAGCGTGGGTGGGAGGTGCTCCTGACACAAGAAAGCCCCTCGCGCAGGAGGGGCAGCCGCAGCGCGTGTCGCGCGTGCGGCTAGGTAAGGAGGAGCTGGGACCTCATGCGCTGCATCCTACCGCCGTAGGACGCGCCCGCACGCGCAGCAGTGCGACCATCGGCCGGTGAGCATCGTGAACATGAACCGCTTCCACCGCTGGTACTGCGGGACCGGGCACTGGCGGCGGCACCTGACCGGCTCGATCCTGCCGCGGGTCCTCGCCGAGGCCGACCTCGGCGACCGGGTGCTCGAGCTCGGCCCGGGCCGAGGGGCCAGTACGACGTGGCTGCGAGCGACGACCGCCTCGCTGACCAGCCTCGAGCTCGACCCCGAGCTCGCTGCTGCCCTGCAGGCGCGGTTCACCGGAGCCGATGACGTCGAGATCATCAACGGCAGCGCGACAGCCGTGCCCTTCGACGACCGGGTGTTCTCGGGCGTCGTGTGCACCACGATGCTGCACCACGTGCCGACTGCGGCCGAGCAGGACCGGCTCTTCGCGGAGGCCCGGCGAGTGCTGTCCGCGGGAGGCGTCTTCTGCGGCTCTGACAGCCTGTCCACCCCGGTGTTCCGGCTCGCGCACCGCGGCGACGTGATGAACGTCGTCGACCCCGAGGCGCTGCCCGACCGCCTGGTCGCGGCGGGTTTCAGCGACATCGAGGTCGGCCGAGGCAGCGACTTCTTCACCTTCCGCGCGACGGCCTGACAGCAAACACACAAGCCGAGCGCCTAGGCTCATGGGTCCCGACTTCCCGTCAGGATCGATGGGCGGGGTGGCAACGAGGAGGAGCTCCATGGCTTGGCTGGTCACCGGCGGCGCCGGGTACATCGGTTCGCACGTCGTCCGCGCGCTGCGCGACGTCGACATCGCTGCGGTCGTCGTCGACAACCTCGACACCGGGCACCGGCGCTTCGTCCGCGAGGACGTGCCGTTCGTCGAGGGCGACATCCTGGACACCGACCTGCTCGAGCGCACGATGCGCGAACACGACGTGCACGGCGTGATCCACCTCGCCGGATTCAAGGCTGCGGGGGTCTCGGTCGACATCCCGTTGATCGCCTACACCCAGAACGTCACCGGCACGCTCAGCGTCCTCGAGGCGATGCAGCGGGCCGACGTCTCGCGGATGGTCTTCTCCTCGAGCGCCGCCTGCTACGGCACGACCGACGTCGACCTGGTCACCGAGGCGCTGGTCCCGGCCCCGGAGTCGCCGTACGGCGAGACCAAGCTGATCGGCGAGTGGCTGATGCGCGATCTCGAAGTCGCAGCCGGGCTCAAGCACACGTCGCTGCGCTACTTCAACGTCGTCGGCTCGGGGGCCGAGGACCTCTTCGACGACAGCCGGCACAACCTGCTCCCGCTGATCTACAACGCGCTGCTCGAGGGCCGTACGCCGAAGATCTACGGCAACGACTACCCGACTCCCGACGGCACCTGCGTCCGCGACTACGTGCACGTCACCGACCTGGCGGCGGCGCACGCGGTCGCAGCGAGGCACCTGGAGAACGGCGAGCCGTTGGAGCCGGTCTACAACCTCGGCAGCGGCTCGGGATCGTCGGTGCAGCAGATCATGGACACCGTGCGCGAGGTCAGCGGTATCGACTTCGACCCGGAGATCATCCCGCGCCGCCCGGGCGATCCCCCGCGGATCGTGGCCGACGGCAAGCTGGCCGCGCGCGACCTGGACTGGCAGATGCGCCAGGACCTGCACGCCATGGTCGAGTCCGGCTGGAAGGGCCGGCTGTACCAGAAGTCCCTCGAGGACGGCTGACGTGCTGGAGCTGAGGCCAACCTGCGAGTGCTGCGAGGTCGACCTGCCCGTCGACTCCACCGACGCCCGGATCTGCACCTACGAGTGCACCTTCTGCGCCGACTGCGTCGAGCGCTGCCTGGGCGGGACCTGCCCCAACTGCACCGGCAACTTCGTGCCCCGCCCGATCCGCCCTGCCTTCCTGCTCGAGCGGGACCCGCCGAGCACCGAGCGCGTCTTCCAGCCCGGCCTGCACAAGCCCACTGGCTGAACGACCCCGTCCGCCGGGCCTGCCCCGCCGAGTCTCCGCAGCTCGACAGACGCCGAGCACGGGCCAACGCAGCCGGATTCCGGCATGATCGGGCCATGACCTCACCCATCACCGATCTCTTCCGTCTCGACGGCAAGGTGGCCATCGTCACCGGCGCGTCCTCCGGGCTCGGCGTGGCCTTCGCCCAGGCGCTCGCCGAGGCGGGAGCCGATGTCGCCCTCGGAGCCCGGCGCGTCGACAAGCTCGCGGACACCGCCGTGCTGGTCGAGGCCGCGGGGCGCAAGGCGCTGAGCGTTGCGACCGACGTCGCCGACCCGGCTTCCTGTCAGGCGCTCGTGGATGCAGCGATGGCCGAGTTCGGCCGGGTCGACATCCTGGTCAACAACGCCGGCGTCGGCACCGCCGTACCGGCCACCCGGGAGACGCCCGAGCAGTTCCGCAGCGTCATCGACGTCAACCTCAACGGCTGCTACTGGATGGCCCAGTCCTGCGGCCGCGTGATGGGCGCCGACTCCTCGATCATCAACATCTCCTCGGTCCTGGGCCTGACCACGGCCGGGCTCCCCCAGGCCGCGTACGCCGCCTCCAAGGCCGGCCTGATCGGGCTGACCCGCGACCTCGCCCAGCAGTGGACCGGCCGCAAGGGGATCCGGGTCAACGCGATCGCTCCCGGCTTCTTCACCTCCGAGATGACCGACCAGTACCCCGACGGCTACCTCGAGAGCCAGATGCACCGCAACCCGATGGGCCGCAAGGGCGAGCCGCACGAGCTCGCGGCGACCGTCGTCTTCCTGGCCTCCGGTGCGGCGGGCTACATCACCGGGCAGACGCTCGCCGTCGACGGCGGGATGACGATCACCTGATGCCGGCCACGGGGGAAAGCACGTACGACGGGTTCGTCTTCACCACCGGGGACGAGCTCTGGGACCGCCTGTACCAGGCGCACCGCCGGTTCGCGACGCTGCTCTCGGTTACGCCGTCGGCGACCCGGCTCGCCGGGTCGGACTGGACCGCCGGTGAGGTCGCGGCGCACCTGCTGACGGTGCTGCGCCGCTACACCAGCGGTGCCGTCGCCAGCGGCGCCGGGCTGAGCCCGGACGGCGCCGGGGTGGCCGACCTGAACTCGACAGAGCTCGAGGGCCTCAGCGAGATGACCGTCGCCGAGGTGCTCGACCAGGTCTGGCAGGAGCTCGCGGATCTCGAGACGCAGTTCCCGCGCAGCCTCGATCTGCACCGCGCCTTCCCGTTCCACGCCGGCCAGCAGATCGACGGGGCCGCCGCGCTGGGCAACCTGATCAGCGAGTTCCTGCTGCACGGCCGCGACGTGGCAGTCGCCCGCCGGAAGATCTGGAAGATCGGCAGCCGCAACGCCGCCCTGTCTCTGAACATCGGCATGCAGGCGGCCCCGGGCTACGTCGCACCAGGCGCGCGGAACCTCAAGATCGAGATCCGTACGCCGGAGACCAACCCGTGGGTGCTCGACCTCGTCGACGGCGAGCTCACCTCGCGACTGGCGGTAGCCCACGAGAAGGTCGATGTGCGGGTCTTCGGACGCACCGAGCCGCTGCTGCTCAACATCTACGGCCGGATGTCGATCGGCTCCGCGACCCTGCACGGGATCACCGTGATCGGCGGCCGGCGCCCGTGGCGGCTCGCCCGGCTGCCCGGGGCCTTCACCAACCCCTGAGGGTCAGGCCCAGGCCCAGATCGCCAACGAGACCAGGCCGATCAACGGGAACAGCCCTTGGACGATCGCACCGCGCGCCTTGGACGCATCCGAGGTGATCAGCACGAGGGCCGCGGTGATCATCGAGCCGATCCCGAAGGTGATCAGCGCGATGCCCGCGTCGCGGTTGGTATGCGCGATCGCGACGCCGACCGCGGTCCCGATCGCCAGGAACAGGTTGTAGAAGCCCTGGTTGTAGGCCCACGGCTTCATGATCGCGGCCTCCTCGGCGCTGACGCCGAAAGCCTTCCGGCCGGTGGTGGAGAAGACCAGCGCCTCGAGCCAGAAGATGTAGACGTGGACGAGCGCGGCGAGGGCGGCGAAGACGTACGCGACGGTCAGCATGGTCCGCAGACTAGACCTTCGCGGTCGGCGTACGGCCGTGCCAGCGCCGGTGCGCATGGATGAAGCTCGCCGCCTCGGCGTACCCGAGCCGGTGCGCGACCTCGGTCACCGAGAGCGAGCCGGTGTCCAGCAGCTTCGCGGCCATCCAGACCCGGACCTCGTCCAGCAGCTCCTGGTACGACGTGCCGTCCTCGGCCAGCCGTCGCCGCAGGGTCCGCTCGCCGAGAGCCAGCCCTCGCGCGACACCCGCTGCCGACGGGTCGAAGGCGAGCCGCTGCGCCAGCAGGATCCGAACCTGCTGGACCAGTACGCCAGCGTCGCGGCGCTGCATGGCGAGATCCGCGCACAGCTCCTCGGCCAACGCCAGGCCAGCGGGGCTGGCGTGCGGCAGCTCGGCATACAGATAGGACGCAGGGAACCTCAGGCTGCCGGCGGCGACGTCGAACGATGTCGGGAGGGCACCTAGGAACAGCTCGCGCAGGACCGACTCGACGGCGGCGAGGTCGCGGGTCACCAGGAACTCCCGCACATCGGCCGGAAGGTTGTCGTCGTACGCCTCGACCACGACGGTGCCATGGGCGACTGATCCTTCGATCCGAGCATGCGGGATCGAGAACGTGAAGGTCAGGTCGACGAACCGCAGGACGAAGTTCATCGCGTCCAGCAGTCTCCGGCTGGAGACCAGCGCGTAGCCGGCGATGCCGAACGTCTCGACCCGGTAGCGGCGGCCGAGCGCCACGGCGGACCGGGTCTGGGCTGAAGCGCTGCGCTGGAGGTTGCGCACCACCCGCAGCTCCTGGCCGGCCGTGACGACCCCCTCTGGGTCGGCGAGGTCGCGGACGCTCAGGCCGGTGCCGGCCAGCGCTTCGCGAGCGGTGGTCCCGGTGGCGACGGCGTGATCGACCAGCACGGTGATCGCGCCGATCTGGCGCGGGAAGGCCCAGTCCCGGGTCACCGGCTCGGAGAGCAGCACGACGGCGAGCATAGGCCGGAATTATCAATTGCGGGGCGGCTGCATGCCTGTGCCAGCGAGCGCAGCATCCCTACTCTCGACCCATGACCTCACCCAGGATCGTGATCATCGGCGCCGGCTTCGGCGGTCTCGGCACCGCGATGGAGCTGGTCAGGCACGGGTTCAGCGACGTCACGGTCCTGGAGCGGGCCGCGACGATCGGCGGCGTCTGGCGCGACAACACCTACCCGAACGCCGCGTGCGACGTACCGTCCTCGCTCTACTCCTGGTCCTTCGCGCCCAACCCGGACTGGCCGCGGCGCTACTCCGGCCAGGCCGAGATCCTGGATTACATCGAGGCTGTCTCGCGTGCCGAGGGCGTCCGCGACCTGGTCCGCTGCGGGGTCGAGGTCACCGGGGCGGCGTACGAAGAGGCCAGCGCGACCTGGACGGTCAGCACGGCGATCGGGGAGACGTACATCGCCGACTTCCTCGTCACCGCCGTCGGGCAGCTCTCCCGGCCCGTGATCCCGAAGATCCCGGGCGCCGAGACGTTCGCCGGCCCGGCGTTCCACTCCGCGCAGTGGGACCACGACGTCGATCTCGCCGGCAAGCGGATCGCTGTGCTCGGCACCGGCGCCAGCGCGATCCAGTTCGTGCCGGGCATTCAACCTGCCGCAGCCGGGCTCACCGTCTTCCAGCGCTCGGCGCCGTACGTCGTGCCCAAGATGGACCGCGCCTACACCCGTGTGCACCAGCGCGCTTTCGCCCGCTTTCCCCGGACCCAGGCGTTCGGCCGCAACCTGACCTGGGTGATGTCGGAGCAGCTCAACAAGTCGCTGGTCGGCACCAATCCGATGAAGTCGATCCTGGAGAAGGGCTGGCGGCTGCACCTGCGCCGCCAGATCTCCGACCCGGTACTGCGCGCGAAGCTCCGACCGGACTACCCGATCGGCTGCAAGCGGCTTCTGTTCTCCAACGACTGGTATCCGGCGCTTGCAGCCCCCAATGTCGAGGTGGTCACCCAGGAGGTCGCCGAGATCCTCCCGCACGGTGTCCGCAGCGCTGACGGCACCGTGCACGAGGCCGACGTGATCATCTACGGCACCGGTTTCGCGGCCACCGAGTTCCTCGCGCCGATGACGCTGACCGGGGCCGGCGGCGTCACCCTGGCCGAGGCCTGGAAGGACGGGGCTCGCGCGTACTTCGGCATCTGCGTGCCCGGCTTCCCCAACCTCGGCATCGTCTACGGCCCGAACACCAACCTCGGCGGCAGCTCGATCATCAACATGATGGAGTCGCAGTCGCAGCTGATCCGGCAGCTCGTCGAGCAGGTCGGGCCGGGCCACAGCATCGCCGTGAGAGACAACGTCGAGCATGTCTTCGATGCGGAGATCCAGGAGCGGATCGCTGGCAGCGTCTGGGGCGGCTGCGACAGCTGGTACCGCGATGCGGCGGGCCGGGTCACCACCAACTGGCCAGGCACGGTGGTGGAGTACAAGGAGCGCACCGCGCGGCTCGACCTCGCCGAGTTCGAGGTCGTCGGCGGCTAGTCGATTGGCGCATCGTCGGTCCGCCTACGCTGGCGCCATGAGCACCGATGAACGCACCGCCCGCGAGCGGATGATCGCCGGCGACCCCTACCTCGCCGACGACCCCGAGCTGGTCGAGGCGGCCCAGCGCGCCCGGCGCCTGATGGCGGCCTACAACGCCGGCGGGTCCGAGGAGCTGCTCGAGCAGCGCGAGGTCCTCGTCGAGCTGCTCGGCCATGTCGGGGCCGACGTCGCCATCCGTCCGCCGCTGTACGTCGACTACGGCAGCCAGATCTCGGTCGGCGACCGGGTCTTCACCAACTACGGCCTGACCGCCCTGGACTGCGGGCGGATCACGATCGGCGACGACACCCAGATCGGCCCGCACGTCCAGCTGCTCACCCCGAAGCATCCGCTGGACCCCGACGAGCGCCGCAGCAAGATCGAGTCGGCCGGCCCCATCAAGATCGGGTCCAACGTCTGGATCGGCGGCGGAGCGATCGTGCTGGCCGGCGTCACGATCGGCGACAACGCGGTGGTCGGCGCCGGTTCCGTGGTCACCAAGGACGTGCCCGCGAACTCCGTCGCGGTCGGCAACCCGGCCCGGGTGATCCGGACGGTCGATCGGCCCTAGCCCTCCAGCGGCCGGAGCACGTCCTCGGCGAAACGGCGGATCCCGTCCAGCTTCTGCTCCAGGGTGCAATCGAGGCCGTGGTAGTACGCCCAGGGCATCGTCCAGACGTCGGTGACACCGACCTTCTCGGCCTCGGCGAACTGCTCAGGCATGAACGCGTCGTTGAGCGCCGTGATGAAACGGAACTCGCCGGTCGCGCCGATCTCCTCGCGGATCTCGGACAGCCGCTTCGCGTGCCGGCCGGCCTCCTCGGTGGAGTACAGGTCGCCGATCCAGCCGTCGTACCGGGCGGCGCGACGCATGCCGATCTCCGAGAGCCCGCCGACGTAGATCGGGATCCGGGCTGTCGGCGTCGGCTCCATCACCAGTCTCGGCGTCGGGTAGAACTCGCCCTCGTGGGAGTTCCATCCCGGCGACCACAGCTCGGCGAGCAGGTCCAGCGCCTCATCGGTCCGCTTCCCCCGAGTCGAGAAGTCCTGGCCCATGAGCTCGAACTCCTCGCGGCACCAGCCCACCCCCACCCCGAGTGCGACCCGGTTGCCGGAGAGGACCGCGGCGGTGCCCACCGACTTCGCAACCTGGTACGGGCTTCGCAGAGCCGGCACATAGACCGAGGTGAAGAAGCGCAGGTTCGTGGTGACTGCTGCCAGCGCCCCGGCAAGCACCCAGGGATCGGGCCACTCGGCTGCGAAGTCCCAGCGCCGCTGGCCGTCCGGCGTGTACGGGTACGGCGTCTGGAGTGTCTCAAGGTCCACGACATGGTCAGGGATGGAGATCGAGTCGTACCCGCACTCGTCGGCAGCCTTGGCGATCGCGGTCAGCTGATCGACGGGCTGGAAGGCGACGGTGATCGAGAAGCGCATGGGTCGAGACTAGAACGTGTTCTTGTTCTGTGCGAGGAGAACGTCCACCGACGGGTCGCGTCCCTGTGACCCGGGTCGCACTCCGTGCACAATGAACGACATGACCAGCGACCTGCGCACCAGGGCGGCGGCTGCTGCCGTCGCCTCAGCCCTGGTCGCCCTCGGGACGGCAGCCTGCGGCAACGGGTCCTCAGGACCCGAGTTCCTGACCAGCGATCCGCCAACCGCGGCGATCACACTGCCCTCGGGCACCGCGATCGCGGTGACCCCGTTCCTGAATCAGATCACTGCCGCGATGGTCGCCTCAGGATCTGCGGAGGTCGTACTCCGCTCGGCCGCTGAGTCGGCGGCCGGGCGCTTCACCACGATGGGCGCTCGCACCGACTTCGACATCTCCGTCACCGTGCCGGCCTCCGGGTTCTCCAACCTGGAGATGAAGATCGTGAACGGCGTCTCGTACGTCGCCGTGCCCGGCAGCACCGCCGCCGGCAAGTTCTTCGTACTGCCCCCGGGCAACACCTCGATCGGCGGGCTGCTCACCTCCCTCACCGCGATCCAGCCCGGGAGCACCCTGCTCAAGCTGGCTCCCGCGGTCCGGTCGATCGTCGACCTCGGCGCGGCTACGATCGGGAGCGACCTCACCGAGCACTACGTGCTGCTGATCGACACCGCGAAGTCGAATACCGCGCTGAGCACGGGCGTCTCGCCTCCCTCATCAGTGACGTCGAAGCTGCCGAAGACGATCCGCTACAACCTGTACATCACCAAGGACAACCTGGTCCGCCGCGTGCACATCTCGGTGCTCGGCAAACCTCTCACCGTGGACTACACCCACTGGGGCTCGGCTGCGCAGATCAGTGCGCCCTCGCACGCCGACTTGATCGCTGCTCCAGCCGGTTTCTGAACCGCCCCGCACGGTCCCGCCCCGCAGAGTCCTACGTCGCCGCTGCCAGCGCCCGCTCGACCTCGGCGAGCAACGACGCCTCGACCAGGTCGAACGGCTCCCACGAGCGCTCGGCCCGGGCGACTGCGACACCGCCCTCGGTCGCCGCGATCGTCAAAGCGGCCAGCCGGGCGGCATCCTCGCGTCCAAGGCCTCCATCGGTGAGCAGCGAGGCGATCTGCTCCCGCCAGCCGCGGAACACCCGGCCGGCATGGTCCAGCAGCTCGTCATCGTCGGCAGCCACCGTCACCGCGAGCACCGCGCACCCGGACCGGAGGTCGGTGGCGGCGAGCAGATGCCGCCACAGGGCCGTGAAGCGGGCCACCACGACGGTGGCGGGCTCACCGCGGACCGGCTCCATCGCCGCCAGAGCGTGGTTGCCGGCCAGGTCCAGGGCCTCGCTCACGAGCTCGGCCTTGCCGCCCGGGAAGTGATGGTAGGTCGATCCTCGCGACCCTCCAGTCGCGGCGAGCACGTCTGCGAACGAGGTCCCCTCGAGTCCCTTCTCGGCCAGCAGCCGTACGGCGCCCGCGACCATGCGGTTGCGTGCCTCGCCTTTGGCCATCCCCGCTCCTCCCACGTGCACCGGTTGCGTCGCCTGAAAACTATGCAAAGCAGCATACCTGTGTCTACTATGCCGCCAACCATAGTTTCCAATACCCATCAGGGAGTCATGCCATGCCGATGATCGACGTCTACGCCACCGCGGGGACCTTCGCCGACCCGCACCAGCTCGCCACGGACCTGGCACGCACGTTGATGGAGGTCGAGGAAGTCCCCGGCATCGGGCTGTTCCGCACCAACACGGCGGCTTTCGTGCACGAGCTGCCGGCCGGCTCGCTGGCCAACGTCGAGGGCGACAGCGACCGCGTCCGGGTGCAGGTGCTGACCAACGCCGGGGCCCTGGACCGCGACAAGCAGATCGCCGCCGTACGCCGCCTGACCGATGTCGTGGCCGCAGCGGCCGGCGACCCGTCCCTGGCGGAGCGCACCTGGGTACTGCTCACCGAGGCCCCCGACGGTGGCTGGGGCATCGGCGGCCACGCCAACACCAACGCCGAGCTGGTCGGGCTGGCCCGGGCGGAGCTCGGCCTGTCCTGACCTCGATGAGGTCACGGAAATCTCCATGACCTCATGGACGCGAGAGCCGCGTCGCGCTTCCTAGGATCGACAGTCCCTGCTCGACCGCCTGCTCGACCGACTGCTCGGAGGCGCCGGTGCCCGGCAAGCTCGATTTCGACGAAGGCGCAGTGCGCGCACACAAGCGGGCGGCGATCGCCCAGCTGGCCGGACGCGCCGCCAAGGACGGGGCGGACGGGCCGCGCGAGAACGTGCGCGCCCTCCGCCCGGCCGACGCGCTCGCCCTTGTCCTGGACCTTGAGGACCAGCTGCGGACCGGGGCGATCTCCCGAGATGCCTACGACACCGCATTGACCGCTCTGCGGGAGCGTCAGAGCCGCTGATCAGCCGGGCGACCCTCACTCGAGGACTGGAGCAACCAGCCGCCGCACCACCAGGGCGGACTCGGACCCCTGGCCCTCTGCAGGCCGCTCCAACACAGCCGCAACCAACTGCTCCCGGACCGCCCCCAGCGAAGCCCACAGTGAACACCCAAAACAGCGGAAGCCGCCCGAAGGCGGCTTCCGATTTGTGGAGCTGAGGGGACTCGAACCCCTGACCCTCTGCATGCCATGCAGATGCGCTACCAGCTGCGCCACAGCCCCATCACCGTCCGGATGCTCCGTCAGGCAACTCGGAGAATGTTAGCCAACGCCGGGCCCGGATGCGAAATCGGGTCCGTCTTCAGCCGTCTGCACCGACACGTTGTACGACGCCAGCCGGATCCCGCGCCCGTTCGGGTCATCGTCGAGCACCACCCAGCCGCAGTTGTCCAAGCCGCGCAGCGTCAGACCGAGCTCCTCGGGCCAGCCCAGGAAGGCCAGCAGGACCACCTTCAGGCAGGCGCCGTGCGAGACCACCAGGGTCGTGCCCCCTGGCACGATCGCGGCCCAGATCTCCCGGAGCGCCGGCAGCATCCGTGCTACGACCTGCTCCGGGGTCTCCGCTCCGGGCACCAACCCGGTGACGTGCCCGGACTTCCACAACGCGTAGGCCTGCGGGAACCGCTGGGCGAACTCGGCGACATCCAGCCCGGCGCGCTCCCCCACGTCGAACTCGCGCAGGCGCGCGTCGAACGCGGCCTCGAGACCGGTTGCGTCGGCCAGGAACGCGGCCGTCTCCCGTGCGCGTGCCAGATCGCTGCTGAACAGCGCCGTCGGCCTCATCGCGGCGAGCACCGGTGCTACCGCTGCTGCCTGAGCACGCCCGGTCGCGTCCAGCACGACGTCGGTGTGCCCCTGGGCGCGACCCTCGAGGTTCCACGCAGTCTGGCCGTGCCGGACCAGGACCAGCCGGGTCACTGCAGGCGGCTGGACTCGCCCGCCGCCGCGTCCGCGGCCGGCGAGCCGGAGGTGGGGCCGACGGCGTCACGCACGTCGATCGAAGGGCAGTCGCGCCAGAGCCGCTCGAGCGCGTAGAACTGCCGCTCCTCGCTGTGCTGCACGTGCACGACGATGTCGGCGTAGTCCAGCAGCGCCCAGCGGCCGTCCCGGACCCCCTCGCGGCGCACCGGCTTGGCGCCGAGCTCGCGGAGCCTGTCCTCGACCTCGTCGACCACCGACTTCACCTGCCGCTCGTTGGCGGCCGAGGCCACCAGGAAGGCATCGGTGATGACGAGCTGGTCGGAGACGTCGAAGGCGACGATCTCGGTGGCCAGCTTGTCCGAGGCGGCAGCGGCAGCGGCCTGGATCAGCTCGATGGCGCGGGGGGTGGCGGTCATGGGAGGTCTCCGTACAGATTGTGCTTCGCGATGTACTGCACGACCCCGTCGGGGACGAGGTACCAGACAGGTCGGCCGGCGGCCGTACGACGACGGCAGTCGGTGGAGGAGATCGCCAGGGCAGGGATCTCCAGGATGGTGACGCGCTCGCCCGGGATGCCCTCCAGCAAGGAGGTGTCCATCTCGTAGCCCGGGCGGGTGCAGCCGACGAAGTGCGCCAGCTCGAAGAGCTGCGAGGCGTCGCGCCAGGTGAAGATCTCGCCCAGGGCGTCGGCACCGGTGATGAAGTAGAGCTCGAGGTCGCCATCCCCTGCCGGATCCAGCGCGGCGCCCAGGTCGCGCAGCGTGTCGATCGTGTACGTGGGCCCGTCCCGGTCGATGTCCACCCGGGACACCGAGAACCGCGGGTTCGAGGCCGTCGCGATGACGGTCATCAGGTACCGATGCTCGGCCGAGGTGACCTTCCGATCGGCCTTCTGCCACGGACGGCCGGTCGGGACGAACACGACCTCGTCGAGGTCGAAGTACGCCTGGGCCTCGCTGGCGGCGACCAGGTGGCCGTGGTGCACGGGGTCGAACGTCCCGCCCATCACCCCGATCCGGCGCGTCACCGACGTGCTCAGGAGTGCTCTCGACCTCGGCCGAAGGCGAGCAGCGCGGCGACGAGCGTCAGCAGGAGAAGCAGGATCCCGCCGCCGATGAAGAACGGCGGCCAGTAGGCGATCATGGGCGTCATGGGCAGTACCTTACCGGCACCTCAGGCCCGTGCTGCCAGCAGCGCGGAGACCATCGCCTCGAGCTTGCCCAGGTCGACGGTGATGTCGGCCACCACGAACGCCGCGCGGGTGGCCGGGACGGCCGGGCCGGCACCGGCGAGGTAGCGGTAATCGAGTCCCTCGACCCCGCAGGCGACCTTCCAGAAGTCCGGGAACATGCACTGCGAGGGGAACAGCTCGACCAGCGCCGAGCCGGGGCTGCAGAACGGCAGGTTCGCCAGGGCGGCGCCGTGCGGGGCGACGATCACGTCGGCCTCGGCGAAGATCCTGACCTGCTCGTCGATGGAGAGCACGCCGGTGTCGACGACCTGGAAGCCGAGCGGCTCGAGGTAGCCGACCACCTCGGCCTCGTTGAGCACGATCCGGTTGTTGCGGGCCGCTCCCCGGGTCAGGTAGAGGTGCCTGCCCGGCACCCGCTCCAGGCCGGCCGGGACCATCCGCTCACGGATCAGCGCCGACACCCACGGCGGGTTGCGCTCGTCGATCGACGCCAGGCTCGGCACCACCAGGCTCTCGGCGCGCACATGCGGCACTGTCGAGCTGTCGACGACCTCGTCCGGCCCGATCCCCCAGATCTTCAGAAGGTCACGCTGCCAGCCCTTCGAGTACGGCGCGTACCAGCGCTCCGGGCGCTCGACACCCGACTGCTCGAGGACTGCCAGCCGCGGGAGCAGGTCGTGCAGGAAGTGGTAGTAGTTCGCATCGCCGCGGGTGCTCAGCACGCCCAGCCGTCCAGCGACCTCCTGCGGAGGCTGCGGGAACGGGTGCAGGAACATCGGGTGCTGGCGCGGCTTGGTGGTGCCGAAGTACCGGCACTGCTCCCACAGCCAGCGGTTCCGCCCGGTGATCACGACCGAGTGCGGCTGCAGCACGCGGCCGCCGGCCAGCTCCACGACACCGACCCGCTCCGCAGTCTCGGTCAGCGCTTCCTCGAAGCACCAGTACCGGGCCGGGTCGCCGATCGGGTGGTCACGGTGCAGGACCTCCTCGGGCCGCGCGAGGGTGAAGGCGCCGCCGTCGCGGGCAGCGTCCTCCATGGTCATCGCGACCCCGGTCGGCAGCCAGCCGCCCCGGACCTTGCTCAGCCGCGAGGTGAGCGGCGAGACCACACCGGTGCCGACGGTGTAGGCACGCTTAAGCGGCCCGAAGTACGGGCGCAGGCCTTCAGAGAGCCGGACCACGTCTCGGTCCTGTGCTCAGCGCTTGTCGATGCCGACAGGGCCCCGAGCCAGCCAGGCCAGGCCGAGGTCGGCCTTGTAGGGCTGGTGGGCGACCAGGTGCAGGCCGACGCCGGCGAACCAGGCGCGCAGCTCGGCCCAGGACTCGCCCGGCACGTCGTGGTACTCCAAGACAACGCGCTCGACGTTGGCCCAGCTCTCCGGAGAGGAGTTGTAGACCAGGCCGTACTCGCCGCCCTCGCAGTCCATCTTGACCAGCGTGACCGGGCCCTTGGCGTCAGCGATCGCCTCGTCGAAGCGGATCGTCGGGACCTTGACGCCGGCGCCGGTGTACTCCCCGTCGTCGACCGGCTTGTGGTCGACCAGGTTGTTCAGGCCGCTGGCGCCGCCGTGGTCGTCGAACAGCGCGAAGCCGGTCTCACCGGCGAGCGCGGCCGCGACGACCGAGATCCGGGAGCCGAGGCCGTTCTGCTCGATGTTGCGGCGCAGGTAGGACCGGGTCCCTTCAGAGGGCTCGAAGCAGGTCACCGAGACCGTCGGCAGCACCTCGACCAGGCTGCAGGCGAAGGTGCCCACATGGGCGCCGACGTCGAAGGCGTTGATCTCGCGACCCTGCAAGGCCTCGGTGAACCAGCCGAGCCGGTACTCCTCCTCGGCGTACTGCTCGTAGGTCGGGACCCGGGCGCCGGGGACGTTGGGGACGGTGATGCGCTGGCCCGAGCGGGTCTCGAAGGTCAGCTCCGCCGGCCCGCGGCCGAGCTTCTCCCGGGCGAGACCCGAGAGCAGCGAGGGCCAGTTCGAGAACGTCTTGCGGGTCTGGACGACGCGGCGTACGTCGTGGGCGAGCTTGTAGGCGAAGCCGCCCGCCGGCTGGCCCTCGTGGTCGCGCAGCGGCGTACGAGACAGCCAGGCCGTCCCGGCGATCGGCGAACGGAGGTCGCGCAGCACGTGCAGGCCCACCGAGGCGAACCAGGCGCGCAGCTCCTCCCAGGACTCGTCCGGCATGGTGTGGTATTCCAGCACCAGCCGCTGAACGTTGGCCCAGCTCTCCTTCGAGGACTTGTAGACGAGGTCGTACTCGCCGCCCTCGCAGTCCATCTTGATCAGCTCGACCGGGCCACGCGCGTTCGCCACGACGTCGTCGAACGGCACCGTCTCGACCCGTACGCCAGACCCGTCGATGTGGTCGTCGAAGGCAAGGTGGTTGTGGCCCGATCCGGCCCCCTGCAGGTCGAGGACCGCGAACCCGTTCTCGCCGGTGATCGCCTGCTGGTAGGTGTGCACCCGCTCGGTGTTGCCGTTGTCGGCCACGTTGCGGTTCAAGAAGCTGTAGGTGTCCGGCGCCGGCTCGAAGCAGTCGATCGTCGCGCCCGGGTGGACGCTGGCGAGCTGGGTCGCGAACGTCCCGACGTGGGCGCCGATGTCGAGGACGTGGATCGGCCGGGTGGCGAGGTCCCCGAGGAACCACTCGAGGTCGTAGCAGTCCTCGGCGAAGACCTCGTAGACCGGGACCCGGGCGCCGGGGGCGTTCGGGATCGAGATCGTCTGCCCGCCGCGGGTGTGGAAGGTCAGGACGTCGGGGCCCTCGGAGACCTTCTCGCGCGCCATCCCGGCCAGCAGCGCAGGCCAGTTGGTGAATGCCTGCGGGGTCTGGACGAGACGGCTCAGCTCGTACTTGAGAACCCAGGCCCGGGAGTTGTCCGATTCGACGATCACGCGGCAGACCCTACCTGTCCCAAGCCTCCCGAATTGGCGAGTCCGGAGTTTCGACTCTCAGACGTGCCCTAGTTGATCCCGACCAGCGGCCCGAGGTAGTCCTTGACGATGCTGGCGCCCTCGATGACGGCCCAGAAACGGATGGTCCGGCCTGTTATGCAGGTCACGATGAAGATCGGCAGGTTCATCCGCAGCGTGCCGGCGACGACCGCCAGGATCGCCAGCGGCGGGAAGCCGGTGACCGCCGAGACGAAGGTGATCCCGCCCGCGGTCACCGGGCGGCCGGCGATCCGGTCGTTCCACTTGGCGTAGGAGGCCTTCCACTTATCGGTCTCCATCTTCTTCGCCAGCCAGGGGATCTTCATCGAGTGGTGGCCGGTGTAGTACCAGATGATCTTGCCGATGGTCTGCCCGCAGGCCGCGGTGAAGGCGATCACCCACGCGTGCGCTCCGCCGAACGGGATGCCCGCGAGCGGGATCTCGGCGTTCATGACCGGGATGAGGGCTGAGCCGATCGAGTAGAAGAACGTCCCTAGGACCAGCTTCACGCGGTTGCGCCCTGCTCCGACGTCACTGCCGACCCGTCTGCGAGCCCGGTCCCGGTCGGGATCGGGAGCCCGATCTTCGCCAGCCGGACGAGCATGGCGATCTTGAAGACCAGCAGCCCGGCCGCGATCACACCGCCCAGCCACGGCATCTGGGTGACCAGAAGCAGCACCGCGAACAGCGCCGAGTTGACCGCCTTCGCGGGGTGGGACCAGTTCAGCCGGTAGATAGCGGAGTCGACGACGTAGAAGTAATTGGGGCTGCGGATCTTCCAGCCCAGGAACGCGATCGAGAGGAAGAAGTCGATCACCATGAACTCAGCGAGGTAGAGCACGACCGGGACCGTGAACTCCGGGTGCAGCCAGGCGAGCCCGAAGTAGAAGGCCGCCGAGCAGAACCGGTCGCTCATGATGTCGAGGAGCGCGCCGATCCGGGTCTCGTGGTGCATCCGGCGGGCGACCTGGCCATCCAGGCTGTCGCCGGCCCAGTAGACGACCAGGGCGATCGCCATCAGCTTCAGCGCCGGGCTCCAGAACTTGTCGTCGTGCGGCACGCCCTGGTGGATCGCGAACGCGACGATGGTGATGCACGCGATGGTCCGGATGAAGGTGATGATCGTGGCCGGGGTCAGGAACCGCTCGGTCGACGGGTCCGCCCAGACGTCGAGCATGTCCGGGTGCGCCCCCTTGACGAAGGGTTTCTTCAGAGAGCCGTCGTCGACGGCGATGATCCTCACTGGCCCGACCTCATCTGATGTGCCCGTCGCCGGTGACCACGTACTTGCTCGAGGTCATCTCAGGCAGGCCGAGGGGGCCGCGGGCGTGCAGCTTCTGGGTCGAGATGCCGATCTCGGCGCCGAACCCGAACTCGCCGCCATCGGTGAACCGGGTGGAGGCGTTGACCATCACCGCGGCAGCGTCCACCTCGGCGGTGAACCGCCGGGCCGCGGCCTGCGAGCCGGTCACGATCGCCTCGGTATGGCCCGAGGAGTGCGCCCGGATGTGGCTGATCGCCGCGGTCAGGTCCGGCACGACGGCTGCGGAGATGTCCAGCGAGAGGTACTCGGTGTCCCAGTCCTCCTGCGTCGCGGCCAGCACCCCGTCGTACGCCGTGAAGGCGGCGTCGCCGTGGATCGTGACCCCCGCCTCGCTCAGCGCGGAGACGACCATCGGCAGGAACTCCCCCGCGACGGCCTCGTGCACCAGCAGCGACTCGGCCGAGTTGCAGACAGAGGTGCGGTGCGTCTTGGAGTTGAGCACGATCGCCAGCGCCATCTCCAGGTCGGCGGCCTCGTCGACGTAGACGTGACAGTTGCCGACGCCGGTCTCGATGACCGGCACCGTCGACTCCTCGACCACCGAGCGGATCAGGCTGGCTCCGCCGCGCGGGATCAGCACGTCGACCAGCCCGCGGGCCCGCATCAGCTCCTTGACGGCTTCGTGGCCCTCGCCGGGGACCAGCGCGATCACGTCAGCGGGCAGTCCGGCCCGCTCGGCCGCTGCCCGCAGCACCGCGACGATGGCGGTATTGGAGGACAGGGCGCTAGAGGATCCGCGGAGCAGCACCGCGTTGCCGCTCTTGAGGCAGATTCCGGCCGCGTCCGCCGTCACGTTGGGGCGTGCCTCGTAGATGACGCCCACGACGCCGAAGGGGACCGAGACCTGGCGCAGCTCGAGCCCGTTGGCCAGCGTCGACCCGCGCAGCACCTCGCCGACCGGGTCGGGCAGGCCGGCGACCTCACGAAGGCCCTGGGCCATCCCGGCAACGCGGCTCGCATCGAGGCGCAGCCGGTCGATCATGTGCTCCGCGGTGCCGGCGGCCTGAGCAGCGGCCACGTCGACAGCATTGGCCTCCAGGATGGCTCCGGACTCCTCCAGCAGAGCCTTCGCCATCGCCTCGAGCGCGGCGTCCTTGGCTGCCCGGTTCGCGAGGGCGAGCACGTTGGCAGCCTCACGGGCGCGCGCGGCAACAACCGCGATCGTGTCGGACATGGGGCTCAGGGTATCCGGAAGTCAGAGCTGGAAGGGCATCGGCACGGGGCTGTGCACCCCCGCGTGACCGAGCCCTCCCCGAGCGTCCCGGACAGCCTTCTCGACGACCTCGAGACCGACGATCTCCCAGTGCGGCAACCCGGCAGAATCCCGGTGCTCATCCCACAACCGCAGCGCCAGGGAGGCGACGTCGAGCATCGCGTCGCCCTCGTCCCAGAACTGGAGCTCCGCGCTGGAGCCGGTGTACTCGACGGTGTCGATGAACGGGCGCTCCTCGCGGAGCCGCGAGAGCGACCCACGCACCAGCATCGGCTCGACCGGCTGCCCTGCGACCGTGAGGGTCACATGCCACAGACGAACGTGCTGCTCCGCGTCCACCAGCGCTCCTTCTCCCGTGCCGACGTCGGCACCAGTGTGCTGGACCGGGGTCCGGCGCGTCGGGGGAATCGAGGAAGTCGGGTCGGAAGGCCCGCAGGGGACCTTCGAATGGGGGGCCAGTGCAGCGGGGCGGCTCAGGCCCGGTCGAGCAGGGTCAGGTCGTCGCGGTGCACGACCTCGCGCTCGTAGGAGGCTCCCAGCTCCCGGGCCAGGTCATGGGTCGAGCGCCCCATCAACGCCGGCAGCTCGGCGGCGTCGTAGTTGACCAGCCCGCGGCCGATCACCGACCCGCCGGGATCGACCAGGTCGACAGGGTCGCCGGCGACGAATGCCCCGGTGACCGCGGTGATGCCGGCGGGCAGCAGCGAGGCCTGGCGCTGGGTCAGCGCGGCGACCGCGCCCGTGTCGAGCACGATCGTGCCGTGCGCCTCGGTGGCGTGCGCCAGCCACAGCAGCCGGGCGGGCCGACGCTTGCCGGTCGCGTGGAAGAAGGTGCCGACGTCCTCGCCGGCGAGAGCCTCCGCGGCCCGGGCGGCACTGGTCAGCACGACCGGTACGCCGGCCCCGGTCGCGATCCGGGCGGCCTCCAGCTTGGTCTGCATGCCGCCGGTGCCGACACCGGCGGGTCCCGCCTTGCCGACGACGACATCGCCGAGGTCTGCCTCACTGCGGACCTCGCTGATCAGCGTCGCGCCGGGCGCGGTCGGCGGGCCGTCGTAGAGGCCGTCGACGTCGGAGAGCAGCACCAGCAGATCGGCGGTGACCAGGTGCGCGACCAGCGCGGCCAGCCGGTCGTTGTCCCCGAACCGGATCTCGCTGGTGGCCACCGTGTCGTTCTCGTTGACGATCGGCACCACACCGAGTTCGAGCAGTGTGGAGAACGTGCGCTGGGCGTTGCGGTAGTGCCCGCGCCTGGTCACGTCGTCGGGGGTCAGCAGCACCTGGCCGGTCACCTGACCGTGCCGGGCGAACTCCTCGGTATAGCGGTGCACCAGGATCCCCTGGCCGACCGAGGCCGCAGCCTGCTGCCGTGCCAGGTCGCGCGGGCGCTTGCGCAAGGCCAGCGGGGCCAGGCCGGCGGCGATCGCACCGGAGGACACCAGCACCACCTCGGTGCCGGCGGCGTGCACCCCGGCGACCGTGTCGACGAGCTCGCGCATCCGGGACGGATCGATGCCGCCGGCAGTCGTGGTCAGCGACGACGAGCCCACCTTGACGACGATCCGCCGGGCTGCCGTCACCGCCTCCCGGCTCATCCCTCGACGCCTTCGTCCGCGGCAGGATCGTAGGGCTCGCTGAAGTCGTCGTTGGTGAATGCGACCGCTACCGCGCCCTCGTCGACGTTGGACTCGTCGGTGTAGTCAGCCTCGAGGCTCTCGCCGCGGTCCAGGCGGCGGGCGACGTCGGCGCGGGTCTCGTTGTCGTCGCGCTCGTCCATGAGCTCGTGGATCGCCCGGCGCCGACCGGCAGCAGGGCGGTCCTCGTTGAAGCGCTGATCCTCGCCGCGGCGGCCGAGCATCTCGGCGGCGCCTGCATCCAGACCGGGCTTGAAGTCGAAGACGACAGCGTTGTCGGGGTGCCCGATCAGGACCGGGTCGCCTTCGTGCGCTCCGAGATCGATCAGCTTGGCCTCGACCCCGAGCCGGTTGAGCCGGTCGGCCAGGAAGCCGACGGCCTCGTCGTTGCTGAAGTCGGTCTGCCGGATCCAGCGCTCGGGCTTGGTGCCGCGCACGCGCCAGCCCTCACCAGTCTCGGTGATCGTGAACTCCTCGCCCGAGCCCTTCGGCTTGGGCCGGATGATGATCCGCTCGGCCTCCTCGACCACGCGCTCACGGCGCGCGGTCGCGACGACCTCGGCCATCGCGAAGGTCAGCTCCTTGAGCCCGAGGTGGGCCAGCGCGCTGACCTGGAACACCGGCCAGCCGCGGCGCTTGATCTCCTCGGTGACGATGTCGGCCATGTCCTGGCCGTCAGGGAGGTCGGCCTTGTTCAACGCCACCAGGCGCGGCCGGTCCTCCAGCCCGCCGTACTTCGCGAGCTCGCTCTCCATCACCTCGAGGTCCTCCACGGGGTTGCGCCCGGGCTCGAGGGTGGCCAGGTCGACGACGTGCAGCAGCGCGGCACAGCGCTCGATATGGCGCAGGAAGTCATGGCCGAGCCCGCGTCCCTCGCTGGCGCCTTCGATCAGACCGGGTACGTCGGCAACGATGAAGACGGTGTCGCCCGCCTTCACCACGCCCAGGTTCGGGATCAGCGTGGTGAACGGGTAGTCGGCGATCTTGGGCCGCGCCCGGCTGATCGCGGCGATCAGGCTGGACTTGCCGGCGCTGGGGAAACCCACCAGGCCGATGTCGGCAACGACTTTGAGCTCGAGGCCGATCGTGCGCTCCTCGCCGGGCTCGCCGAGCAGCGCAAACCCAGGCGCCTTGCGCTTGGCCGAGGCAAGCGCCGCGTTGCCCAGGCCACCACGGCCGCCTTCGGCGATCACCATCTCGGTGCCGGCGCCGACCAGGTCGGCGATGACCTCGCCGCCCTCGGTCACCACGGTGCCGTCGGGAACGGGCAGGACCATGTCCTCGCCGTGCGCGCCGTTGCGGTGGTCGCCAGCGCCCTGACCACCGTGGGTGGCCTGCCGCTTTGCCCGGTGGTGGTAGTCGATCAGGGTGGTGACGTCAGGGTCGACGCGCAGGATGATCGAGCCGCCGGGCCCGCCGTTGCCGCCGTCCGGCCCGCCGAGGGGCTTGAACTTCTCACGGTGCACCGAGGCGACGCCGTTACCGCCACGGCCCGCGCTGACGTACAGCGTGACGTGGTCCACGAACGTGGGGACTGCCATCGGTGCTCCTTTCGAATTCGAACGTCGAGATCCCGATCATCG
>DATAZI010000057.1:0-61076 GCA_036272095.1 Marmoricola sp. | reverse complement strand
CAAGGTCAGCAGGGTCGCTTCGACCTCCTGGCGGCGGCGCACCGGATCAGCTGCGTCAGCCACAAGCAGCGCCGACTCGATCAGGGCGCTCAGCACGAGCTGGCCGAGAACATCGGCTGACGTCGTGCCGGACCTGACTGGCTCGCTGTCGGCTGCCAAGGCAACGACCAGGCTGAGCCCGTGCTCGGCCTCGATCGAGCGCCAGTCGGCCCAGCCCAGCACCGCGGGTGCGTCCGTGAGCCCGATCCGACGGACTTCAGGCCGGGCGCAGATGTCCAGGAACGCGCTGATCGCAACCGGAACGAGCTCCTCGGCGGGCACGCCGTCGATCGCAGCGACGACGTCGGTCATGAAATCGGCCTCGAGCTGCTCGAAAACGGCCCGGAACAGGCCCTTCTTGTCGACGTAGTGATGATGAAGGGCTCCGCGGCTGACGCCAGCGGCCGCCACGATCTCCTCTGCCGAGACGCCCGCAAAACCGCGCTCAGCGAACAACGGGCGCGCGGCCGCGACCAACGCAGCGCGGGTCGCCTCGGTCCGCTCCGCCTGGCTGCGGCTAGGTGCGGGCATCAAGGCCGTTGGCGCCGAGGCCGAGAAAGTCCAAGATCATGGGGTTCAGTATGTCGGGCCGGTCGAACGGCACCAGCGTGCGCGCACCGGGGACCAGCTCGATCCGGGCGTCGGGCAGGATCGCCGCCAGCCGCTCCGCCAGGGACAGCGGGAAGAACTTGTCTTCCGCCCCCCACGCGAGCAGCACCGGCTTGTCGAAGGCGTCCAGCCTGCTCGCCGCCTCGAGCGTATGCCGCTTGTGCACCGTCCGCAGGAAGCGGGCCAGGTCCTTGCGGACCGCCCGCGACCGACGTGCGGGCAGCACAAAGGAGTCGAGCAGGTCGTCCGGCAGCGGCGTGAGCGAGAGCCAGCCGAACGCCATCGGCCGGCGCTGGGCGAACCTGGCCCGCATCCCCTGCTCGACCGCCCAGACAGCGCCCGGCACATGCGCCATCCAGACCAGCGGCTTGAACATCGGTGGGAAGAACATCTCGAAGCTGTCCGACGGGGTCAGCACCACCCTGCCCACCCGCTCGGGGCCTGAGGCCATCAGGATCTGGGTGAGTGCGCCGCCTGTGTCGTTCGCAACGATCGTGACGTCGTCCAGGTCGAGCACCTCGAGGACCTCCCCGATCAGGGCCGCGACCCCAGGAGGCGTCAGATCCGCCCCCGGGGTCGGTATCGCGTGGGCGCCGAGCGGCCAGTCGACGGTGATGCACCGGGCTCCCCCCGCGACCAGCGCCGGCACGACGTCACGCCAGACGTCGGCGTTGACGAGCAATCCCTGGACGAAGACGATGACCGGCCCGTCAGCCGGGCCGGCTTCGAATGCCTGCAGCTCACAGGTCCCGAGGCTGACGATCTGCGGCGTTCCGAGGGTTAGCGGCCGTGTGGTCATGGCATTAACATACATGCCGTATGTTTGTTTGTCCACCCAGGTCCCTCGCCCGGTGATCGCACTAGGGTCGTTCTGATGACCGCAGGAGCCAGGATCACCCCGCTGAAGGACCGCAACTTCCGCGTGTTCTACCTCGGGGAGCTCGTGAACACCGCTGGCTCCTCGATGGCGACCGTCTCGCTGGCCTTCGCGGTGCTCGCGATCAAGGACTCCCCCTCGGCGCTCGGCTGGGTCGCAGCGGCATCGACAGCCCCGATGGTCGCGTTCATGCTCCTCGGCGGCGCTGTAGCCGACCGGCTCCCCCGTGCCTTGGTGCTCCGCGGCTGCAACCTCGTCCAAGCCGTCGTCCAGGGACTGACCGCGACCTTGGTCCTGACCCACTGCGCGCACATCTGGCAGCTGGTCGCGCTGCAGCTGGTCAGCGGCACGGCTTTTGCTGTCAGCTATCCGGCGATCCACGGGATGGTCCCGATCCTGCTGCGACCCGAGCAGCGCAAGGCGGCGTACCTGCTGATCAACCAGACCGAGAGCGCGCTGCGGATCGTCGGCCCGGCGACGGCCGGTGTCCTGGTCGCCACGGTCGGACCGGGCTGGGCGCTCGGCTTCGACGCCGTCACCTACGTCGTGGCCGCGCTCTTCCTTGCCGTCCTGAGACTCCCGTTCGGGGCCAGACCCGAGCGCCAGGACAGCGTGATCGGTGACTTCAAGGTCGGCTGGAGGTTCGTACGCAGGCTCGGCTGGGTGCTCCCGGTGGCCAGCGGCTCCCTGGTGTTCAACGCGTTGATCAGCGGCGCGATCATGGTGCTCGGGCCTGCCATCGCCCACGGCACGATCGGCAGTGACGGCTGGGGCTTCGCGAGATCAGGCCAAGCCGTCGGGCTCTTCGCCGCGACGCTGGTGCTGTCCCGGGTGACACTGTCCCGCCCGCTTCTGGTCTGCGTCGTCGCGTTCGTCCTGTGCGCGACGCCGATGCTCGTCCTCGGCACCTGGGTCGACACCATCGCTCTCACGGCGGCGTTCGTCGTCGCCGGCGCAGCCTCGAGCGTCATCGGGCTGGCCTGGAGCCTCACTGTCCAGGAGAAGGTCCCCGAGGAGATGCTCTCGCGGGTGATGGCGATCGATGGGTTCTTCTCGTTCGTGGCGATGCCGGTCGGCGAAGTCCTGGTCGGACCGTTCGCCCATGCCTTCGGGGCACGTGGCGTCGAGCTGGGGAGCGTCGCGATCTGCGTCGTGGTCGGCGTGGTCGCAGCAACCCGGCCCGTCATCCGGGACCTGCGGCTGACCGGCCCGGCAACTGCCGGGCCGGGCGGCTAGGTCAGCCCATCTCCCACGGGTTCTTCGGCAGCACCGAGTCGGTCTCGAGCAGCGACTTGAGGTTGGCGAGGATGCCGGGCCAGCCTCCGGAGATGCCGTTGGCGAAGTCCTGGTTAGGCATGTTCGCGTGGGTCACTGTCAGCCGGACCACGCCCTCCTCCGACGCCATGTCGAACGTCACCACCGACGGGCCGTTGGGTCGCTCCTCGCCCGGGGAATCCTCGAAGGTCATCACCAGCCGGCTGGGCGGCTCGGCTTCGAGCACCGTCCCGGTGACGATCGCCCCGGTCCCGTCGAGCCGGTCCATGTCCCAGCCGCTGCCGACCTGCCAGTCCGAGACGTTGCGGTGGCCCCAGTACTGCGCTGTCAGATCCGCATCGGTCAAGGCTCCCCAGACCTGCTCGGCGCTGGCGCGGATGTAGGTCACGTAGACGTAGTCGGGGACAGTCAGCTGGTCGGTGCTCATAGCGTGCTCCTCTGCTCGTTGCTTGACCGCGCGGATCGCGTCAAGCCTGGGTTGTTCGAAGGTGGCGATCCAGCGGGCCTGCAGCTCGTGGATCGGCACCGGGTTGAGGTAGTGCAGGCGCTCGCGACCCCGGCGTACGACGGAGACCAGGTTGGCCTCCCCCAGCTGGTCGAGATGCTGGGTCACCGACTGGCGGGCCATCTCCAGCGCTCCGCACAGCTCCCCCAGCGTCTGGCCGTTGCGTTCCTTGAGGCGGTCCAGCAGAAGCCGGCGGGTCGGGTCGGCCAGGGCTTTGAAGACCCGGTCCGCGTCGTATCCCTCTGGCGCTTGGCGTGTGCTCACGTCGTCATCATGCAGGTAATTACCTGCCTATGTCAACCAAGGCCTTCCGGAGGTCCCTTCTGCCGTCACAAGCCGCCGACCCGGCAATCTCTTCTTCCTCTCCTTCGAGACGCGCACCCTGCCTGCGCCTGTGGGAACGCCGGGGTGCGCGTCGCCAGATCAGGGTGAAGAGCTTGCAGCCAGTTCCACGGTGAGCGGCTCCGCACCGCAGACTCCGATGTCCAACTAGTCCGGTATCTACCCACGTGATTACGTGTCAACGGTCGGCAATCTCGCTAGGGTTGCCCCTGAGCCCGCCCACTGGGAGCGACGCAGCATGTGGTGGCTGGGTGAACCGTGTTGTTGCCCGCGAGCAGAAACGTGAGAGTCCCGATGGAAATCCCGATTTATGACCTGAACGACGGCACCGAGCTGCCCGCAGTCGGCTTCGGCACGACCGGGCTCCAGGGTGCAGACGGCCTCGACGCGATCCTCAGCGCGGTGGAGTCCGGCTACCGCCTGATCGACACCGCCGTGAACTACGGCAACGAGATGACCGTCGGCGAGGCGATCCGCCGCTCGGGCGTCGCGCGCCCGGAGTTCCGGGTCGCGAGCAAGCTGCCGGGGCGCCACCACGCCTACGACGACGCGATCGTCTCGACCCACGAGTCGCTCGGCCGGCTCGGCCTCGACCACATCGACCTGCACTTGATCCATTGGCCGAACCCCAAGCGGGATGAGTACTCCGAGGCCTGGCGCGCGCTGGTCGACCTGCAGCGCGACGGTCTGGTGACCACCATCGGCGTCTCGAACTTCACTGCCGAGCACCTCGACCGGATCATGGACACCAGTGGTGTCGTCCCGGCGGTCAACCAGATCGAGATGCACCCGTACTTCCCGCAGGAGGAGCTCCGCGCCGTGCACGACTCGCTCGGCATCCGGACGGTCGCGTGGAGCCCGCTGGCCCGCGCCAAGGGCCTCTTCGAGGAAGACGCGATCCGCAACGCCGCCGAGACCCACGGGGTCTCCCCCGCCCAGGTCGTGCTGCGCTGGCACTTCCAGCTCGGATCGGTGCCGATCCCGAAGGCGACCAACGCCGAGCACCAGCTCACCAACGGCAGCATCTTCGAGTTCGAGCTCGGCGACGACGAGGTCGACGCCATCACCGCCCTGGGCCGTGAGGACGGGCGCCTCTTCGACGGCGACCCGGACGAGCACTACGAGATGTGAGCCTGGCAAACGGGGCCCCGGACCTTGGTCTGGGGCCCCTTTTGGCTACCATCGCGGCGTGATCCGCCTTCGCACCGCCGCATTGGCCCTCGTCCCCCTCGCGCTGCTCGCCGGCTGCGGTAGCAGCTCGTCAGGCTCAGGGGGCGGCGCTGCCTCTTCCGGCGGCTCCTGCGCCTATCCGGCGACGAGCCAGCCTGCGTCGAAGCCCGTCAAGGCGCCACCAAGCACCCCGGATCCGAAGAACCCGACGTCGATGACGATCTCGACGAACTTTGGGGACATCCCGGTCACGCTCGAGCCGGACAAGGCGCCGTGCACAGTGAACTCGTTCGTGTCGCTGGCTCAGCAGGGCTACTTCAACAACACCAACTGCTCGCGGGTCAGCACCCAGGGCTACTACATCCTCCAGTGCGGCGACCCGGCCGGCACCGGGTCGGGCGGACCGGGGTACAGCTTCAAGGACGAGCTGGTCGCCAACGACCCGAGACTGCAGCCGTGCAGCGGTTCGGGCCAGAGCGCCGAGTGCACCTACAACAGCGGTGTGATCGCGATGGCCAACGCCGGGCCGGATACGAACGGCTCGCAGTTCTTCCTGGTCTACGGCAACTCGCAGTTCCCACCGGCCTACACGGTCTTCGGTCACATGGACGCGACTGGCCTGAAAGTCGTCAAGGGGATCGGTGCGAAGGGTGTCGCAAGCGCAGGGCTGGGGCCGGGCGACGGGCCGCCGAAGGACACCGTCACGATCACCGGGGTGCAGTAGCAGCTCCGCACCGCTCAGGCGTCCGCGTCCTTGCGGACCATCTCCACCGGGCTCGGGAGCGCGACCGTGCGACTGACAGTGCACAGCCGGTCGCGGGACTGCTCGATGGCGCGCTGAAGGACCGACCGTGCGGCGTCGCCGGCTTCTCCGTCGGGGAACTGAACGTCGAAGACGAGCTTGAGGTTGACGAGGTGGTTGCCATCTTCGTCACGGATCTTGTCGCCCTCGGCGTGCACGTCGAATGTCGTGGCCCGAGCCCGCTTGCCAGTGATCAGATCGACGTCGATGCCGCTGCACCCCGCGATCGCCGCGAGCAGCAGCTCGACCGGCGTGAAGTCGGGGTCGTCGCCGCTGCCGATGGCCACGACCCCGCCACGGACGTTGGTCGCCTTGTAGCGGCCTTCGCCGATCCGGGTCATCTCGACGGTGCGCAGGGTGTCGTCAGTCATGAGGACAGCGTGCCACCCCACGATCGCCGGAGAGCCGCCTAGGGTGGACTCGTGCGCAGTCTGCAGATCAGCGAGGCCCGGGACCGGAACCGGATCGCGGCACCGACGAGGCACTCGTCGTGAGCGGGACCCGCGGGCGGCGCCCGGGCCCGACGGTGCGGACCCGGGTCGTGGAGATCCGTGCCGGCGAGCCGCTGGCCCATGAGGACCGGCTAGCGACCGAGGAGCCGCTCGAGATCCGTCTCGGCTGGCCCGGCACGCCCGCCAGACGCCTCGCCGTGACGATGCGGACGCCCGGCCAGGACTTCGAGCTCGCAGCCGGCTGGCTGGTGACCGAGCAGATCCTCGGCCCCTCCGACATCACGGCGGTCCGGTACTGCACCGATGCCGAGCTCAATGAGCTGGAGGAGTTCAACGTTGTCACGGTCGATGCCGCACGCGCGCCACTGCGCCTCCCGCAGGCCCGGACGATCAGCTCGGCTTGCGGGGTCTGCGGTACGACCTCGATCTCCGAGGCAGTGCGCGAGGCCTCCCCGAGCTCGTTCGAGGGCGTCGTGCCGCTGGAGCTGGTCCGTGCTCTGCCCGACCTCCTACGCGAAGGGCAGCCTGGCTTCGAGCGGACCGGCGGACTGCACGCTGCCGGCCTCTTCGACCTCTCCGGCGCTCCGCAGGCCATCCGCGAGGACGTCGGCCGGCACAATGCTGTCGACAAGGTGATCGGGTCGCGGGTCCTGGCCGCCACTGCGGTCCCGCCGGTCCTCGTGCTCAGCGGGAGGGTCGGCTTCGAGCTGGTCAGCAAGGCGCTGGTGGCCGGTGTCGCGGCGGTGGTCGCCGTCGGTGCTCCCACCTCGCTGGCCGTCGGCCTGGCTGAGGAAGCGGGTCTCGGGCTGGCCGGCTTCACCCGGGGCGACCGCTGCGTCATCTACTCCGGCGCCGCCCGCTTCGGCGTGTGACCGGGGGTTTGTCGGCCCCTTCTCCTAGCGTGGACGTGTGCGCATCCTCCATACCTCCGACTGGCATCTGGGGCGCCAGTTCCACGGCCAGGGGATGCTCACGCACCAGGCTGCCTTCATCGACCACCTGCTCGAGGTCGTCGCGGACGAGCAGGTCGACCTGGTGGTCGTCGCGGGCGACATCTACGACCGCGCGCTGCCTCCGGTCGATGCCGTGGCACTGGCCGACGACGCTTTCGCCAGGCTCGCGGCATCGCGCGCTCGGGTGGTGCTGACCAGCGGCAACCACGACTCGGCACAGCGCCTGGGCTTCAACGCCCGCCTCGCCGATGCGGCCGGCTTCCATCTCCGCACGCACCTCGACCGGATCGCGGAGCCGGTGCTGCTCACCGACGATCACGGTCTGGTAGCGGTCTACGGCATCCCTTACCTCGAACCGGATCAGGTCAAGCGAGCCTGGGACCTGCCGGCCCGGTCGCACCACGCCGCGCTCGCCGAGGCGATGCGCCGGATCCGGGCCGACCTGGAAGCCCGCCCCGCCGGCACCCGATCGGTGGTGCTGGCGCACGCGTTCGTGATCGGAGGCCAGGCCAGCGACAGCGAGCGGGACATCACCGTCGGCGGGGTGTCCTCGGTGCCGACGTCGGTCTTCGACGACATCGACTACGTCGCCCTCGGGCACTTGCACGGCAGGCACACCCTGACCAGGTCGATCCGGTACTCCGGATCCCCGCTGGCCTACTCGTTCTCGGAGGCGGCGCACCTCAAGGGCAGCTGGCTGGTCGACCTCGATGCCGACGGGCTTAGCGCCGCACGCTTCATCGAGGCACCGGTCCCCCGCCCTCTGGCCCGGCTGTCGGGCACGTTGGAAGACCTGCTCAGCCTCCCGGCGTACGCGGCAGCCGAGCAGGCGTGGGTGCAGGCGACGCTGACCGATGCAGTCCGGCCCGCCCAGGCGATGGCCCGTCTCCAGGCCCGGTTCCCCTACGCCATCGCGCTGCAGTTCGCGCCGGTAGGTGGCGCACCGACAGCCCGTACGACGACCCAGGGCCGCAGCGACCACGAGATCGCCCTTGCCTTCGTCGCCGAGATCCGGGGCGAGCCGGCCAGCGCGGCAGAGAGCGACCTGCTCCGCGACGCCTGCGAAGCCTGCGGCCACGACTCCGACGCCGACGTCGCGGTAGGCGCCTGATGCGCCTGCACCACCTGACCATCACGGCCTTCGGGCCGTTCGCCGGCACCGTCGAGGTCGACTTCGACGATCTGTCCGCAGCAGGCCTCTTCCTGCTGACCGGAGCGACCGGGGCTGGCAAGTCCTCTGTCCTAGACGCCGTCTGCTTCGCGCTCTACGGCCAGGTCCCCGGCGACCGGGCCGGCGCCAAGCACCTGCGTAGCGATCATGCTTCGCCGCATCTTGCACCCGAGGTCGTGCTGCACCTGAGCATCGGTGAGCGGCAGCTCAGCTTCACCCGGTCGCCGGCCTGGGCCCGTCCCAAGCTTCGTGGCAGCGGCGAGACGTCGGTGCCGGCCCATGTCCTGGTCCAGGAGCTCCGAGACGGGAGCTGGACGACCCTGACGAGCCGTCTCGACGACGCCGGGCTCCTGGTCAGCGACCTGCTCGGGATGACCTGCGCTCAATTCACCCAGGTCGCGATGCTGCCCCAGGGGCGCTTCCAGGCGTTCCTGCGGGCGACCTCGGCCGAGCGGCACTCACTGCTGCAGCAGCTGTTCCGCACCGATCGGTTCGAACGGATCGAGCACTGGCTCGTCGAGCGTCGGATCGCAGCACGCCGGGCCAGCGACGCGGTCGCCGACACTGTGCTGGAGACCGTGAACCGGGTCCGCGAGGCGATGGCGGCCGACGACGACCCGGCCTGGGTCGACGATCTCGCCAGCGCAGCCGACAGCGGCGAAATCGAGCGCTGGCTGCACGCCGTGACGGCGGCCACCGGTGACGCGGAGGCGGTGGCCACCCGGGCCTCGGAGAACGCCGACCTCGAGCTCGCCGGTGCACAGCGCCGGCTCTCGACCGCCCAGCGAGCACACGAGCTGCACGCGAGGGCCGTGCATGCGAGGGCCGACCTCGCGTCGATCGAGGCCCGGTCGGCGGACCTGGAGGCACATCGGTGCCGGCTCGCCGATCACCGGCGCGCTGCCACGCTTGGTGGCCTGGCTGCCGCCGCCACCGCCGCGAGCAGGGTGGCTGCGAGCGCGACGCGAGCCTGGGAGATGACGTCAGCCGGGCTGGCCGAGATGGTGCCCGGCGCCTCCGCCGAGCTCGACCCCACGCGGCTTGGCGAGGCTCTGCGCAGCACCCAGGACGCGCTCGCACTCGCGACCGCCTTCGGTCCGCGAGCCGAGGCGCACGAGGCGGGCCAGGAGCGCCTTGGCTCGGTGCGCAACCGGCTGCAGTCAGTCGAAGCCAGCATCGCCGAGGCTGAGCTGCTCCTCGCCCAGCAGCCGGGCGTCATCGCCGAAGCGGTTGCAGCAGTGCACGAGGCCCGCGCTGCGGCCGCCCGCCGCCCTGCGGTCCTGGGCAGGATCGACAAGCTCGAAGCCTGCCTGCTCGACGCACGGCGGGCCGAGCTCGTCGGCCTCGAGCTCGCGGCCGCACGCACCGACGTCCTGACCGCCACCGGCTTCGCGCAGCAGGCGCGCGAGCACTACCTCGACCTGCGCGAGGCCCGTATCAACGGCATGGCCGGCGAGCTTGCCGGCCAGTTGGCGAGCGGCTGCTCCTGCCCGGTCTGCGGGAGCGCGGAGCACCCTTCCCCGGCCAGCGCGAGCAGCAGCGGCGTCGGCCGTTCCCAGGAGGACGCCGCGCGCAAGGCCCAGGAGGACGCCGAGTTCGATCTCCAGGCGCGCCAGGTCGGTGTGGCGACTCTCGAAGGAGAGCTGACCACACTGACGGCAAGGCTCGACGGCGTCGAGAGCGCCCGTCTCGCCCCGGACCTGGAAGCTGCTCGCGACGAGTCCGAGAGACTCGAGCCGCTGGTCTCCGCAGTCGAGGTCCTCGTCGCCCGCGAGGCCTCCTGCCGGACAGCCCTCGCTGCTGCCGAGAAGTCCCACCAGCAGGCGCTGCTGGAGCGGGCCGCCCTCGCCACCGAGCTCGAGGAGATCCTCGCAGCGCTCAAGGCGATCCAGGGTGCCTGGGCTGCGCTGCTCGGCGTACCGGGTGCCGCGCTGGCCGAACGACGCGACGCCACCCTGGCCGAAGTGATCGAGCTGCGGACCCGGGCGGTCAGGACGCTGGCTGCCGGCCTCCGCGATCACGAGGCGTGGCAGAGCGCCGAGACGCACGTCCGTGCGACCGCGGCGCAGGTCGAGGCAGCCGCTGCCGCTGCCGGATTCACGACCTTCGCCGCCGCCACGACCGCGCTGCTCACCGAGGAAGAGCGGGCGTGCCTCGAGGCGACGTTGAGCGACGCCGACCTCACTGTGCGCGCTGCCCGGCTGACGCTGGCCGACCCAGAGGTCCTGATCGCCCTGCAGCGGCCCGCGCCTGATCTCACCGCCTGCACACTCGCCCACGAGGATGCCCTCGAGCGGGCTCGGACGGCCGTCTCCGCAAGCTCGGCGGCAACCGTCCGTAGTGCGCGGTGCAACGCCCTGTCCGACCAGCTCGACGAGAGGCTCACGTCGTGGGCGCCGATCCGGGAGCGGCACCGCAGCATCGCCGCGCTCGCTGCCCTGGTCGAGGGCAAGAGCGTCGACAACCCGCTCAAGATGCGGCTCGCGGCATACGTCCTGTCCGAGCGGCTGCGCCAGGTCGTCGAGGCCGCCAACGAGCGCCTCGGCGGGATGACCGATCAGCGCTACGTCCTCGAGCACAGCGACGACCGCGCATTCGGCGAGCAGCGCGGCGGGTTGAGCCTGCGGGTCCGGGACGCCTGGAACGGCGTCCTACGGGACCCGGCGACACTCTCAGGCGGCGAGACGTTCGTGGTCTCCCTTGCCCTCGCCCTCGGGCTCGCCGACACGGTCGCCCACGAGGCCGGCGGCACCGACATCGACACGCTGTTCATCGACGAAGGCTTCGGCTCGCTGGATGCCGACACCCTCGAGGACGTGATGGACACCCTGGACAGCCTCCGTGACGGGGGCCGGGTCGTCGGACTGGTCAGCCACGTGCCCGAGCTGCGCAGCCGGATCAGCACTCAGCTCGAGGTCATCAAGGCTCGGACCGGTTCGACGGTGCGTACGGCCCTCAGCGTCGGCTAGCCCCGCACGGTCCATGCCTCTCCCCCGATACCCTCGGGGCATGGGTGACGACGACTCCGGCCGCATCGATCCGACGTTCTTGGCGCTGCCCTACCGCCGCCTCGCCGAGGCCGCGCTGTCGCGCGCCCGCGATTTCGGCGTCAGCCATGCCGACTTCCGCTTCGAGCGGATCCGCTACCAGCACCTCTCCGTGCGCGACGCCAAGCTCCAAGGTGCCGAGGATGTCGAGGAGCTCGGCTTCGCCGTCCGCGTGATCCACCACGGCGCCTGGGGTTTCGCCTCCGGCGTCTCGCTGACCACCTCGGGGGCCATCACCGTCGCCGAGCAGGCTGTCAACGTCGCCCTCCTCGCCGCCGAGATGACCCGTACGCCGGTCCAGCTGGCCGCGGAGCCGGTCCACGACGACGTGTTCTGGTGCTCGGCGTACGAGGTGAACCCGTTCGACGTGCCGCTGGCAGACAAGGCCGGACTCTTCTGCGACTGGACGGCCCGCCTGCTCGGCGACGACGCCGTCGACCACGCGACTGCGAGCCTCCAGCAGGTGCTGGAGAACAAGTTCTACGCCGACCTCGCCGGCACCCGGACCACCCAGCAGCGGGTCAGGCTGATGCCGAGCATCACGGTGCACGGGTCCCGTGGCGACAGCTTCGACTCGATGTCGTCACTGGCTCCGCCGGTCGGCCGCGGCTGGGAGTACCTGACCGACGGCGGCTACGACTTCGCGGCCGAGCTCGGCGAGCTGCCCGGGCTCCTCGCCGAGAAGCTGGCAGCACCGAGCGTCGAGGCCGGCACCTACGACCTGGTGATCGACCCGTCGAACTTGTGGCTCACCATCCACGAGTCGATCGGGCACGCCACCGAGCTCGACCGGGCACTGGGCTACGAGGCCAACTACGCCGGGACGTCGTTCGCAACGCCGGACAACCTCAACACCTTGCAGTACGGCTCGCCGATCATGCACATCACCGGCGACCGCACCGCCGAGCACGGGCTCGCGACGATCGGCTACGACGACGAGGGCGTCGCCTGCCAGACCTGGGACATCGTCAAGGACGGTGTCCTGGTCGGCTACCAGCTCGACCGGTCGATGGCCCACACTTTCGGCGCCCTGAACGGCGGCCGGTCCAACGGGTGCGCGTACGCCGACTCGCCGGGCCACATCCCCATCCAGCGGATGGCGAACGTCTCCCTCCAGCCGGCACCGGACGGTCCCGGCACCGATGGCTTGATCAGCCAGGTCGAGCGTGGCATCTACATCGTCGGCGACAAGTCGTGGTCGATCGACATGCAGCGGTTCAACTTCCAGTTCACCGGCCAGCGGTTCTACGCGATCAAGGACGGCGAGCTCGCCGGGCAGGTCCGCGACGTCGCGTACCAGGCCACCACGACGGACTTCTGGAACTCGATGAGCGCCGTCGGGGGGCCGCAGACCTACGAGCTCGGTGGTGCGTTCAACTGCGGGAAGGCCCAGCCGGGCCAGGTGGCCTCGGTCAGCCATGGCTGTCCGAGCGCCTTGTTCCGCGACGTCCGCGTGCTCAACGTCGCTGACGAGGGCACCGATGGAGAGGACGCCTGATGCCGATCATCCGCCCCCAGGATCTCGTCGAGCACGCTCTGGCCGAGACGGCTTCGGAGGAGTGCATCGTGATCGTCGGGGACTCCACCAGCGCCAACCTGCGCTGGGCGAACAACACCCTGACCACCAACGGCGTCATGCAGGGCATCGATGTCACCGTCATCGCCTTCAGCGGCGCCGGCAACGCCTCGGTCAGCGGTACGGCAGCCTCGCCGAAGCAGGTCTCTGCCCTGGTCGAGCAAGCCGATGCTGCCGCCAGGCTCGCCCAACAGGCCGAGGACCGGGCTCCGCTCCTGGGCGCGGCCACGTCGCCCGACTGGGACGACGAGCCGGCAGCTACCTCGATCGGCGTCTACACCGACTTCGCCCGGGCGCTCGGCGCCGGCTTCGAGGAGGCCGAGTCAGCCGGCCGCATCCTCTACGGCTTCGTCAACCACGAGGTCACCACGACCTACGTCGGCTCGAGCACCGGCCTTCGCCTGCGGCACGTGCAGCCGACCGGCCACTACGGCTGCACCGGCAAGACGGCCGACCTGTCCAGCAGTGCGTGGGTCGGCGGCGCGACCCGCGACTTCTCCGACGTCTCGGCCCGGCAGATGACGGCGGACCTGACCACCCGGCTCGGCTGGGCGGCACGGCGTACCGACCTCCCGGCCGGGCGCTACGACACGGTGCTGCCGCCGACCGCAGTCGCCGACCTGATGATCGACGTCTACTGGGCCGCCGGCGCGCGAGTGGCCCACGAAGGTCAGAGCGTGTACTCCCGCTCTGGCGGCGGTACCCGGATCGGCGAGCGGATCGCACGCGAGACCGTGACGCTCTTCTCCGACCCGGCGTACGCCGGCCTGGAATGCGCCCCGTTCGTCATCGCCAGCGGTTCGTCGAACAGCGAGAGCGTCTATGACAACGGGATCGCCCTGGGTCGCACCGAGTGGCTGCGCGACGGGACCCTGGCAGCTCTGCTGCAGACCCGGGAGACCGCACAGCTGACCGGGGAGCCGACGACGCCGGGCATCGACAACCTCGTCCTGGAAGTCTCCGGTGGGTCCGGCAGCACCGAGGACCTCGTCGCCGGGATGGACGACGGACTGCTGCTGACCTGCCTGTGGTACATCCGCGAGGTCGACCCGCAGACGCTGCTGCTGACCGGGCTCACCCGCGACGGGGTCTACCGGGTCCAGGGCGGCGAGATCACCGGCGCGGTCAACAACTTCCGCTTCAACGAGAGCCCGGTCGACCTGCTCCGCCGGTTCACTGCCGCCTCGGCGACGGTCCCCAGCTTCTCCCGCGAGTGGGGCGACGACTACTTCTCCCGGACCGCGACCCCCGCGCTGCGGGTGCCGGACTTCAACATGAGCTCTGTGTCCCAGGCCCTCTGAGATCACCCGGGATCGCTGGTTACCTACCAGTAACCAACCGCGAGAACAAGACTGTCATCAGTGTGACCGGGACCACTAAGTTCGCAACTGGGCCCTATCCGACGGGGTCCGTCCGGCTCACCCTCCCAGGAGTTCACGTTGCGATCATCTCGTGCTCGACGCAGCCTCGTTCGTCTCTCGGTCCTGGCGCTTGTCGCCCTCCCGCTCACCGTCCTGACCCAGACCACCTCAGCCCAAGCCGACGGGCCGGGCGCCGGCACGCCCTGGGTCGTCTCGGTCGGCGATTCCTACATCTCCGGTGAGGCAGGCCGCTGGGCCGGCAACACCGACACCAGCTCCTCGGAGATCGACGCCCTCGGTTCGACCGCCTACTACGACAACGCGACCAACACCGCCGAGCAGATCAACCGCTGCCACCGCAGCAAGTCCGCGGAGATCGGCATCGGCGGCGGGGTCAACTCCATGAACCTGGCCTGCTCCGGCGCAGAGACTGCGACGTACACATCCTCGGACGGCTACTTCAAGCCCGGTCTGGACTTCTACAACTCCGGCGGGCAGCAGGGCCAGGCGCTGATGCTGCAGAACTTCGCTGCCAGCCACAACGTCAAGATGGTCGCGGTCTCGATCGGCGGCAACGACTTCAACTTCGCCGGCATCGTCACCGACTGCGTCGAGGACTTCCTGACCTCGCCGTCGTGGTGGCCGGAGTACTGCAAGGACGACAGCACCGTCACCTCCGAGCTCTCCTCCTCCAACGTCGCCGCTGTGAAGGCGAAGATCGCCACCGCTTTCGACAACATCCGTACCGCGATGCGCAACGCCGGGTACGCCGACAGCTCCTGGAGCCTGCTGGTCCAGAACTACCCGTCGCCGATCCCCTCGTCCTCGGGCTTCCGCTACAGCCAGAGCGGCTTCACCCGGCAGAGCACCGGCGGCTGCGGTTTCTGGAACACCGACGCCGACTACGCCAACGCGACCCTGCTGCCGACGATCAACAACGCGGTCAGCGTGGCTGCCACTGCCAGCGGACTGACCAACGTCAAGCAGCTCAACGTCTCAGGCACCTTCAACGGCCGACGGCTGTGCGAGAACACCGATGGCATGCTGGAGGAGAAGGGGCTCACCTCCTGGACCCAGGCCGGCGCCGTCGACAGCTCGGAGTGGGTCAACCAGATCCGAACGGTCAGCACCGCAGGCAGCGCGTACTACATCCAGGAGTCGCTGCACCCGAACTACTGGGGCGAGCTCGCCCTGCGGGACTGCGTGCGGCAGGCCTACAACGGCGGGACCCCGAAGGGCGGCACCTGCGTCCGCGGCGCCAACGGGTTGAACACCCACGGCGAGCCGAACACCGTCCTGCAGTAGTCCTCGCTCGACCCGTTCTTCGAGCCTGTCGAGACGTCTCGACAGGCTCGACGGGCCTTCACCCCGGGAACGGCGTCCGGGTGAAGCGGAAGGTGGCGCACTCGAGGGCTTCAACGACCCCGTAGCGATCACGCAGGACCAGCAGTGTCTCGCCGAGCAGGTAGCCCTCGACGCCCCGGATCCGATCCGGCTCGATGGTGAACCGGTCCTCGACCGCCCGGTCGCCGAGCGTACGCAGCTCGAGCAGCTCGTTGGACCAGCGCAGCTCGTGGGCCGTGTTGCCCCAGAACCAGACGCCGAGAACCTCTGCGGCACGGTCGGGTACGACGACCGATGCGCTCCAGCGCTCGCCCCGGTACGGGGCAGCGCCAGTGAGCAGGTCGCAGGCGAGCTGGTCGGTGGCGACCCCGGTCGTGGCGTTCGCGAGCGCCACGACGGATCTGCGGGTCGTCGGATCCACGAACGCGCACGCCAGGAAGCCGGGCATCGAGCCGGTGTGCCCGACCAGGGTGCTGCCGTCGTACGCCAGCCGGCGCAGGCCGAGGCCGTAGTCCTCGAAGGGAGCAGGCGGGTACATCTCCGCCACGGTGCTGCCAGCCAGGATGCTCGGATGGCCGGTGGCCAGGAAGTCGGCCCACACGGCGAGGTCGGCCAGGGTGCTCCACAGCTGCCCGGCCGGCGCCATCGCCCCAGTGTCCTGATGCGGCTCACGGGTCAGCGTCCCGGCGAAATGGCCCACGCTGTAGCCCTGCGCGTGGTCCTGGCCCGGCAGGTACGTCGTCTGCTCCAGGCCGAGCGGCTCCAGCAGTCGCTCGACCAGGACCTCCGACCACGGCTTGCCCCGCAGCCTGGCCACCAGCTCCCCGAGCAGGGCGAAGCCCAGATTGCTGTAGTGGAACGCGCTGCCGGCGGCGAGCACCTGCCCGGAGACGTCGTTCGCTGCCAGCAGCTCGGCTACGGCCACACCCGGCGAGCGCTCCCACCACGGCCCGACCGGCTCGGCCTGCATGCCCGAGGAGTGGCCCAGCAGCGAGCGCAGGCTCGGTGCCGGGTAGCCGCACTCGGGCAGGTGCGTCCCGAGCAGGTCGTCGAGGCCGAGCAGCCCCTCGTCACGGCACTGCAGCACCAGGACCGCTGTGAAGGTCTTGGTGATCGAGCCGATCCTGTACTGCGAGGCCGGGTGCCCGGCGTCCCCGGCGCCGCCCGTCCAGTCCAGCACGCCGTCGCGGCCGGTCCCGGCGACGACCGACGGCAGCCGCCCGGCCGCCTGGACCTGGTCCAGGACGGCCTGACGGCACGCGTCGTCGGCCGTGCTCAGGCGAAGGCCTCAGGCGGCGGGCAGGAGCAGACCAGGTTGCGGTCGCCATAGGCCTGGTCGATCCGGTTGACCGGCGGCCAGTACTTGTCCGGGTCGAAGCCGTTCGGGAACACCGCAGTAGCCAGGTCGTAGGTCAGGTCCTGGTTGATCGCGTCGGCCGTGTGCGGAGCACCGGTCAACGGGTTGCTCCCGGCCGCCCACTCCCCTGCCTCGACCTTGGCGATCTCAGCGCGGATCGCGATCATCGCGTCGCAGAACCGGTCCAGCTCGGAGAGGTCCTCGCTCTCGGTCGGCTCGACCATCAGCGTGCCTGCGACCGGGAAGCTCATCGTGGGCGCGTGGAAGCCGTAGTCGATCAACCGCTTGGCGACGTCGTCGACACTGACGCCGCTGTCCTTGGTGATGCCGCGCAGATCCAGGATGCACTCGTGCGCGACCAGGTCGTTGTGGCCGCGGTAGAGCACCGGGAAATGCTCGTCGAGGCGGGCGGCGATGTAGTTCGCCGCCAGCACAGCCACGGCGGTTGCCCGGGTCAGGCCTTCCGCGCCCATCATCCGCACGTAGGCCCAGGAGATCGGAAGGATCCCGGCCGACCCGTACGGTGCCGCGCTGATCGGCCCGATCCCTTCGCGCTTGTCGGCCTCGGGGTGCATCGGGTGGGTCGGCAGGTACGCCGCGAGATGCTCGCGTACTGCCACCGGCCCGACGCCCGGACCGCCGCCGCCGTGCGGGATGCAGAACGTCTTGTGCAGGTTGAGGTGGCTCACGTCCCCGCCGAAGTGGCCGGGCTTCGCGTGCCCGAGCAGTGCGTTGAAGTTCGCTCCGTCGATGTAGACCTGGCCGCCGGCATCGTGCACCAGCCCGCACAGCTCGGAGATCGTGTCCTCGTACGCGCCGTGGGTCGAGGGGTAGGTCACCATGATCGCCGCGAGCTGCTCGGCGTGGGTCGCTATCTGAGCACGCAGGTCGTCGAGGTCGACCGAGCCGTCGTCGGTCGACTTGACCACCACGACCTTCATCCCGGCCATCACCGCGGACGCGGCGTTGGTGCCGTGCGCCGAGGACGGGCTCAGGCACACGTTGCGCCCGCTGTCGCCGTTCGCCAGGTGGTAGCCGCGGATGGCGAGCAGGCCGGCGAACTCGCCCTGGGAGCCTGCGTTGGGCTGGATGGAGACGCGATCATAGCCGGTGACCTCGGCCAGCCAGCCCTCCAGATCCGTGACCAGCGTGGCGTACCCGGCCGCGTCGGTGGCCGGCACGAACGGGTGCAGGTCGGCGAACCCGGGCAGGCTGATCGGCTCCATCTCCGAGGTCGCGTTCAGCTTCATCGTGCAGGAGCCGAGCGGGATCATGCCGCGGTCCAGCGCGTAGTCGCGGGCCGAGAGCTTGCGCAGGTAGCGCAGCATCGCGGTCTCCGAGCGGTGGCTGTTGAAGACCTCGTGGGTCAGGTACTCGGTCGTGCGCGCCAAGCTCGCCGGCAGGGTCGCCGCGGGCTCGACCTTCGCGGGAGTCACGCCGAAGGCCGTGTGCAGCGCCCGCAGCGTGCTGGCGTCGGCGGTCTCGCCGAACGACAGCCCCACCACGTCGGCATCCACCAGGCGCAGGTGCACCCCGAGGTCGCTGGCGGCCGCGACGATCTCGGCGGCACGGCCGGGCACGGCGACACAGAACGTGTCGAAGAACGCCTCGGTGAGCACCTCGAAGCCGGCGGCGCTCAGCGAGGCTGCCGCGCGGGCCGCGAGGTCGTGCACCTGGTTCGCGATGCCGCGCAGGCCGTGGGGGCCGTGGTAGACGGCGTACATCGCGGCGGTGACCGCGAGCAGCACCTGGGCGGTGCAGATGTTGGAGGTGGCCCGGTCGCGGCGGATGTGCTGCTCGCGGGTCTGCAGTGAGAGCCGGTACGCCGGCCTGCCGGATGCGTCGACCGAGACGCCGACCAGGCGTCCGGGCAGGTGCCGCTCGAGGCCGGCGCGGACCGACATGTAGCCGGCGTGCGGGCCACCGTAGAACAGCGGCACGCCGAAGCGCTGCGAAGAACCGACCACGACGTCGGCGCCGAGAGTGCCGGGCGCCTCGATGACGGTCAGGGCGAGCAGGTCGGCGGCGACCACGGCCAGGGCCCCGCGCTCGTGGGCAGCCTCGATGACCGGCCGCGGATCCACGATCCGGCCGGATGCGCCGGGGTACTGCACCAGGACGCCGCACACCTCGCCGTCCGGCAGGCCCTGGCTCAGGTCGGCGACGAGCACCTCGATGCTCATAGCAGCAGCCCGCGTCCGCACCACCTCGATCGTCTGCGGGAGCGCATCCGCGTCCACGACGAAAGGCCCGTTGGCCTTCGGGGCGGCGCGGCGTACCAGCGTCATCGCCTCGGCGGCCGCGGTGCCCTCGTCGAGCAGCGACGCGTTCGAGGTCGGCAGCCCGGTCAGGTCGCCGATCATCGTCTGGAAGTTCAGCAGCGCCTCGAGCCGGCCCTGGCTGATCTCCGGCTGGTACGGCGTGTAGGCGGTGTACCAGGAAGGGTCCTCGAGCACATTGCGCCGGATCACCGGCGGCGTGATCGTGGCGTGGTAACCCAGCCCGATCATCGGTGTGCCCGCGACGTTGCTCCCGGCCAGCGCGACCAGCTCGGCCGCGGCCTGCGCCTCGGAAGCTGCCTCGGGCAAGGAGAGAGCGTCGGTGACCCGGATCCGGCCAGGCACTGCTGCATCCATCAATGCTTCGAGGGAGTCGAAACCGACCAGCTTGAGCATCTCGGCGATCGCGGTGTCGTCCGGGCCGATGTGACGGTCCACGAACGGGCGGGCGCCGTACAGCTCGGCGGCCGGGACGGAGGAATCAGACATGAGGCTCCCAAAATAGGCACGGTCGGGTCGCCTCCCCCTCTGTCGGGCCGCATCCTCGCGGGTACGGCCGCTCCAGAGTTGCCTGATCCGCACGGTCCTTGCGCCTGAGAGGTTCCGGGGAGGAATTGCCCCTTCGGCGCTCCGGCTCGGTCTGCCCGGGTGGGCCGGCCGCCGGAGACTCTCCCGTGCGGGATAGTCAGCGCTGAACTGGTTCTGCTGGACAAAAATACCAGCCCCGCACCGGTCAGGGACCGGAACGGGGCTGGCGCGAGATCGGAGAGATCAGTCCTAGCCGGACAGGCGTGCCTGGCGACGGGCAGCGAGCTCGTCACTGGCGTCGGTGCTGAGGACAGCGTCCTCGGCGGTGCGCTCGGAAGGCAGCTCGGCGAGCGAGCCCTCGATCTCGCGCCACACGCCGCCGATGGCGATGCCGAAGACACCCTGCCCGCCCTGGAGCAGGTCGATGACCTCGTCGTTGCTGGTGCACTCATAGACCGAGGCGCCGTCGCTCATCAGGGTCACCCGAGTCAGGTCGTCGGTGCCGCGGGCACGCAGGTGGGCGACCGCGGTACGGATCTGCTGCAGGGACACACCGGCGTCGAGGAGGCGCTTGATGACCTTGAGCAGCAGGATGTCGCGGAAGCCGTAGAGACGCTGGGTGCCGGACCCGGTCGCACTGCGGACCGTGGGCTCGACCAGCCCGGTCCGTGCCCAGTAGTCCAGCTGCCGGTAGGTGATCCCGGCGGCGTTGCACGCCGTCGGGCCGCGGTAGCCGAGGTCGGCCGGCAGCGTGGAAACGTCCTCGCTGAACAGCAGTCCCTGCTGGTCGGCCGTCTCCGCAGCCTGCTCGGCGGCAAGCAGTGCCTGCGCGTCGATCTCGGCCACGGACTTGCCGTCTCCGTTGTTCGTGCCCACTACGACCTCCAAGTCTCGCTTCGTCGAGCGTAACCCCTGGGGAAGGGTGGCGGAACGCCTGCAGGGCAGAAGTTCCAGCCGTGGAGTTACAACGAAGACATATGAAAGGTAAACCTCTACTTGAGGGTTGGTCAAAGACGTCGGTCGGCGTGTCGCGAAAGTCTCAAGGACTACTTCAGGCTTTACGCCTGGAACTATGACTCGAAGTCTTCAGGGCTCACGTGATCCAGGAATTCACGGAATTTCTCGACTTCTTCCTCGCGCTCGTCCGGTACGGCGATACCGACCTCGTCGAGCAGGTCCTCGGCGCAGACGATGCGCGCCCCGGTACGCAGCGCCAGGGCGATCGAGTCAGACGGACGGGCACCGATCTCGATCCCGGAGTCGAGGACGAGCACGGCGTAGAACACGCCGTCGTTCATCTCAGTGACCCGGACCTCGGTCAGAGCGTTGCCGGTCGCCTCGAGCACGTCCTTGAGCAGGTCGTGGGTCAGCGGGCGCGGAGGCAGCACGCCCTGCTGGGCGAACGCGATCGCAGTGGCCTCGCCGGCGCCGATCCAGATCGGCAGGTACCGCTCGCCGTCCACCTCGCGCAGCAGCACGATCGGGTTGTTGGAGGGCAGCTCCACCCGGACTCCGACGACTTCTACCTCGCGCACATCGGAAGCCTAGTCCCCCGCCGGTCGCTCAGCGCAACGAGCGCAGGCCGGCGCGGACCAGGGTGGCGTGTAGACGCAGCGAGAGGGACGCGATGTCCTCGACGGCTTGGGCCGCCCGACCCTCGGCTCCGTCCTCGCGACTGCGCCGGATCGGCGAGACCACCTGCTCGACCAGGCCGATCTCGCGGTCAGCAGCGGTCCGGAAGGCACGCAGGTGCCGGGGCTCGATGCCGAACGCGGCAAGCTCGCCCGCCGCCTTGGCGACCACGACGGCGTCGGCGTCGTAGTGCTTGCCGCCCGCCCGGGTACGGACGAGGCCGAAGCCCTCAAGCTGGTCGAGGAGCTCCTCGCTGATGTCTGCGGTCTTCAGCAGCTCACGGCGAGAGACCCGTACGTCGCTGCGATCCCCGCGCAGCAGGTCGGCGACCGGGTCAGCGGACCCGCCGAGCGGGACGGTGGGCCCGCCGGGGAGCACCGGCGCATCAAGGCCGCGGTCGATCGCGTCGAGATGGTCGCGGATGACCTTGAGCGGGAGGTAGTGCTGCTGGGCACGGATGATGTAGCGCAGCCGCTCCATGTCCTCGACGGAGTACTTGCGGTAGCCCGACGGCGTCCGCTCCGGCTGGACGAGGCCCTCGGACTCCAGGAAGCGGAGCTTGGACTCCTTGATGTTCTCCTCGGGGAACTCCGCCGAGAGGTCGGCGAGCGCCTGCCCGATGCTCATCCGGGCCGACTGCCGCACCTCAGTCCCCTGCCGCCGCGCTGGCGAAGAAGACCAGGCGGAACTTGCCGATCCGGACCTCGTCGCCGTTCTGCAGCAGTGCGTCGTCGATCCGGTCGCGGTTGACATAGGTGCCGTTGAGGCTGCCGACGTCGCTGACCCGGAAGGTGCTGCCCTCGCGGCGGAACTCGACGTGCCGTCGGGACACGGTGATGTCGTCGAGGAAGATGTCGCTCTCCGGGTGCCGCCCAGCGCTGACCAGGTCGGTGTCGAGCAGGTAGCGGCTACCGGCTCCGGGGCCGCGCTGCACGATCAGCAGTGCGTTGCCACGGGGCAGTGCATCAGCCGCGGCAGCGTCCGCCTCGTTCAGGCCCGAGGAGTCCTCGGGGTCGGGACGGACCGGCGTCGACCCGAAGGTGATCGTGGCCGTCGTTTCCGCAGGCACCGCGGCTGACTCGAGCGCATGGCCGCAGTGCGAGCAGAAACGCGCTCCGTCGACGTTCTGGCTGCCGCATCGCGAACACGTCTGCATGTCTCGCGCCTCCCCTGCTCAGTCCTGTGCTTCCCGATCCGCACCGACGCAAACCCTCAACGCTCAGTGGAGGTTCACAGTTGGTGCCACCAACCTACCAGCCCTCATCAACGAGCCCGTGCAGCTTGCGGGGCTGTTCGAGGCTTCAGGAAGCGACGGTCTCGGCGTACGTCGTGGCGTCCATCAGCTCCGAGGTCGCAGCGCCGTCGGCGACCGCCACCTCGAAGAGCCAGCCTGCCCCGTACGGGTCGGAGTTGACCAGCTCGGGCGAGGCGTCGAGCGTGTCGTTGCGGGCCACCACCTCGCCGGAGACCGGCGAGTAGACGTCGCTGACCGACTTGGTCGACTCCAGCTCGCCCACGGCGTCGCCGGCGGCCACGGTGTCGCCGACCTCGGGCAGCTGCACGTAGACGATGTCGCCGAGCGCGTCCTGGGCGTAGTCGGTGATACCGATCCGGACCGAGCCCGTGGTCTCGCCTGGCATGCGCAGCCACTCGTGCTCGGCGGTGTACTTCAGGTCATCGGGAAACACGCTGCTCCTCGGGTTCGAGTTGTGCTGGAGGGCCTTGGCCTGGGGTGAAACCTATCGTCCGCGATCATTCGCCTTGCGTCGAGGAGGCGTAACGGGGTTTGGTCGCGGCGCGCGTCACAGTGATCTTGATCGTCTTGTGCTGCTTGATGGTGACGCTGCCGTCGTCAAGGGCGACGTCGTCGACGAAGCCGCCGGGGAACTTCAGCGCCGTCGCGAGGCTGGAGGCGTCCCCGATCGCGTCGATGACGAACGGCGAGGAGAGCTGGTGCCCGTCGACCACCACGCCGCCGCCGTCGGCGGCCTCGAACGACGTCTGGGCAACCACCCGCACCGAGTCGTTGATCTCCATCGCCTCGGCCCCGGCGTCGCGCAGCTCCTCGATCCCGTCGAGCAGGTAGTTGAGGCTGATCTGCGACTGCGGGACCGTGACGGTGATCCGAACGCCCGGGCCGGTCGCGGGCAGCGTCCCGGCCAGGACGCCGAGCGAGGAGAGCTCGGCACGCGCCTGGGCCAGGGCTGTCGAGGTCTTGTCGTTGGAGTCGCGCAGCGCCGACCGGGTCTTCTCCAGATCGGTGATGTCCTGGTCGTTGCGCCGCGACGCTGCCTGGAGCCCGTTGAGCGCCTGGATCAGGTCAGCCGGCCGCATGCTGGCGTACTCGTCGTCACTTCCGGCCAGGCGCACCTGGGTGACACCGGCGATCCCGAGCACAGCGAGCAGGACCGCGGCAGTGACCTGGCCGCGGCCCGGGTGCAGCAAGGCCCGGACCGCCCGCTGGCGGGCGGTGTACTCTCCCCCGTCCTCGTCTCGGGCAGCATCCGGGCCAGGCTCCACGTCGTCGCCGAACAGATAGGCGTAGTGCTCCGGGCCAGGCAGATCGGCCGCCAGCTCTTCGGCGGGATCTTGCTGAGCCTCTTCGCCGGGCCGGTCCTCGCTCATGCGTGGAAGATGTGCCGCCGGATGGCGGCGACGTTGGCGAAGATCCGGATGCCGAGGACCACGACCACGCCCGTGGAGAGCTGCGCGCCGACCCCGAGCTTGTCGCCGAGGAAGACGATCAGCGAGGCGATGAAGACGTTGCTGATGAACGAGACGACGAAGACCTTGTCGTCGAAGAGGCCGTCGAGGAATGCGCGCAGCGCTCCGAAGACGGCGTCGAGCGCGGCGACGACCGCGATCGGCAGGTACGGCTCGAGCCCGATCGGCACGTCAGGCTTGATGATCAGCCCGACGACGATGCCGACGACCAGCCCGATGATCGCGATCACGTTGGTCCCTTTCCGGTCGAGTCCTTCTTGTCCCCGGCCTCGACGTAGCGGAGCTGCGGCACGTCGCTGCCGGGGAGGTTCATCGAGGACTCGGTGTGCATGGAGAAACGGAGCCCGACTTCCTGCTGCAGATCCAACCATGCCTGCCCGCTGGTCGAGTCCGCGAACCGGCTCGGGAGCGTCTGCCGGTTGCCGACCGCGAGGATCCGGTAGGGGCGGCGCAGGGACACGTAGTTGACCGTGATCGCGCTTCCCGCGTGCCGGATGGAGGACAGCGTGGTCAGCCGTTCGCCGTTGATCGAGATCGCCTCGGCGCCAGCCTGCCAGAGCCCGTTGACGAGCTTTTGGAGGTCGGTGTCGAGGACCCGGTTGCGATCGCTCTTGGCTCCAGCGGCGTCGTCGGCCACGACCTCGACTCCAGGACCGGTGGCAGGCGAGAGCCCCGAGCGAAGGCCGAGCAGGCTGACCTCGCCGAGCAGACCAAGGGAGTCGCTGTTGCTGGCCAGGAACTGCTGCTGCAGCCGGCGGTTCTCGGTCTGCAGCGAGATCACCTGGTTGTTCTCCCGATCAACGAGCGTCTTTGCATCCTTGACCTGCTTGATCAGCGCCTGGCGCTCCTGCTCGTCTGAGCTGCTGTCACGGGAGGTCTGCACCGCCGCCGTGATCGTCAGCAGGGCGAAGACAGCCAGCATGGCGGCGCCGTACCGCCCGATGCGGCGCCGTGGCGGCTGACCAGAACCGGCCCGCTGGCGCGCCGCCTCGGCGTAGTCCTCGTCCAGGGCGTGCGCGTTGATGTAGGGCAGCAGACCCATGGTGACCCGCTCGGGCAGCGGATGCTCTGCTTGGTGCTGCGGTCGTTCGGCGGCCACGGGCCTCAGTCCGATCCGGCCTCGACGTCGGTGACTGCCGGCAGCGGCAGCTGCGGGGCCCTCCGGTCCCGATCGGCCAGCAGCTTGCGCACCTGCCAGGCGTAGAGCAGCCCGGCCCACCAGTACAGGCCCATCCCCCAGATAGCGAAGGCCCACCCGAAGACCTTGCCGAGGGTGGCGATCGAACTGGTGCCGTCACCGACGAAGAGCAGCGGGAAGGCGTACAGCAGGTTGAAGGTCGCGGCCTTGCCGAGGAAGTGCACCGGCAGGGCGCTGTAGCCGCGGGTCCGCAGGAACGGGACCAGCAGCCACAGGAAGGCATCGCGCGCCGGCAGGATGATCGCGACCCACCACGGGATGATGTCGCGGAAGGCGAGCCCGATGACGACGGCGAGGATGTAGAGCCGGTCGACGACCGGGTCGAGGATCTCCCCGACCCTGGAGGTTTGGTTGAGCCGGCGGGCAAGGTAGCCGTCGAGCCAGTCGGTCACCCCGGAGATCATCAAGACGATCAGCGCCAGGACATCGGCCTTCGGCCCGAGCACCAACCACAGGAACAGCGGTACGCCGAGCAGGCGCAGCAGGCTGACGGCGTTCGGCAGCGTCCACACGACGGCTGCGTACGGGCCGTCGTCGCGGGCCATCCGGCTTCCCCTGGCGTTGCTCATGTCGGGGCAACCCTATCCGTGCCGGGCCCTGGCAGACGGCACCGGACCGGCCGGGCTGACGGCCATGTCTCAGGACCCGTTCTCGGCCCCGTCCCCGGGGTCGTCCCCGGGCTCGTCCTCCGGCTTCCCGGAGATCAGCGGCAGGAGCCAGCGCGATCCCGGATCGGCATCGACGAGGATCGCTCGCAGCAGGAGGCTCAGCGGCACCGCGAGCAGAGCGCCCAGGGCTCCGATCGCCCAGCCCCAGAACACCAGGGAGAGGAAGGTCAGGGTGGCCGAGAGCCCGACCCGGTCCCCGACGATCCTCGGCTGGATGACCGACTGGATCACGAAGTTCAAGACGGCGTAGACGACGATGACGGCGATCATCTTGGTCGGGCCGCCGTCCAGCAGTGCCAGCAGCGCCGGCGGCACCACGCCGAGTACGAAGCCGACGTTCGGGATGAAGTTGGTGACGAACGCCAGGACGCCCCAGACGAAGGCGCCCGGGACCCCCATGATCACCAGCGCGCCGACGTCGAGCACGGCGACGACGAAGCCGAACCCGGCGGAGACCGCCATGTAGCTGCGGGTGCCGGCGGCGAACTTGGCCAGCGCATGGACCATGTCCGGCTTGCGCTCGGACAGGTCACCGACGATCTTCATCGTCGGCGCCGCGTCGAACGCCAGGAACAGCAGCAGCGTCGCGATGAAGAAGAGGTCGGTCAGGACCCCGAGGATGCCCTTGAGCACGTTGGTGGCGGCGCTGACCAGGCTGCTGACATTCAGTGCACCGGTGATCGCGTGCACCTGGGTGCTGCCCACGCCCCGGTGCTCCAGCCAGCGGGCGACGTCGTTGATGTATCCGTTGATCTGGCTGCTGTAGTCGGGCACCAGGACAGCGAGCCGGCCGACCGAGATCACCAGCGACAGCGTGATCAGGATCATCAGCAGGTAGACCGAGAGCAGCAGCACCAACGAGGCCATCGCACCCGGCACCTTGTGGGAGACCAGCCAGGTCCGCAGCGGGTACACGGTGACGATCAGGACCAGGGCCAAGAACGCCGGGCCGAGGATCCCCGAGACGCTCCTGACCCCGGCCAGCGCGATCGTCAGGGCGGCAAGCCCGACCAGCACGGTCAGTGCACGGGGTGTGACGCGCTCGCTCACCACAGACTCCTTCGGGCTCGACCGGCTCACCGGCAGTACCTGCCTAGGCAGCACCCTAGAGGTCTGAAGCCTCAGAACAGGTCGACCGCGTCCGCGCGGAGAAGCCGGAGCAGCTCCTCGTAGGGGCCGACGACGTACGCCGAGTCCCCGGCCCGCAGTGCGGTGTCGCGTCGTGGCTCGGTACGCACCCGATCCTCGCCCTGGACCAGCGAGACCACCCGCAGCCGGGCCGGCAGCGACCGCATCGTCAGGCCGTCGAGCCGGCCTCCTTCGGAGACCACGAGCCTGGCCACCAGGAGGGGCTGGTCGCCGACGTAGAAGGTCTCGAGCACGTCCAGCCCGAGGGCGGCGCCGACGAACCAGGGCGCTGCCAGGGCGGCGGGCGACCGCACGTAGCGGAAGTCGAAGCCGCTCTCCACGGTGCGAGCGAGACGTCGGTCGAAGAGCCGCAGCACCACCGGCACCTCGCTCCACCGCTCGCCGAGCAGGTCGCGGACCGCCAGCCCGGTCTCTATGTTGACCAAGTCGCTGCTGGTCAGCACGGCTACGGCGCGGGCACGGTCCAGCTTCGCCGCAGCGAGCGTCTCGGGCACGGTCGCATCGGCCAGCACGATCGGCACGTCCAGAGCACGGAGCTGGACCAGGAACCTGTTCTCCTCGTCGGCCTCGATAGCGACCACGCTCTGGCCCTGGCTGCTCAACTCTCCCGCGACGGCGATGCCCACGGCTCCGGCGCCGATCAGGACGATGTGGTCGCTCATCCCGGTGATCCGGCGCAGACCCAGAGACTCCGCGATCCGGCGGCTGACCAGCATGTTGGTCAGCAGCGCGAAGAACACCGTCGCCAGCGTCGCGCCGATCACCATCAGCGCGATCGCCCACAGCCGCAGCCACACATGCTGGTCACGGAAGTAGAAGTCGCCGAACCCGACGGTCCCGACGGTCTCGGTCGTGAAGTACAGCGCGTCGACCAACGACATCCGGGTCCCGTCCGGCTCGCGGTACCCGAGCATCAGCACCGTGATGGAGACCGCGACCAGAGCGAACAGCGAGACCAGCGCGAGCTTGAGGCGCCGGTCCAGGCTCCGCGCGATCGTGCCGAGCAGGGCGGCGCGGCGTGCCTGGGCTGGACGCGGCGCACGGGACCCGACGAACGCGACCTCGCGAGGCTGCGCCGCTCGGCCCAGCCCGGCAGCCCGTACCGCGGCCGCCCGGCCCACCACGGCGACCGTGTCCCCCGCCGTCACGACGTAGTCGCGCCCCGGTGTGGACTCGACCCTCGCGCTGCCGGCGTGGATGACGGCGATCGGTGCGAGATCGCCGTACAGCTCGCGCAGCGCCGCCGTGCGCGGCGCGAGCGTCTGGACCATCGTGAACGTCTCGTCACCCAGCACCAGCGGCCGCTCGCTGCTGCCCAGGCACGCCTCGACGAAGGTCGGCGCGGAGAGCCGGGCGACGTCGAGGACCGCGACACCCAGAGCCTCCAGAGCGCGCCCGACCGCCGGGTTGCGCAGCTGTACGACGACCCTGATGCCCGGCACGAGCTCCCGGACCAGGAGCGCCGTCGCCATCGTGTGCAGGTCGTCGGTCTCAGCGCAGATCAGGGCCGCAGCGGTCTCCAGCCCGACAGCGCTCAGCGTCTCGGGCAGCCGCGAGTCGGCCGCGAGGTACGGCACGGCGAGCTCGTCGAGCACCCGCACCAGCCGCGGGTTCGGCGCATCATCGACTACGACGACCGGCACACCCGCGGACTGGAGCTGCTCGACGACCCGCAGGCCTTCGTCATGCAGGCCGCAGACGATCACGTGCCCGCGCCAGGACGCGACGCTGCTCGGATCAGGGGTGAGGTCTGACACGAGCCCAGCCTGGCCCGCCGACGTCACGCCCGTGTTCCGCGGCTGTTACGACCTGCTGCGCTCGGCGAGCACCAGGACCTCCGCGTGCGCGGTGTTGGGGAACATGTCGAAGACGCGGCCGCGGACGGGAGCCAACGACGGCATCGCCATCATGTCTGCGGCCAGGGTCGCCGGGTTGCAGCTGCTGTAGAGGACCCTGCGCACCCCTGAGCGCTCCAGCCACCGGGCCAGCTCCGGCCCGATCCCGCGCCTCGGGGGATTGAGGACCACCAGGTCAGGCGCAGGGCGATCGACGAGCGCGGTGGTGGCGTCGCCGACGAGGAACTCCACATCACGGACTCCCCCGCGCTGTACCGCCTCCTGGGCTACCTCCTGGGCCGCCTCCTGGGCGCTGCGGACGGCCTCATGGCTGGTCTCGACGCCGAGCACGCGGCGTCCTGGGGCAGCCAGGTGCAGGGCGAACCCGCCGACCCCGCAGTAGAGATCCCAGATCTCGCGCGGGTCGAGGAGGTCGGTCCAGGCCCGCGCTTCGGCGTACAGAGCTGTCGCCGTGGCGGTGCTGGTCTGGAAGAAGCTCTGCGGTCGAAGCAGCAGCTCGACGCCGCCGAGCCGCATCGGGAGCACCGACTCGTCGGTCAGGACGATCTCCACGTCGCCCTCGAGCACCGCCTTGTGCTCGGGCTGCACGTTCAACGTCGCGACCCGGAGCCCGGGCAGCTGCTCGCGGAGCCAGCCGAGGTGCTTGCGCAACCGGGCCACCGGCTCCTGGGACCGGGCGACGAACCTGATCATCAGCTCTTCATCCGGCGACGCGGTGACCAGCACCAGCTTGAGCTCACCCCGCCGGGCGGCGATGTCGTAGGGCTCGAGCCCCGCCCGGGTGATGAACGCGCTGATGACCCCCAGAGCCTCCTGGATCGCCGGCACGTGCAGGGGGCAGTCCGCCAGGTCGACGCCGGTCGGGTCGCGGTGATCGCCGGTCAGGATGCCGAGTACTGGAGCATCGATGGTCCCGGTCACGACCATCTTCGCCTTGTTGCGGAAGCCGCTCTGCTCGCTCGAGACGGGTGGGAGCCAGACCAGTCCGGGGTACGCCGCGAGCAGGCCGGCGACCTTGCTCTGCTTGGCGGCCAGCTGGTCGGCGTACGGCCGGCGCAGCCAGCTGCACGACCGGCACTCGCCGGCATCGAAGTGGTGGCAGTCCATCGCGCCGCCAGGCTACGCCCGGCCAGCCGCCTCAGCGCCTGCTGGCACGGACCAGGGCAGTCAGCAGCACCCGGGCAACGAGCGCAGCGGCGCCCTTCTCGACCAGGGGGATCCGCTCGTCGAGGGTGATGGCGTAGTCGATCCGGGTCCCGCCGGCGACCGGCGTGAGCACGACCTCGCCTCCGTAGTTCTTGAACGGCACGCCGCCGCGCGCGGCATAGCCGAAGGTCGTCTCCGGCTCGAACCGGACGACCTCCTCGACGATCGCCGGCATCGGCCCGGGCGCGCTGATCCGGCGTACGGCGCCGAGGCCGTTGCGGTCCGGGCTACCGGCCTTGTCGAGCGTCACCGTCAGGCCAGGGCCCCACGAGGACATCGCCTCGTGGTCGACCAGGACGGCCCAGACGTGGTCGACAGGTTGCTGGACGACGGCGCTGGCACGGGCGGTCGGGTTCGCAGGCATGGTGCTCCTCGGGTCGGACTGACGGGTCTCCCGGCGGAAGTATGCCGGTTGCGCGGAGTACGTCGAGCCCGCGTCCGGGCCTCAGACCTCGTCGGCGTAGAGGGCGGCCACGTCGGATGCGCTCCACGCGGGCTTCACGTCATCCGGTTTGCTGGCCGAGACCCAGCCCCTGCCGGGCTCGAGCCGCCGCACGACCCGGGCCGGTACGCCGGCGACGATGGTGTGGTCCGGGACCTCGCCCCTGACCACCGAGCCGGCTCCGACCACGACGTTGCGGCCGATGGTGGCGCCGGGCAGGATGATCGCGCCGTGCCCGACCCACGAGCCGGCGCCGACGGTGACCGGGTGGAAGTGGTCGAGCTGGACGCCGATCGGCGTGTCGGGGTCCTGGTAGCCGTGACCGGAGTCGGAGACGAAGACGCTCTGGCCGAACCAGACGTCATCGCCGATAGTGATCGACCCGTGCGCGGTGATCGTGGACCGGGCGCCGATCACGCAGCGGTCGCCGATCACCAGGCCGCGCTCCGGCGCGTTGTGGTCCTCAGGTCCGTAGCCGACGGCCAGCGTGCACCACTTGCCGATCAACGTGCCGCTGCCGATGTGCATCTTGGACTGGCCGTACAGGGTCGCCCACGGGTGGCCGAGCAGGCTCGCCTGACCGAATGCGCCGAACTCGTCGGCCAGGTCGGTGCCGGGCGCGATCGCGCCGTGGAGGTCGACCCAGCGGTGGGCGGCGAGGACGGCTCGGTTGAGCAGGCGGGACACAGGCACGGCGTGAGGCTACCGCCCCACGGACGGGCCCGGCATCCCGACCGGATGCCGGTCCGGGTGCGGGTCAGAACCGCGTCTGCAGGGCAACCAGCTCGGCCCTGGTCGGTACATAGGGGATGACCCGCAGCACGAGGCCGGCCTCCTCCGGCGTCCGGTTGCCCTTGCCGCCGTTGCACGGCTCGCAGGCCGCGACGTTGTTCGTCCAGGCCCAACGGCCGCCGCGCGACTCCGGCAGGATGTGGTCGATCGTCGAGGCCCGCCGGCCGCAGTAGGCGCAACGGTGCCGGTCACGGACCAGTACGCCGTGACGGGACCACGGAGCAGGCCGGTAGAGCCACTTCGTCGCGACGTAGCGCACGAGCCGGATCACCCGCGGCCACGGGTGCGGGCCGATCCGCCGCTCGGCGCCGTCCGGGCCGGTGTCTGCCTCCTCCACGATCGCCACTTCGCGGAACAGCATCTTCACTGCGTGCTGGAACGACACCTTCGCCAGCGGCTCGTAGGAGGCGTTGAGCAGTGTCACGGCAGCCATCGCGCACACCCCCTTCGGGTTCCGGGGACATTGGACCAAGAACGGATTGCACGGATGTTTCGTCGACACGAACCTTCGGCGACTGGCGGGTACCCGCCTAGGTGCCAGACCCGGGCACCTCAGCCCGCGAGGTGCCCCTGGTCGACCATCTGGACGCTGCCGTGGACGGCGGCCGCATCGTCGGAGGCGAGGAACACGACCACCGCTGCGACGCTGTCGGCGCTCATCAGTCCGCGCTTGGCCGAGACACGCATGATCAGATCCCAGTCGGCGCCTGGCGGCACATCGATGGTGTGCACCTGGGGTGTGTCCATCCCGCCCGGGCAGACGCAGTTGACCCGGATCGGAGTGTTCAGGTACTCGACCGCAAGCGCCCTGGTCAGCCCGACGATGCCGTGCTTGGCCGCTGTGTACGCGGCCGAGTACGCCTCCCCCATCATCCCGGCCACCGACGCGACGTTGACGATGTTGCCGGCGGTCTCCAGCAGGTGCGGGATCGCTGCGGCGGAGAGGTGGAACGCGCCACCGAGATTCAGCGCGATGTCTGCGTCCCACTGCGCGTCGGTGACCTCGGTGGTGATCCGGAAGTCGTGCCGCCCGGCGTTGTTGACCAGGACATCGAGGCGCCCGTACGCCGCGACGGCGGCTGCGACCGCGGCCCGGCAGTCCTCGGGAGAGGTCACGTCGAGGCGTCCGAAGCGCACTTCGCCGGCAAGCCCGTCGCAGGATGCAGCCACTTCGGCCAGCCGCACCTCGTCCCGCGACGCGGCGTACACCTGACCGCCGCCCGCGGCGAACCGCCGTACCGATGCTGCGCCCAGGCCCGAGGAGGCCCCGGTGACCAGGATGCTGCGGCCGTCGAACGGTCGGGCTGTCTCGGTGCTGTCTGCGGTCACGGCTGCGCTCCGGTTCGGTGAGGGTGAGACGGTCGGCACCATCCAACTCCCCACGGCCCGTGCGCGCACCCGGATCACGCGAGAGAGCCGTCCGATGGGACGAACGTCGTGGGTGCCGGCGGACAGTGGTCAGGAATCGAGAAGCAGGACATGCGGGACCCGCTTAGCGTCCTGGGCATGACAACTATCAGCAGGCTGACCCTCGAGGTTTCCGACCTCCCCGCAGCAGCGGACTTCTACGCCGCGTTCGGCGTCGGCGACCGGATCGCGCTCCGCGCCTCGGATGCACCCACGACCGGCTTCCGTGGCTGCACCATCTCGCTCGTCGTGGCCAGGCCCAACGTCGTCGACGCCTTCGTCGAGGCTGCCCTCGCAGCGGGCGCCACGGCGATCAAGCCGGTCAGGAAGAGCTTCTGGGGGTACGGCGGGGTCCTCGAGGCCCCGGACGGGACGCTGTGGAAGGTGGCCACCTCGGGGAAGAGGAACGACGGCCCTGCAGACCGGGCGATCGACGACCTGGTCCTGCTTCTCGGTGTCGAGGACGTCAAGGCGACCAAGGAGTTCTACACCGGCCGCGGGCTCGAGGTGGCCAAGAGCTTCGGCAGCAAGTACGTCGACTTCGAGGCGCCTGCCTCGGCCGTCAAGCTCGCGCTGTACGGGCGCAAGGCCGCGGCGAAGGACGCCGGCGTCCCGCCCGAGGGCTCAGGGTCGCATCGGATCGTCGTGCACAGCGACGGCGGCGACTTCGCCGACCCCGACGGCTTCACCTGGACGGCGTGACCCGTGTGCGACGCCCGATCGGGTAGACAGGTCCCGTCCGAACCCGCGCCTGTCTCAGTCTCAAACCCGGTTCCAGTCTCAACACCAGCCCAGGAGCGACCCGCCGCATGACCAGAGCCCACGCCGCCGACAACCACGACCTGATCAGGGTGCACGGCGCCCGGGTGAACAACCTCAAGGACATCAGCGTCGAGATCCCGAAGCGCAGACTGACGGCGTTCACCGGTGTCTCCGGGTCCGGCAAGAGCTCGCTGGTCTTCGACACGATCGCAGCTGAGTCCCAACGGCTCATCAACGAGACCTACAGCGCGTTCGTCCAGGGCTTCATGCCGAGCCTGGCGCGGCCCGAGGTCGACGTGCTCGACGGCCTGACCACCGCGATCATCGTCGACCAGGAGCGGATGGGTGCCAACCCCCGATCGACGGTCGGGACCGCGACCGACGCCAATGCGATGTTGCGGATCCTCTTCAGCCGGCTCGGCGACCCGTACGTCGGGCCGCCGACCGCGTTCGCCTTCAACGTCCCGACCCGGATCGCCAGCGGGATGATGAAGACCGAGGCCGGCCAGGGCAAGACCCAGGTTGTGAAGCAGCAGGTCTACCAGGGCGGGATGTGCCCCAAATGCGAAGGCATGGGCGCCCTGAACGACTTCGATCTGACCGCCGTCTACGACGGGTCGCTGTCCTTGTCCGGCGGCGCCCTGCTCGTCCCCGGCTACAGCATGGACGGCTGGTACGGGCGGATCTTCGGCGGTGCCGGCTTCGACATGGACAAGCCGGTCGGCCGGTACACCGCCAGGGAGCTCAAGAAGCTGCTCCATGGCGAGCCGGAGAAGATCAAGGTCGACGGGGTGAACCTCACCTTCGAGGGCGTCCTGGTGAAGGTTCAGAAGTCGATGCTCTCCAAGGACGTCGAGTCCATGCAGCCGCACGTGCGCCGGTTCGTCGAGCGCGCCGTCACCTTCACGACCTGCCCCGACTGCGAGGGCACCCGACTGAGCATCGAGGCCAGGTCGGCACGGGTCGCTGACAAGAACATCGCCGAGGTCTGCGCGATGCAGATCAGCGATGTGGCCACGTGGCTGCGCGGGGTCACCGATCCCGGCGTCGCTCCCCTGGTCGGCGGGCTGCAGCATCTCCTCGACGCGTTCGAGGCGATTGGGCTGGGCTACCTGTCCCTGGACCGTCCGGCCAGCACCCTGTCCGGCGGCGAGGCCCAGCGCACCAAGATGATCCGTCATCTTGGCTCGTCCCTGACCGACGTCACCTACGTCTTCGACGAGCCGACCATCGGGCTGCACCCGCACGACATCGAACGGATGAACCAGCTCCTCCTCGAGCTGCGCGACAAGGGCAACACCGTTCTGGTCGTCGAGCACAAGCCGGAGACGATCGCGATCGCCGACCACGTCGTCGACCTCGGCCCCGGAGCCGGAGCCGCTGGTGGCACCGTCTGTTTCGAGGGCACCGTGGAAGCACTGCGGAAGAGCAGCACCGTCACCGGCAGGCACCTCGGCTTCCGCAGCCGCCTCAAGGACGCGACCCGCACCGCCTCGGGTGCTTTGGAAGTGCGCGGCGCGTCGACCCACAACCTCCGCGACGTCGACGTGGACATCCCGCTCGGCGTCCTGTGCGTGCTGACCGGGGTCGCCGGCTCGGGCAAGAGCTCGCTGGTGCTCGGCTCGGTGGCCGGACGCGAGGGCGTCGTCGTGGTCGACCAGGGCGCGATCAAGGGCTCGCGCAGGAGCAACCCGGCGACGTACACCGGCCTGCTGGAACCGATCCGTAAGGCGTTCGCCAAGGCCAACACCGTGAAGCCGGCGCTGTTCAGCGCGAACTCCGAAGGTGCATGCCCGGGGTGCAACGGCGCCGGCGTGATCTTCACCGAGCTCGGTGTGATGGCGACCGTCGAGTCGACCTGCGAGGAGTGTGACGGGAAGCGCTTCGGGGCCACGGTCCTGGAGTACACCTTCGGCGGCCGGAACATCAGCGAGGTCCTGGAGATGCCCGTCGCCGAGGCGCTCGAGTTCTTCGCCGACGGTGACGCGGCCATCCCGGCCGCGCACAAGATCCTCCGAAGCCTGCTCGATGTCGGTCTGGGCTACGTCAGCCTGGGCCAGCCGCTGACCACGCTGTCGGGCGGCGAGCGGCAGCGCCTGAAGCTCGCTGCCCAGATGGCGGAGAAGGGCGACGTCTACGTCCTCGACGAGCCGACCACCGGCCTGCACCTGGCCGACGTCGAGAACCTGCTCGCCCTGCTCGACCGGCTGGTCGAGCAGGGCCGATCGGTGATCGTGATCGAGCACCACCAGGCGGTGATGGCGCATGCCGACTGGATCATCGACCTCGGCCCCGGCGCCGGGCACGACGGAGGCACCGTCGTGTTCGAGGGCACCCCGGCCGACCTGGTCGCGGCCAAGAAGAAGACCCTGACCGGCAAGCACCTGGCGGCGTACGTCGCCGAGTGAGGCTCAGCTGCTGCTGGACGGCTCAGGAAGGTAGGGGTAGATGTCTGCTGCGAGCCGTGACAGGGCCAGGCTCTGCAGCCAGATCGTCCCTGGACCGGTGAGCTTGGCGAGGAACAGTCCGTCGTCGCCGAAGATCTTGTTGCGGATCCCCTTGACCGTGGTGATCGAGAAGTCCACGCTGTCGACGAAGGCGCCGACGTGCCCGGGATGGGCCAGCATGGTCTCGCCCGGCTGCAGGTCGTAACGGCTGACCTCGCCGGAGAGCTCGAGCCACGCGGTGCCCTGGCCCTCGAGCTTCTGCAGGACGAATCCTTCGCCACCGAACAGGGCGGATCCCAGCTTCTTCTGGAAGCCGGCTGTCGTGTTCACGCCCTCGGTCCCGGCCAGCCAGCCGTGGCTGTGGCAGAGGATGCCGTGCCCGGGCGTGATGTCGACCGGGAAGATCGAGCCGGGCAGGTGCGTCGGGAAGGTCACCATGCCGGCTGCATCGTCAGCGGTGTACTTGGTCATCACCAGGCCACCCCCCGCCGCCATCCGCTTCACGGCGTTCAGGAAGCCCTTGCCCCCGGTGATCGTCTGGGTGAGCTTGATCGTCGGCGACATCCAGCCGAGCTCGCCGTGCGGCGCGAAGACGGACTCGCCTTTTTCAAGGTTGAGCTCGAGAACCGGCAGCGTGCTGCCCTTGACCTGACCTTGCATGAAGAGGAGTCCCATCGATCGTCGGAGCCGACGCCGGAGAGCGCCACGTCCATGGTCCTTGGCTGGAACGCCGAGCCGCCGGGTTCCCCCTGGAACCTCAACCGATTCTCAGCAACACCGATCACGCAGCCGTGGTCGTGAACTCCTTCAGGCCGCTTCCGGCAAGCCACTCGCTCCAGGACACGTCGTAGTCGGCGTACCCGTTGTCGCCCGAGGCCTTGCCCCGGGGCGAGCCGGTGATGGTGACCGGGTCACCCTGCTTGGACAGGCTGTAGTACCACTGCGCGTCCTTGTACGACAGGTGCACGCAGCCGTGCGAGCCGTAGCTGTGGCCGGGGTACGGGTCGCCGGTCGAGTAGTGCAGGAACGTGCCGGAGTTGGTGATCCGGACATCCCAGGGCAGGACCAAGTCGTAGAAGTTCGGATCCTTGGGGTCGCAGGCGATCTGCACGCTGCACGAGGTCATCCGGACGTTCCGCGAGGTCCCGACCACCGCCATCGTGCCGTCCCATGAGGGGAACTCGGGGCTGCCGGCGTCGCTCGGCATCGTCCGCAGCACCTTGCCGTTGCGGGTCACCACCGTCTTGTGGTCCTTGACGTAGACGTGGGTGCGGACGTCGGCGCCGATGGTGATCGAGCGGGTGTAGCTGTGCGTGCCGAAGCGGCCGAAGCCGTCGCCGACATGCTTGAACGCCGCGACCATCGAGATCTTGGTGCCCGGCTTCCAGAACCCGCGCGGGCGGAAGTCGACCCGCTGCGAGCCGAACCAGTGCCACGCGCCGCTCACCGGGACCGAGGTGGTGAGCTTGATCGCCTGCTCGACCTTCTTGCGCGCCGAGACCTTCACCGGGTCGCTGAACACGATCGAGATCGGCATCGCCACACCCACGGTGGTGCCGCTGAGCGGCGCGATGCTGTCGATCAGCATCGGCGGGCCCTTCGGGTAGGCCTTCTTGGTGGCTGTGGCCGAGGGCGACGACGTGATCTCGCCCGTCCCGTCTGACGCTGACGAGCTCGGGGTCGACGAGGTCGAGCCAGGAGACGTGTCGGCGGCATTGGCCCTGGGGCTGGACCCACCGCATCCGGCTGCGGTGAGCAGCGCGCCCGCGATGACGAGGGCGAACAGCGCGCGATGGCTCCGCGGGTGCTCCATGGTGATGTGGTCCTTCCTGCGCCCTACACGCACATGCCTTGGTTCGGGACTCTGGGGCTGGGACCGCACTGAGCACCTCAGTCTAACTGGCGCTCGCAAGCGGATTGCCCTTCGGACCGGGCGTTTCGCCCTCCACAAGTAGACGCTCCAGCACGCCCTCAGGTTGCCCCGAAATGCCAGAATCTGAACGAGATCTGCGCCACTGCGGCACTTCGGCTGCTCTAGCGAGCCGTCCGAGGCCGGCCCGGAAGGATCCGGGACCGGCCACGGTCGATCATTCGGTCGGGCTGACAGGATTTGAACCTGCGACCCCTTGACCCCCAGTCAAGTGCGCTACCAAGCTGCGCCACAGCCCGAATGCCCGCCGCAGCGAGCGACCCGAAGACTACCTCAGGGAGAGCGTCGCGGAGGAATCGGGCGCGCCGCTGACCTTGCCCGGCGGCGGACTGCTAGGACCATTGCTCGTCAGCGGGCTCCAGTGCGCGAAGCCGGCCAGGCACAAGGCGATGATCACCGCCACGATGGCTCCGAGGATGGCACCCATGCCGTAGGCGCCCTTGGGCGTGATCAGCAGGACCAGTCCGACGACCGTCGTCAAGATCAGCAGCAGGATCATCCGCTGGTCGCCCTTGGCGATGAGCAGGAAGCCTAGGTTGACCACCAGCGAGATCGCTCCCGCGAGCAGCATCTCCCTGCCGTCGTGCGGGCCGTCGTGCGGGCCCTCGTGCGGCTCGGCGTCCATGGGTCCTCCTCCTCGTTGTGCGCGGTCCGTGCAGGACCAGCCTGAAGAAGGATAAGGCGCGGCACCTAGCGCGCATTCGGGGCCTGCCGGTACGACGGCTCAGGGCATCAGGGAGGAGGTGTCCACGGCCTCGAACGCAGAGGCGGGGATCTTCTTGAGATCGGCGATCAGCCGGTCCGGCCAGTGCGCGTTCTGCTCTCCCCCGAAGTACCAGGGCGAGCCGTTGTCGGCCAGGACCAGGCCGTACTTCTTCATCGCCGCGACGACCGCCCGGGCATCGACCCCGAGCCCGGCGGCGTTGTACGACGCCTTCAACCGGAACCGGGCACCCATCGGCGGATAGTCCAGGCTGGCCGTCGAGCCGGCGTCGTGGCGCGCGGGCCAGAGGTGGTGGCTGCTGGTGATGTCGGTGGTGAACCGGATCGCGTGGTCGACGTAACCCGCCTTGACCTCGCTCCAACGCAGCAGGCCCGGCAGGATCGGGAGGCCGGCGGCATCCGCCGAGGTCTTCCCGTTCGGACGCAGCTTGTTGCTCCGCAGCGACCAGGTCGCCCCAGAGCCTGCATGCCACACGCCACCGGCCTCGCGGGTCGACCACGTCTCGTAGAGGCGGCAGCTGGCCTTGTCCACGACGATCGCGTGCCGGTCGCCCGAGGAGCCTCGGCCGCCTTCGATCCGGGTGTCCTTGCCGAGCGGGTACCTCACCTTGTCGCTCTCATCGGCGTAGTCGAAGCGGACCTTGACCTTGGCGTGCTTTCCGCTGACGACGGTGATCGGGATGCCGTAGTCCGGCCCATCGCCGTAGGAAGGCCCGAAGTCGGGGTGCAAGTTGCGCAAGCTCGACATATGCGAGAGCCAGACCCTGCTTCGGCTGTTGACCGGCAGCCGGCTGATGTCCGCGTGCCACCAGTTGCTGGCCGGGAAGGCCGGGCAGGCCGTCCCAGCGACGCCGCGAGCGGCGACGGCGTCGGAGGGCGTGACGACGTGCACGAGACCTGCGACAACCAGTGCCGCAGTCAGGGTCAGCACCACCGTCAATGCGCGCTTCATGGCTCCATGCTGGCTGCAGATGTCTGGTTTGTCAGCATGTTCGGCCGGGCCCGGGACCGATGGCCCGAGCTCAGCGCTTGCGCTTCTCCCGCGGCCGGACCGACAGCTCGATCGGCGTCCCGACGAACCCGAACTCCTCGCGCAGACGGCGCTCGATGTAGCGCTCGTAGCCCGCGTCGAGCTTGCCGGAGGTGAACAGCGCGAACGTCGGCGGCGAGGTCTGCGCCTGGGTGCCGAACAGGATCCGGGGCTGCTTGCCGCCGCGTACCGGGTGCGGGTGCTCGGCGACCAGGCGGCCCAGGAACGAGTTGAGGGCGCCGGTGGAGATCCGGGTCTCCCAGCCGCCCAGAGCGGCGTCCAGCGCCGGTAGCAGCCGGTCGATATGCCAGCCGGTCCGGGCGGTGATGTTGATCCGCGGCGCCCACTGGACCTGGACGAGCTCGCGCTCGTACTCCCGCTCGAGGTAGTAGCGGCGCTCCTCGTCGACGAGGTCCCACTTGTTGAAGCAGATCACCAGTGCCCGGCCGGAGTCGCGGACGGTCTGGATGATCCGCATGTCCTGCTCAGAGATCGACTGGCTGCCGTCGATGACCAGCACGGCCACCTCGGCCCGCTCCATCGCCGTCGCAGTCCGCAGGGAGGCGTAGTACTCGTGTCCCGATGCGGTCTTCACGCGCTTGCGGATCCCCGCGGTGTCGATGAACTTCCAGATCCGCCCGCCGAGCTCGACGAGCTCGTCGACCGGGTCGACCGTGGTCCCCGACGCGTCGTCGACGACGACCCGGTCCTCGCCAGCGAGCTTGTTGAGCAGCGAGGACTTCCCGACGTTCGGCCGGCCGATGATCGCGATCCGCCGAGGGCCGCCGACCTCGTGGCCGATCCGCTCCTCCGGCGCGTCCGGGAGCGCCTCGAGGATCGCGTCCAGCATGTCGCCCGAGCCGCGCCCGTGCAGTGCGGAGACCGGGTAGGGCTCGCCCAGGCCCAGGTTCCAGAGTCCGAAGGCCTCGGCCTCGGTGCGCTGATCATCGACCTTGTTTGCTGCCAGGATGACCGGGCGGCCGCTCTTGCGCAGGACCTTGACGACCGCCTCGTCGGCGTCGGTGATGCCGACGGTCGCGTCGACCACGAACAGCACCGCGTCGGCCAGCGTCACCGCCACCTCGGCCTGCGCCGAGATCCGCTCGGCGAGACCCTCTGCCTCCGGATCCCAACCGCCGGTGTCGACGACGGTGAAGGCGCGCCCGTTCCAGTTCGCCTCGTAGGAGACGCGGTCCCGGGTCACTCCGGGCTTGTCCTCCACGACCGCCTCGCGACGGCCGATGATCCGGTTGACCAGGGTCGACTTGCCTACGTTGGGTCGTCCGACGACCGCCAGGATCGGCGTACGGATCTCCTGCTCGGGGTCCACGGAGGACCCGTCCTGCTCAGTCACGTGCTGTCCTTGCTGTTCTCGGACGCCGGCCCCACATCGGGGCTAGTTCCGTCCGTTTCCGGGATGGGTCCCGGTAGTTCCATGCCGGTGGCGCGAGACGCCTCGTGAGAGGTCGCGATGACCGCCTGCCGGATCCGCTCGGTCAGGGCGCGCACGTCGGCAGAACGTCGCGGCCAGGACTGCTGTTCCACCGCGAACGGTGATCCGTGACTCAGCACGATCCGGACCCCTGAGGGCGGGAAGGTCGCCGCTGAGCCCGGTAGCCGGGTGCCGAGGAACGACACCGGCACGACGGTGGCCCCAGTGGCCATCGCCAGGTACGCCGCTCCGCCTGCTGCCGACTCCATCAGGCCGGCGCCGCGGGTGCTCTCGGGGAACAGGCCTGCGACTCCCCCGTCGCGCAGCACGCGCAGAGCGGTCTTGAGGGCGAGTGGATCGGGTTCGCCTCGCGTCGTGGGGATCTGACCCGAGGCGTTCAGGAACGCGCCCAGGGGCCCGGAGTACAGCTCGCGCTTGGTCAACGCGTGCACCGGCCGTGGCCCGACGATCGCGAGCAGGGGCCCGTCCATGAACCCGATGTGGTTCGAGGCCAGCACTACCGGCCCGTTCTCGGGCACGTTCTCGGCACCGCGGACCTCGACGTCCCAGATCCGGTGGATCGCCGCCGCGAAAGCCGGCCGCAGCCGGTTCAGCAGCATCCGGGAAGGGTGCCGGACCTCGATAGTGCGAGGCAGGTCTAGGTGCGGCGAATGCTGGGTGGTCGTCATGGGGCTGATTCCCGGGATTCTTGCCGGCTCGTCTCGCCGGCGACGATGCCGACGACCAGGCCGATCACCTCGTCGAGCCCGTAAGGCGTCGTGTCGAGGTGGATCGCGCCGTCCGGGACGACCAGTGGTGCGGTGGCTCGAGAGGAGTCGATCGCGTCGCGCCGGAGCAGGTCTGCCTCCGTGGCCGCCACCGAGGCACCGCCGTTCTCCGCCGTACGCCGGGCGGCGCGTGCCGCCGGATCAGCGGTGAGGTAGAGCTTGACCTCGGCCTCGGGCCACACCACCGATCCGATGTCGCGCCCCTCGACCACGATGCCGCCGGACGACAGCGCGTCGGTGATGATCGCGCGCTGCAGGTCCAGCAGCCGTGCCCGGATCTGCGGCACCGTGGCCACCGGGCTGACCGCAGCGGTGACCGCCTCGGAGCGGATCGCGTCGGCGACGTCCTCACCGTCCACGGTGATCGTCGGGGCCAGCGGGTCGGTGCCGGAGACCAGGACGGGCGCGCCGGCCCGGGCGGCCACCGCCGCCGGGTCGTCGATGTCGACGCCGTGGCCGAGCATCCAGACCGTCATCGCCCGGAACTGGGCACCGGTGTCGAGGTACCTCAGGCCTAGGCGGTCAGCGGCGCCGCGGGCGGTGCTCGACTTGCCCGAGCCCGAGGGTCCGTCCATCGCCACCACGATGCTGCTCACGACTCTGCTCACGAGAAACTGCACTCCTGCCCCACGGCTCGTACCCATCGATCACGCTCATCCACCATGTTTCGCGGTCCCAGTTCGGGCCACGCACGGCATCGCGCCAACGAGCAGCCTACCGGTGCGCGGCCCAGTTCCTTGCTTCGAGCGCCGTACGCAGTCCTTCTGCGGCGCTCGCCTCGACCAGGATCTCTACCAGCCCGGCCGGGCGGCCCGGGTCGTGGTCGATCCGGAGGTCCTCGATGTTGACCCCGATCTCGCCGATGTCGGCAAAGAGCCGCGCCAGCTCGCCGGGGTGGTCCGGGACCAGGACGAAGACAGGCCCGGTCTCGATCGGTGCGCCGCCGTGCTTGCCCGGGATGATCTGCGTCCCGGCGTTGCCGCGGTTGAGGATCTCCACCAGGGCATCCGCCGACGGGTCGTCGACGGCTGCGATCAGGGAGTCCAGCTGGCCGCGCAGAGAGCGCAGCAGCTCGGCGACGACCGAGGCGTTCGCGCGGATGATCTGCCCGTACAGGTCGGGGTCGCCGCCAGCGACCCGGGTCACGTCGCGGACCCCCTGTCCAGACAGCGAGAGATGCTCGGGCACCGCCTCGGTGAGCTGACCGGCTGCCAGCACAGCGAGCAGATGCGGCAGGTGCGAGGTGCGCGCCACCGCCAGGTCGTGCTCGACCGGGGACAGCCGCACCGGGACCGCGCCGCAGATCGCGATCAGCGACTCCACCAGTCCGACCGCTGCCGCCGCGGTGTGCACGTGCGGGGTGATCGCCCATGGGCGGCCGTCGAAGAGCGAGGCGGTTGCTGCCAGCGGGCCGGAGCGCTCGCTGCCAGCCATCGGATGGCTGCCCAGGTAGCGCGCGAGGGCTGCGTCGTCCACGCGGTCGGAGATCTGGTCGAGCGGCTGCGCCTTGACGCTGCCGATGTCGGTCACGATCGCACCCGTCTCCAGGGCCCCGATGACGACCTCGGCGATGTGCACCGGCGGCACGGCCACCACGACCAGCTGCGGCGTGCCCTCGGCCGGCGCGAGCGAGCCCGCGCCGAGGCTGATCGCTGTCCGCACGTGCTCGGGGTTGGCGTCGCTGAGCCAGACGGGGATCCCGCGAGCCGACAGTGCCAGGCCGATGGAGGTGCCGAGCAGCCCGGAACCGATCACGTGGACCGGCCCGGTGAGCTCGACCGAGACGCTCATCGGCCGCTCATCGTGGTGTCGTCACGGCTTCGACTCGTCGGGCAGCGACCGCACCTTGGTGAGGTCGGAGCGCAGAGCGGCCGCGCCGTGCAGGTAGACGTGGGTGATCTCGCGACGCTCGCGACCGGTCTCGATGTGCGCCATCATCCGGACCACCCGCGGCATCGATCCTTCGATCTCCAGCTCGCGCGCGCAGAGCAGCGGGATCTCCCCGAAACCCAGCCCGCGGGCGGCGTACGCCGGGAACTCCGAGACCAGATCGGACGTCGCGGTGAAGATCACTGAGATGAAGTCGTCGACCTCGAGGCCGTTGGCCGACATCACCTCGGTCACCATCTCGGTGACTCGCTCTAGCATCTCCTCGCGGGAGTCCGAGGTCAGCTGGGTGGCTCCGCGGACGGCGCGAACGGACACGGGTGCCTCCTCGGCGGTAGGGGTTCTCCGAGACTACAAGTTTGGCGAGACTACAAGTTGGCCAGGTCGAGCAGGGACCCGACCTCGTCGAGGGTCAGCTCGCGCAGCGTGCCGCTGCGCAGCCGGCCGAGGACGACCGGGCCGATCGCAGTCCGGCTGAGCCGCAGCACCGGGTGGCCGATCTCGGCGAGCAGCCGCCGGACGATCCGGTTGCGGCCTTCATGGATCACCAGCTCGACGATGCCACGGTCGGCAGTGGTCGAGATGACCTTCGCCCTGCGTACCTCGACGGGGCCGTCCTCGAGCGTGACACCGGCTAGCAGCGTCGCCACCGTGCCCTTGTCGACGGCACCGGACACTTCGGCGACGTAGGTCTTCTCCATCTCATACGACGGGTGCGCCAGCCTCTGGGCGAAGTCGCCGTCGTTGGTCAGCATGATCAGCCCGTCGGTGTCGGTATCGAGCCGCCCGACGTGGAAGAGCCGTTCGGTCCGGTCGTCGACGAAGTCGCCCAGCGTGCGCCGCCCCTCAGGGTCCGACATCGTGGAGACCACGCCACGCGGCTTGTTGAGCACCAGGTATACGTGCGGGCTGATCGGCGGCAGCCGCTTGCCGGAGACTCGGATGACCGCGACCCGCGGGTCGACCTTGGTGCCGAGCCGGGTCACCACCTCGCCGTCGACCTCGACCTCGCCAGCGAGCATCAGCTCCTCGCACTTGCGACGGCTGGCCACGCCGGAGGTCGCGAGCAGCTTCTGCAGCCGGATCAGCCCGTCGGCGTCGAGACCCGGCACGTCGCCGGCCGCGGCCTCACTCATCGTCGGCGGGTTCCTCTGGGCCGTCCTCTGGGCCGTCCTCTGGGCCGTCCTCTGGGCCAGCGCCGGACGGGCTGAAGGCCGGACCGGCGAGCTCCTCGTCGAGGTCGAACTCATCCATGTCCGGGACGAACGGGGCCAGCTCGGGCAGCTCGTCGAGAGACGTGACCCCGATCCGCTCCAGGAAGTACGTCGTGGTGCGGTAGAGGTGCGCGCCGGTCTCGACGTCGACGCCGGCCTCCTCGACCAGGCCGCGGGTCAGCAGGGTGCGCATCACGCCGTCGACGTTGACCCCCCGGATCGCCGAGACCCGGCTCCGGCTGACCGGCTGCTTGTAGGCCACGACGGCGAGCGTCTCCAGGGCGGCCTGGGTCAGCCGAGCCTGCTGGCCCTCCAGCACGAACTTCTCCACGACCGGCGCGAACTCCTCGCGGGTGTAGTACCGCCAGCCGCCGGCGACGTTGCGCAGCTCGAAGCCACGTCCCGCCTCGTCGTACTCGGCCGCGAGCTCGGTCAGCGCGGTGGTGACCTCCCCGACCGGATACCCGACCGCAGTCGCCAGGCTCACGTCGTCCAGCGGCTGGTCGGAGACCATCAGCACGGCCTCGAGGGCAGGGCGCAGGTCAGCGAGCGGGATCGACAGGGTCTCCCCCTCGGACTCGCGGGCTTCCTCGACTGAATCCTCGGTTGGCCCGTCCGCTCCTTGCGAGGCTGCCGGGGCCTCGTCGGTCTGGGTCTCGCTCATGCGTCGTCACCTTCTGCGTTGTTCATGTCGGTGGCCGGGTCCGGCGACAGCGGGGTGCCGTCGAACTCGTCGTTGATCTCGACCTCCTGGTCCTCGCCGCCGGTCCAACGGACGGTGAGCTCGCCCAGAGGCGTCATCTGGTCGAAGGCGAGCACGCCTTCTCTGAACAGCTCGAGCAGTGCCAGGAACCGGGCTACCCGGGTCATCGTGTCGGGGGCGTCCGCGGCGAGCTTGCGGAAGGTCAGCGTCCCGTGGACCCGGAGCCTCTCGACCACCAGGTGCGCCTGCTCGCGCACGCTGACAGCCGGCGCGTGGATGTGCGCCAGGGAGAGCTCCGGCTCGACCTTCGGCTCGAGCGCCCGGGCGGCCAGCCCGGCGAACTCCTCGAGCCCGAGCCCGATCAGGACCTCGGGCAGCAGCGTCGCGAACCGCTCGTCGAGGCCGACGGCGCGCGGGAACCGGAGAGCCTCGCCCTGGATCCTGGTCTCCAGGACTGTCGCGACCTGCTTGAAGGCCCGGTACTGCAGCAGCCGCGCGAACAGCAGGTCGCGCGCCTCGAGCAGGGCCAGGTCCTCCTCATCCTCGACATCGCCCGAGGGCAGCAGCCGGGCGGCCTTGAGGTCGAGCAGGGTGGAGGCGATCAGCAGGAACGACGTGGTCTGCTCGAGGTCCCAGACGTCGCCGGCGCCCTTGATGTGCGCGATGAACTCGTCAGTGACCTTCGACAGCGCCACCTCGGTGACGTCCATCTTGTGCTTGCTGATCAGGCTCAGCAGCAGGTCGAACGGGCCCTCGAAGTTGTCCAGCCGGACTGCGAACGTGGAGTCCAGGCCCTCGGTGCCGAGACGCTCGCCGCCCAGATCGGCCGCCGATGGCTCGGTGGTCGTGGCGCTCACCCGAGCAACCGGCGCACGAGCTCGCTGTCGTCGCCGTGCTCCTCGAGGTCTGCGAGCACGATCGCCAGGGCCTCCCGGACCAGGCGCCCGCGGTCGACCGCCAGGCCGTGGTGGCGGCGCAGGTCGAGGCGGGCGTGCTCGATGTCGACGAGCTCGTCGGCGGTCACGTACACCGTCATCTTCTCGTCGTGCCGTACCCGTCCGCTGGAGGCCTTCGCAGCGGCCTCGGCAGCGTTCACTGCCGCCGCGCCGGCCCGCGAGGCCGTCTTGCGGACACCCTTCGCCGGCTCAGGGACAGCCTTGACCGCCGGGGTCGCCTCGGGCTCGTTCTCGTCGCTGGTCGGCCGGAACAGGTCGTCAGCGGCCGGCAGGCTCACGCGTCTTGCCAACGAGCCAGCACCTCCTTGGCCAGCTGCCGGTAGGAGTCCGCACCGGCCGAGGCCGAGGCGTAGCTGGTGATCGGCTCGCCGGCGACGGTGGAATCGGAGAACTTGACCGTACGGCGGATCACGGTGTGGAACACGGTGTCGCCCCAGGCCTCGACGAGCCGCTCCATCACCTCGCGCCCGTGCAGCGTCCGGCCGTCGTACATGGTGCCGAGGATTCCCTCGACCTCCAGGCGCGGGTTCAGCCGCTCCTTGACCTTGTCGATCGTGGTCTTGAGCAGCGCCACGCCCCGCAGCGCGAAGTACTCGCACTCCAGCGGCACGATGACGCCGTCCGAGGCGGTCAGCGCGTTGACCGTCAGCAGGCCGAGCGAGGGCTGGCAGTCGATCAGGATGATGTCGTAGAGCTCCAGCGCCGGCGCGAGCACGCGCTGCAGAGTCTGCTCGCGGGCTACCTCGTTGACCAGCTGCACCTCCGCAGCGGACAGGTCGATGTTGGAGGGCAGCAGGTCCAGGCCTGGCACACCGGTCGGCACGATCACCTCCTCGATCCCCACGTCGCGCTGCATCAGCAGGTTGTAGATCGTCAGCTCCATCTGGTGCGGGTTCAGCCCCAGGCCGACCGAGAGCGACCCCTGCGGGTCGAAGTCGACCAGCAGCACCTTGCGACCGAGCTCGGCGAGCGAGGCGCCGAGGTTGATCGTCGTGGTGGTCTTGCCGACGCCGCCCTTCTGGTTGCACATCGCGATGATCCGAGCCGTGCCGCGGGCGCCGACCGGCCCCGGCTCAGGGAAATCGGGCATCGGGCGACCGGTGGGACCGATCAAGGAGGACTCCTCGGACTTGTTGGCGGCACGAGCCCCCAGTGTGGTCTCAGCCTCCGACTGTCCCGACACCGCGGCCTTGAACGCCTCGTGCCGCAGCACGGTCGCGTCCTGCTCGCGGGCTACCGCCGGGTTGCGCACCAGCGGCGGCATCTCCGAAGCGCCACTCGACTGTCCGCCGAATCCGTCGGCACCGCTCATGGTCGGGTTCCCCTTCGCTAGATGGTGCCGGCCTGCCGGTGATGGTCTCCGGCATTTGTCGATATGGCGCCAAGTCGTGCAGTGGCCGCGACTCTAGGCCCGTCGGAGCAGGCTCACAAGCCGAGAGCAGAGACTGGTGGCCGGGAACTTAAATCTGGGGAAACCATGTGTACGGAGCCCCGCTCAGATGCACAGGGAGGCCCTGCCCTGTGCATAAACCTGTGGGTTCGCCGGGCGGTCCAGCAACTCAGCCCAGTGCCCGAGGATGCGCCGCGGCGTACACCTCGCGGAGGCTGTCGACGGTCACCAAGGTGTAGACCTGGGTGGTCGTCACCGAGGCATGGCCGAGCAGCTCCTGGACCACCCGCACGTCGGCACCGCCCTCGAGCAGGTGGGTGGCGTAGGAGTGCCGCATGGTGTGCGGCGATACCTCGGCCTTGACCCCGGCGCGCTCGGCGGAGCGCACGATCACGGTCCAGGCGCTCTGCCGCGAGAGCCGCCCGCCGCGGGCATTGAGGAACACGGCAGGTCCGCCGGATCCGGCTGCGACCAGGTCGGGCCGGGCTCGGGTCAGGTAGGCCTCCAGGGCCTCGCGTGCGAACCTGCCCAGAGGTACGACGCGCTCCTTGCTGCCCTTGCCACGCAGCAGCACCGAGCCGGTGCTGGTGCCCGGTTCGAAGGTCACGTCGTCGATGTCGAGGCCGACGGCCTCGGAGATCCGCGCGCCGGTGCCGTACAGCATCTCCAGCAGCGCCCGGTCGCGCAGCGCCAGCACGGTCCCCGGAGCCCCGGCGGCTTCCAGGATCGCCTCCACCTCAGCGAGCGGGAGCGCCTTCGGCAGTCGCTTGGCCGGGCTCGGCGGGCGGACGGCCACCGACGGATCCAGCCTCGCCAGGCCGTCCTTGACCGCGAACTTGTGGAACCCGCGCACGGCGACCACCGTGCGACCGGCCGAGGTCGCGCTCAACGCCGGGTGCTCGCTGTCGCCTTCGCGCAGCGCCATCAGGAAGCCAAGCACCGTCTGCTCGGTGATCGCGTCGAGCTCGGTGATCCCGAGCCCGTCGAGATAGCCGAGGTAGCGCCGCAGGTCACGGCGGTAGGACGTCAGCGTGTTGAGGGCCAAGCCGCGCTCCACGCCGAGATGGTCGAGGTAGGTCCGCACTGCACGGACCAGCGGGCTGACCCGGGCCGCGGTCGACTGCTCCGTCAGGACGAGCCTCCGGCGATCGCGTCGGCCAGAGACGTCGAGGCCATCTCGTGCGCGGCGGCGACCGGGGCGTTGGTGACCGCGCCGGCGTGGGTGTTCAGGCCCAGCGCCAGCGATCGGTCGTCGCGGCAGGCCTGCGCCCAGCCCTTGTCGGCCAGCGCCACGGCGTACGGCAGCGTCGCGTTGGTCAGGGCGTACGTCGAGGTGTTCGGCACCGCTCCGGGCATGTTGGCGACGCAGTAGAACGTCGAGTTGTGTACCTGGAAGGTCGGGTCGGCATGGGTGGTCGGCCGGGTGTCCTCGAAGCAGCCGCCCTGGTCGACCGCGATGTCGACGAGCACCGAGCCGGGCTTCATCTCCGCGACGAGGTCGTTGGTGACGAGCTTCGGGGCCTTCGCGCCGGGGATCAGGACCGCGCCGATGACCATGTCGGCCTCCAGCACCTGCTGGCGGATCGCGAGCTTGGAGGACGCCAGTCCGTGCACCCGGTTGTTGTAGCGCCAGAACGACATCCGCAGCTTGTCGAGGTCGGTGTCCAACAGGGTCACGTCGGCGCCCATGCCGAGAGCGATGTTCGCGGCGTTCTGGCCCGAGACGCCGGCCCCGATGATGACCACCTTGGCGTTCGCGACGCCGCCGACGCCGCCCATCAGCACGCCCCGGCCACCCTCGGCCTTGAGCAGAGAGTAGGCGCCCACCTGGGGCGCCAGGCAGCCGGCAACCTCCGACATCGGATACAGCAGCGGTAGCCCGCCTGAGGGCAGCTGCACGGTCTCATAGGCAATACCGGTGGTCCCCCGGGCGACGAGCTCGTCGGTCAGCGGCCGGTCGGCGGCGAGGTGGAGGTAGGTGAACAGCACCAGGTCGGGCCGCAGCCGGTGGTACTCCTGCTCGACGGGCTCCTTGACCTTGAGCACCATCTCGGCGCTGCCCCAGACCTCGTCCGCGGACCCGAGGATCTTGGCGCCGGCGGCCGCGTACTCGGCGTCGGGGATCGAGGAGCCGATCCCGGCGTCGCGCTCGACGAACACCTCGTGGCCGTGAGCCACCAGCTCGTGGACCCCGATCGGGGTGATCGCCACCCGGTACTCGTGGTTCTTGACTTCCTTCGGTACGCCGACCCTCACAGCGGTCCTCCCAGTACTCGGCGGCACGACGTGCCGGTCATCGGAGTTTAAGCCCGCCAGTGCGGCTCACAGACGGTCGCGAGCCCGGAGTGTCTCGTAGGCGAGAAGGGCAGTAACCAGCGGGGCATCGGCGACCCGGCCGTCCAGAACAGCCTCGACGAGGTCCTCGCGCGGCACCCGCTCGAGGATCATGTCGGCCTCCTCGTGATGCGGGTCGAAGTCGCGCGGGATCTCGCGCAGGCCGCGCGCCAGGAACAGGGCATGCGTCTCGGAGGTGATCCCCGGCGAGGCCCAGGTGGTCATCAGGTGCACCCAGTCCGCGGCCTCGAGAGATGCCTCCTCACGCAGCTCCCGCTGGGCGGCGACCAACGGGTCCTCCCCCGGCTTGTCCAGCTTGCCGGCGGGCAGCTCGACCAACCGCATCTGGGCCGGGTGCCGGTATTGGCGTACGACGACCACCCGGTCGTCCTCGTCGATGGCGAGGATCACCACGGCGCCAGGATCGGCGACTACCAGCCGTCCGAAGAGCTCGTCGGGGTGGCCCGGCCGGCTGATGGTGTCGCGGCGTACCGAGACGACCCAGTCGTCGGCGTGGATGACCTTCGACTCCGCGACCGGCCAGCTCAGCGGCTCGTCAGAGGGCCCTGAAGACCCTGGAGGCACTGCCGTCACTCGCCGTCCGGGTGCCGGCGCAGCCCGGTCTCGTCGATCGGGATCCGCAGCTCGCGCTGCCGCGTGATCGCGGCGCCGACCAGACCGACGAACAGCGGGTGCGGGCGGGTCGGCCGGGACCTGAGCTCCGGGTGCGCCTGGGTGGCGACGTAGTACGGATGCACCTCGGCGGGCAGCTCGACGTACTCGACCAGGTTGTGGTCGGGCGAGAGCCCGGAGAAGACCAGCCCGGCCTGCTCGAGCTTGTCGCGGTAGGAGTTGTTGACCTCGTAACGGTGGCGGTGCCGCTCCTCGACGGTCGCCGCGCCGTACGTCGCCCGGACGATCGAGCCTTCTTCGAGGTTGGCCGGGTACAGGCCGAGCCGCATCGTGCCGCCGAGGTCGCCGGCGCCTTCGACGAACGCAGTCTGCTCGGCCATCGTGGCGATCACCGGCTCGGCGCAGTCGGGGTCGAACTCGGTCGACGCGGCCTCGAGCAGACCGGCCTCGTTGCGCGCGTACTCGATCACCATGCACTGCAGGCCGAGGCAGAGGCCGAGGGTCGGGATCCGGTTGGTCCGGGCGTAGGTCAGTGCACCGAGCTTGCCTTCGATCCCGCGGATGCCGAAGCCGCCGGGCACGCAGACGGCGTCGACGTCGGCGAGATGCTTGGCTGCGCCCTCGTGCGTCTCGCACAGGTCCGAGGGGATCCAGGAGACGTTGACCTTCGCCTTGTGCGCGAAGCCACCGGCCCGCAGCGCCTCGACGACCGAGAGATAGGCGTCCGGCAGGTCGACGTACTTGCCGACCAGGCCGACGGTGACCTCCTCGTCGGGGTGGTGCACCCGCTCGAGCAGGTCATCCCAGGCCGTCCAGTCGACGTCACGGAACGGCAGGTTCAGGCGGCGTACGACGTAAGCGTCGAGGCCCTCCTTGTGCAGCACCTTCGGGATGTCGTAGATCGACGCGGCATCGGCAGCAGTGACCACCGCGTCCTGATCGACGTCGCACATCAGCGAGATCTTCTTCTTGATGCTCTCGGGCAGCTGCCGGTCGGCGCGGCAGACGATCGCGTCCGGCTGGATGCCGATCGACCGCAGCGCCGCCACCGAGTGCTGGGTCGGCTTGGTCTTCAGCTCCTGGCTCGGCCCGATCCACGGCACCAGCGAGACGTGCAGGAAGAAGCAGTTGTCCCGGCCGAGGTCATGGCGGACCTGCCGAGCTGCCTCGAGGAACGGCAGCGACTCGATATCGCCGACGGTGCCGCCGATCTCGGTGATCACGACGTCGATGTGCTCGCCGTCCGGGCTGGTGCCCATCGCCCGGATCCGGTCCTTGATCTCGTTGGTGATGTGCGGGATCACCTGGACGGTGTCGCCGAGGTAGTCGCCGCGGCGCTCCTTGGCGATCACCGTGGAGTAGACCTGCCCGGTGGTGACGTTGGCGATCTGGTTGAGGTCGGTGTCGAGGAACCGCTCGTAGTGGCCGACGTCGAGGTCGGTCTCGGCGCCGTCGTTGGTGACGAACACCTCGCCGTGCTGGAACGGGTTCATCGTCCCCGGGTCGACGTTGAGGTACGGGTCCAGCTTCTGCATGGTCACCCGCATGCCGCGCGACTTCAGCAGGCTGCCGAGGCTGGAGGCGGTCAGCCCCTTGCCGAGCGAGGAGGCAACCCCGCCGGTGACGAAAACGTGCTTGGTCGGCTGGCTAGGTGCCAAGGTGACTCCCGTGTCTGGTTCGCAAGAGGTGCGGCTGCGACGGCTGGACTGGTAACCAGAAGTCCGTCATCTCCACGGGGTTCGACCCTATCAACAAATCCCGGCGGCTTCCGCACGACGCACCGGGTGGACCAGCCCATCGAGCCGCCGACACCTGCCTGACATCTACCCGAGGTATCAGGGCCGAGGTACTACGAGGGTGGCAGCGCGGCGCTCGCACCGGCTCCGGAGCCGAAGTCGCCGGAGACGCCGCGCGGCCGCACCGCGAGGGCCAGGACCGCCGTGACCTGGCCGGACACGGCATCGGCGCCGTCCACGGTGCTGCAGGCCCGGTCAGCCGCTTTGCGCAATGCGGCGAGCAGGCCGCCCGGCCCGGCAGCCGTGCTCGGTCCGGCGACGACGGTGAGCACCTCGTGCGCGAAGGCGTCGACCATGCTCGCCAGCACCGCGCTGTGGGCGGCATCGGCGTCCGGGCCGGTGACGACGAGCGCTAGTCCGCCGCGGGCCGGCACCGAGGACTTGGCCAGCAGGCCTGCTGTGGTGAGCCCGGAGGCGATGCTGATCGCCGTGGTGTCGACGGCGGCCTTCGGCAGGTGGGAGGCGATCGGTGCGCCTACTGCCCGGGCGAGCAGCGCGCCGAAGCGCTGGTAGCCGGTGGCCGTGGTCGCCACCGTGACGTCGGGAGCCTGGGTCAGCATCTGGCTGGTCAGCGACTCGACCAGCTGGCGCGAGGAAGGGTCCTCGAGCGTCGCGGTGACCGGGACCGAGGCAGTGATCTGCCCGCCGGCTACGGCGATCAGGGAGCGCAGTGAGGCCACCACAGTCGGATCGGCACCCGGAAGCGTGATCAGAGTGATGCTGCGGCCGGTCAGCTTGCCGGCCAGGACGGCCGGTGCGGTGCCCTTGGCGACGGAGTCCGCGTATGCCGCCCGCGCCTGCAAGCTGGCGACCTTCGCGCCTCGGGCCGCTGCCTCGGCACGAGCGGACTTCAACGCCTTGTCCCGGCGGGTGGCATCGTGCTGCAGCGGGCCGGCGCCCAGTCCGACGCCCAGGGCGACCAGGAGCAGCGCGACAGCGAGCCGGACCAGTCCGGCCCTCACAGATTCGGCCGTCCGAGATGGAGGTTGCCACTGAGCCTGCCGGGCAGGTGGTGGTGCACGTCGTGCCACCAGCCCTGTCCGATCGGGGTCGCGGCGACGGTGACCGCGAGCACGGCGACAGCCACGAGGAGCAGCAGTGCGACGTGGCGCCGTTTGAGTCTGCCGGTGTAGAGCAAGGGCACGGCGGCTCCCTCGACCAGGATGCTGCCGAGCCGTAGCCGGGTCATCACGCTGCTCGCCTGGTCGCTGCGGTCGCGGTCGATGAACTCCTCCAACGTCGCGGGCGTGCCTACCGGCACGACCAGCCGGGCGCCGCCGCGGTGCGCCAGCAGCAGCGCGATGTCCACGCTGGCGGCGCTGGTCTGGATCGTCTGCACCGGCAGGTTGAGCTTCTCGGCACGGCGGCGAGCCGCCGTGCTGGTGTCGTTGACCACGACCTCGCGGCAGCGCGACAGCGGCTTCGGCTGCACCATCCCGGCGCGGCTGAGCACCAGTACGTCGGGCCGCAGCCGAGCACCAACCACCGCATCGGCGCCGGAGTCGACGGCGATCAGGGCTGCCTTCTGCTCACGGATGAACCGGCGCAGTCGTCTCACCTCGCCGCTCGTCGCGCTGGCGGCGACGACGACCACCACTCGGTCGCGCAGCCGTGCTCGCAGCGTCGGCGCTCCGCTGCCGTGCAACAGCAGGTCCTGCTCCCGTTTGAGGAACTCGCTGGCCGTGTGCGCGAAGCTCTCCAGCTGGTTGGCCATCCCCGACCGGGCCGCATCCATCCGGGCCGCCACCTGGTCCTCGGTCAGCTCGCGTACGTCCACGGCGACGACCGCGCCGTCGTACAGGGTGCGGGCATCGAGCCGGACGCTCTGCCCGTTGCGCAGCGCCAGCACCCGGTCACGATCGCCCTCCAGCAGCCGTACGCCGTTGCCGACCAGCAGCCGCGGCCCGAGGTTGGCGTACCGGCCGGAGATGAACTCGGCTGCGTTCAACACGGCGTACGGCCGGGTCTCGAGCAGCGAGCGCGCGGTCTCGGCATCGAGGTCGCGATGCTCGAGGACCAGCAGGTCGCCCGGCTCGGCCCGTTCGAGCAGCGTCGCGAAATCGCGGTCGGCTCGAACCTTGAGAACCGTCCCCGGCGGCGGCGGGGCGACATCGCGTCGCGTGCGAAACCTCATAACTTGACTATTTTCACATGAGCGCGGTCCGATTTGTCGCAGCGGGGTCTGCCCGGGCGGGCCGCGCCGATGCCTCAGCCGCGGAGGTCGCGAGCCTGCTGAGCCACGTCCAGGAGCTCCTGGGCATGGGCCATCGCGGTCTCGGAGGCCTCCAGCCCGGCAAGCATCCGGGACAGCTCGCGGACCCGGCCGGCATCGTCGAGTACTTCGAGGCCCGAAGTCGTCACCCGGCCGTCGCTGGTCTTCGCGACGACCACGTGCCGGTCCGCGAACGCCGCCACCTGCGGGAGGTGCGTCACCACCAGGACCTGGGCCGAAGCGGCCAGAGCCGAGAGCCGGCGCCCGATCTCGACCGCGGCCTTGCCGCCGACGCCGGCGTCGACCTCATCGAAGACGAAGGTCGGGACCGGGCTGGTGCCGGCCAGGACCACCTCGATGGCGAGCATCACCCGGGACAGCTCGCCCCCGGAGGCGCCCTTGCTCAACGGGCGCGGCTCGGCGCCGGTGTTGGCGGCCAGCAGGATCTCGATCTGGTCGATCCCGTTGACCGTGAACCGCCAGGTCCCGTCGTCAAGGGCGAGCCCGTCTGGATCCTCGCTGCGGCTCAGCCTGATCTCCACCCGGGCATGCGGCATCGCGAGGGCTGAGAGCTCCTCGGTGACCGCCTTGGCGAGCGTCGCCCCAACCGTCCGGCGCGCCGTCGAGAGCTTCTGAGCGAGCGAAGCCAGCGACGTGCGCAGCCGCTCCTGCTCGGTGCGCAGCTCGGCGGCCCGGCTCTCGGAATTGTCCAGGAGCAGCAGCCGCTCTGCCGAGACGGCCGCCCAGGCGAGCACCTCGTCGATCGTCTCGCCGTACTTGCGGGTCAGCGTGGTCAGGGCAGCGCGCCGGTCGGAGACCACCGCAAGCCGGGCCGGATCGGTCTCGAGGCCGGAGGCATAGGACGCAACGTCCGCGGCGACGTCGGAGAGCAGATAGCTGACCTCGGCCACGCGGTCGGCCAGGGTGCCTGCCTCCGGGTCGTGCTCGCGCACCGAGTCCAGCGCACGCCGTGCTGCGCCGACGGCGCCGAGCGCGTCCGGGCTCTCCTCCTCAGAAGACAGCGCCTCGCGGGCGGCCTCGGCGGCAGTCCGCAAGGTGTCGGCGAACCCGAGCCTCGACTCCTCCGCGGCGAGGACGAGGTCCTCCCCCGGTTGCGGGTCCACGGCTTCGATCTCGGCCAGGCCGAGGCGGAGCACATCGGCTTCGCGGGCGCGCTCGCGCGCTGCACCGACGACCTCGGCAAGCTCGGCCTCGACGCCCTTGAGCTCGCCGTACGCCGCGGCGTAGCGCTCTCGGACCACAGCAACCGAGGCGCCGGCGAAGCCGTCGACCGCTGAGCGCTGCGCCGCCGCCTGCAGCAGCCTGTGCTGGTCGGACTGCCCATGCACCGCGACCAGGTGATCGGCGACGCTCTGCAGCGCCGAGACCGGCACCGAGGCGCCGCCCAGGAACGCTCGCGAGCGTCCCTCGCTGGAGAGCTGCCGGGCCAGCACCAGGGTGCCGTCCTCGATCTCTCCGCCAAGCTGGTCCGCCAGGTCGGCGACCGGCCCACCGGAGACGGCGACGATGCCCTCGACACGAGCCGACTTCGCCCCGCTCCGCACGGCCCCGGCGTCGGCGCGCGCGCCGAGCAGCAGCCCGAGAGCGGTCACCAGCATGGTCTTGCCGGCACCCGTCTCCCCGGTAACCACGTTGAGCCCGGGGCCGAGCTCGAGCACCGACTCGTCGATGACGCCGAGGGAGGCGATCCTGATCTCCTCGATCACGCTGCGCCCTCCGTCATCATCGTTCGGCCTGTCGCCTCTCGGCCTGTCATCCTTCGGTCTCCGGCTGCTTGCGACGTCGCTCGGCGCCACCGCGCCAGCCCTCGACAGGCAAGTCGAACTTCGCCACCAGGCGGTCGGTGAAGGGCGCTTCGTGCAGCCGCACCAGCCGGACCGGCTGGACGCCGCGGCGTACCTCGATCCGGGCGCCAGGCGGGAGCTCGACCGTTCGCCGGCCGTCGCACCACAGCACACCGGCGCCCTGGGTCCAGTCGAGCACCTCGACGGCCAGCACCGAGCTCGGCGCGACGACCATCGGGCGGGCGAACAAGGCATGGGCGCTGATCGGCACGATCAACAGGGCGTCGACGCCCGGCCACACGATCGGCCCGCCTGCGGAGAAGTTGTAGGCGGTCGAGCCAGTCGGGGTAGCGCACACGACGCCGTCGCAGCCCCAGCGGCTCAGCGGCCTGCCGTCGATCTCGACCACGACCTCGAGCATCCGCTGACGGGCGGCCTTCTCGATGCTGGCCTCGTTCAGCGCCCAGGTCGAGGCGACCAGCTCCTTGCCTTGGAAGACAGCGACGTCGATCGTCAGCCGGTCCTCCGCGGTGTAGGTGCGCTCGATAATTGCCTCGATCGTGGCTTCGAGGTCCTCGCTCTCGGCCTCTGCGAGGAAGCCGACGTGGCCGAGGTTCACGCCGAGCAACGGCGTCCCGGAGTCGCGGGTCAGCTCGGCAGCCCGCAGGATCGTCCCGTCGCCGCCGATCACGACCGCGAGCTCGCATCCGTCCGCTGCGCCCGCCTCTCCGACCACCTCGAGCCCCGTGGGCGAGTCCAGCCCGAGGTCGGAGGCCTCGTCGGCCAGCACCCGGACGACGAGCCCCTGGCTGCACAGGGCCGCGACGACCTTCCGGGCGACCAGGCGAGCCTCGTCACGCCCGGTGTGCGCGAGCAGCAGGATGCGGCGTACGCCGTCCTGGTCTGCGGAGCTGTCCCCGGTCACGGTGACAGCCTCTCACCGTCTGGGGACACCGAGACGGAGCGGCTCGCCTCGGTGGATATCTCGCTCGCGCCGATAGCCGGTGGGCCGGCGCGAAGCCAGAGGAAGAACTCGACGTTTCCCGAGGGCCCGGGCAGCGGGCTCACCGCGACCGCGACGGCGCCCCAGCCTCGAGCCGCAGCCTCCTCGGCGATCGCCAGCACCGCTGCGGCACGGTGCTCGGGATCGCGGACCACGCCGCCCTTGCCCAGGCGCTCCTTGCCTACCTCGAACTGCGGCTTGACCATCAGCGCGAGGTCGCCGTCCGGGCGGGTGACGCCGATCAGCGCATCGAGCACGAGCCTCAAGGAGATGAAGGACAGGTCGCCGACCACCAGGTCGACCGGCCCGCCGATCAGCTCACCAGTGAGCTCCCGGATGTTCGTGCGATCGTGCACCACGACGCGGTCATCAGACTGCAGCGACCAGGCGAGCTGGCCGTAGCCGACGTCGACGGCGACCACCTCCGCCGCGCCTGCCCGCAGCAGGACATCGGTGAACCCGCCGGTGGACGCGCCCGCGTCAAGGCAGCGACGGCCGGTGACAACGAGTCCTTCAGCGCCGAAAGCGGCTAAGGCGCCGGCGAGCTTGTGACCACCGCGGCTGACGTAGTCAGGACGGTCCGGGTCCTCGCGCACGACCAGGTCGGCGTCGGTGGTCACGGCGGTAGCGGCCTTGGTGGCCCGGGTCCCGCCGACCGTGACCCGTCCGGATGCGATCAGCTCGGCGGCGTGCTCGCGCGACCTGGCCAGGCCACGGCGGACCAGCTCGGCGTCGAGCCGGAGTCGACGGGGAGGCATCGCTGCCTAGCGGTCGTCGCCGGCGCCCGACAGGGTCCGGCGCAGCTCTTCGTGCGCCTGCTCGAAGACTGCGACGTGCTCGTCGACCGGCAGCGCGTCCAACGCCTCCAGCGAGACGATGACGGCGTCGACGTCGGGGTGGCCGGTCTCGATGCGGCCCGGCGCGCGGGCGGCGATCTCCTCAGGAGTGTCCTCGAGCAGTGCCTCACGCCGGGCGCGTTCAGCCTCGTCTGCCTCATCCGAGGCATCCAGATCGGGCTCGGCGACGTCGTCGCTGAGGTCGTCGCTGAGGTCGTCGGAGAAGTCGTCGTCGGCGCTCTCGAGGGACAGGTCGGTCATGGCACCACGCTACCGGGCTCGGCGCGGTCGGTCGCCGCAGGCCGACCGGCACTGTCGAGGTAGCCCCAGAGTGCTGCCGCGACAGCCCGCCACCACGCGTGCACGTCGCCGTCCCCGGTCACGACCAGGCGGCCTTCGGTCACCGACGCCGTCCAGCCCTCGACCGTGACCTTCTGCTCCTGTGCCACGACAGGCCGCATCGCCGTACCCAGACAGCCCAGGTGCGCGCCGACGTACGTCGGCCGCAGCTCCGGTGCCAGGCTGGCGAGGTCGGCGAGGCCGGTCACTCCGCTCATCACCAGCAGGCTGTCCCAGCCGACGGCGATGGCACCCTCGATGTCGGTGTCGATCCGGTCGCCGACGACTAGCGGGTGCTCGCCGCCGACGCGCGCCAGGGTCTCTTCGAACAGCGGCGGCTGCGGCTTGCCTGCGACGCGCGGCTCCCTGCCGGCGAAGTCGGCAACGAGCCGGACAAGCGTGCCGTTGCCGGGGCCGGGACCGCGCTTGGTCGGCACCGTCAGATCGGTGTTGCTCGCAATCCAGGGCAGGCCTTCGCGGACCAGCAGCGCTCCGTCGATCACCTGGCGCCACGGCATGTCCGGGCCGAAGCCCTGCACGACGCCCACGGCTTCATCGCCTGTGTCGATCGTGGGCTCCAGCCCGCGCTCTCGCAGAGCCTCGTGCAGGCCGGGTCCGCCGATCACGAAGACCGTCGACCCAGCCGGCACCTCCGCAGCCATCAGACCCGCGGCAGCCTGGGCGCTGGTGACGACGTCCGCGGGGTCGGCCGGGATCCCGATTGCGGTCAGGTGGACGGCCACGTCCGAGGGCGGCCGGGAAGCGTTGTTGGTGACGAAGGCGAGCTGCATCCCCGCGTCCCTGGCCTCCCTCAGGCCGGTGACCGCACCGTGGACCGCGTCGGCGCCGACGTACACGACCCCGTCGAGGTCCAGCACTGCCACGTCGTACGCCGCGGAGAGCGGCAGCGGGTCTGAGGCGGTCTCGGTCATGTCTTCGGGAGGCTGCGCTCGATCTCCAGAGCCCGGGCGCCGGCGTCGGTGATCTCCTCGACATCGACGGCTTCGGTGCGGTGGAACCACTCCAGCGCATCTTCCGGCCGCTTGGCCGCCAGCAGCGTCTCCGCGTAGGCGTACCGGAGTCGGGCAACCCATGGAGCACGGGACTTGGAGTTCAAGGAGCCGTTCTCCAGGGTTCGCAGCGCGGCGTCGAGCTCGCCGCGGTCACGGCGCGCGCCCGCCTCGACGATGAGCACCTCGGCGAGCAGCGGCGGCGCGAACTTGTCGCGCGGGGTGTTCTTGAGCAGCGTCAGGGCACGGTCCGGCCGCCCTAGTGCCCGCTCGCAGTCGGCCATGATGGCGACGTAGTCGTGGGCGCCGTTCATCCGCTTCGCCGACCGCAGCTCGGCCAGCGCCTCGCCGTACTCCCCTGCCGCATACGCCGCCTCGCCGACGGCCTCACGTACGACCGCAAGGCGCCCGGCTCGCCCACGAGCGGCCAGCGTGTGCTGGTAGGCAGTCTTCGGATCGGAGTCGAGCAGCTCGCCCGCAGCGACGAGGTGGCGCGCAACCCGGAGCATCAGCTTCTCGGGGAGCGACTTCAGCTGGTCGGCGACCGATCGGTCAAGCTCCTTGCCGGTGATCCACTCGGCAATCTCCGGGCCGTCGTACTTCTGCTGGTCAGCCGTGCGAGCGGCGTCAGTACGCGGCGGCCGGCTGTCGTCACGGCGGTCACGGCTGTAGGGACGGTTCTTGTCGCCGTCACGCTTCGGGTACGGCTTCTTGTCGCCGTCCCGGCTGGGTGCGGGTCGCGAACCGGAGGAACGTGCTCCCTCGGGACGACCGCTCCCGCTGCGCGCGGGGCGGGAATTCCTGGACTGGCGATCGTCTGCCACGGGGGGGCCTCCTGATTGAACCGACACTCTTAAGTTGGTGAAGCTGAGTTGGGTAGAGCCGAGCTGATGGTGCCAAGCCTAGAAAAGGCGCAAGGGCCGCCCCCGTAGGGGCGACCCTTGCTAAAAATTGTCCGGCGACGTCCTACTCTCCCACAACCTCCCGGTTGCAGTACCATCGGCGCTGAACGGCTTAACTTCCAGGTTCGGAATGGAGCTGGGTGTTTCCCGTTCGCTATGGCCGCCGAAACTCTATTGAGTTAT
>DATAZI010000056.1:0-25757 GCA_036272095.1 Marmoricola sp. | reverse complement strand
GCGTTCAAGGCCGGCTGGAACTTCGGGGAGACCACCGAGGCGTTCGTCGTCTCCTATGAGATCAAGCCCGCCAAGATGAACCCGGGCACCTACCGCAACATCTCCGGCAACCTGGCACTCTCCTACGGCCTCATCGCCGGCGGCGTCCAGTCGGGCCTGCCGATCTTCCTGGGCACCTACCCGATCACCCCGGCCTCCGACGTCCTGCACGAGCTGAGCAAGCACAAGCGGTTCGGGATCACGACGTTCCAGGCCGAGGACGAGATCGCCGGCATCGGCGCCGCCCTCGGAGCGAGCTTCGCCGGCTCGCTGGGCATCACCACCACCTCCGGACCGGGCATCGCGCTGAAGTCCGAGACCATCGGCCTGGCCGTGATGACCGAGCTCCCGTTGCTGATCATCGACGTCCAGCGCGGCGGGCCGTCCACCGGCCTGCCGACCAAGACCGAGCAGGCCGACCTGCTCCAGGCGATGTTCGGGCGCAACGGCGAGTCGCCGATCCCGATCGTCGCGCCGCAGTCGCCGGGTGACTGCTTCGATGCCGCCATCGAGGCCGTCCGGATCGCCGTCACCTACCGCACCCCGGTGATGCTGCTCTCCGACGGCTACCTCGCCAACGGCTCCGAGCCGTGGTCGATCCCCGATGTCGAGTCGCTGCCGAAGATCGACCCGGCCTTCGCGACGGAGACCAACAAGACCGTCACTGCCAAGGACGGCAGCACGTCCGAGGAGTACTGGCCCTACATCCGCGACGAGGAGACCCTGGCGCGCCCATGGGCCATCCCGGGCACGCCGGGCCTGGAGCACCGGATCGGCGGCCTGGAGAAGGGCGACGGCCACGGCAACATCTCCTACGACCCCGCCAACCACGACTTCATGGTCCGGATCCGCCAGGCCAAGGTGGACCGGATCGCCGAGTCGCTGCCCCCGCTCGAGGTCGACGACCCGTCCGGCCCTGCTGGTCAAGGACGGGCCAAGGTGCTCGTGCTGGGCTGGGGCTCGACGTACGGCCCGATCGGCGCCGCCGCCCGCCGGGTCCGCAAGGCCGGCATGGATGTCGCCCAGGTGCACCTGCGGCACCTGAACCCGTTCCCCAAGGACCTCGGCGAGATCCTCAAGAAGTACGACGCCGTGATGATCCCGGAGATGAACCTCGGCCAGCTCTCGCTGCTCATCCGTGCGAAGTACCTCGTCGACGTCGTCGGCTACAACCAGGTCAACGGCATGCCGCTCAAGGCGGCCGAGCTCGCGGAGGCGATCACCGACCTGATCAACACAACGACAGGCGACGTGCACGCGCACGAAGCCGGCACCGGCGCGAAGGAGACGGTCAAGTGACCACGCAAGAGCTGCCCTTCCCGGGCCTGGCCGGCGTCCCGACCAAGGACGAGCCGCAGAACCGCAAGGAGTACACCGCCGACCAGGAGGTGCGCTGGTGCCCCGGGTGCGGTGACTACGCGATCCTCGCTGCGGTCCAGGGCTTCCTGCCCGACCTCGGCCTGCGCCGCGAGAACATCGTGTTCGTCTCCGGCATCGGCTGCTCGAGCCGGTTCCCGTACTACCTCGACACCTACGGGATGCACTCGATCCACGGCCGCGCTCCGGCGATCGCGACCGGCATCGCGACCGCCCGCGAGGACATCAACGTCTGGGTCGTCACCGGCGACGGCGATGCCCTCTCCATCGGCGGCAACCACCTGATCCACGCGATGCGCCGCAACGTGAACATGACGATCCTGCTGTTCAACAACCGGATCTACGGTCTGACCAAGGGCCAGTACTCGCCCACCTCCGAGACCGGCAAGATCACCAAGTCCACGCCGGTCGGCTCGGTCGACCACCCCTTCAACCCGGTGTCGCTCGCCCTCGGCGCCGAGGCGAGCTTCGTGGCTCGCACCATCGACTCGGACCGCAAGCACCTCACGGCCGTCCTGTCCGCCGCGGCGGCCCACCGCGGTACGTCGCTCGTCGAGATCTACCAGAACTGCCCGATCTTCAACGACGGCGCCTTCGACGCCGTCAAGGAGAACGACACCAAGGCCGACGCGATCATTCCTCTCGAGCACGGCCAGGCGATCCGATTCGGGGTGCTCGGCGAGGATGGCCTGGGCACCAAGGGCATCGCGCGATCGTCCTCCGGCGGCGTCGAGGTCGTGGCAGGCAACAGCCCCGACGTCCTGGTCCACGACGCGCACAACCCGGACCCGACGACGGCGTTCGCACTCTCCCGGCTCACCGATGCCGGCGTGCTCCACCAGGCCCCGATCGGCATCTTCCGCTCGGTCGAGCGTCCGACGTACGACGATGGCGCCCGCCAGCAGGTCGCCACCGCGCAGGCCACCCTCGGCACGGGCGACGGTAGCGACACCACCGCCGCCCTCGGCGCCCTGATCAACGGCAAGGACACCTGGACCGTCCTGTGAGCCGGCTCGAAGGAGCCTAGGCTTCGCGGGTGACCGAGCAGCGCAAGGGCTTTCTCTCCGGCATCGCTGCCTACCTGCTCTGGGGCCTGTTCCCGCTCTACTGGCCGTTGCTCAAACCGGCCGGGGCATTGGAGATCCTCAGCCACCGCGTCGCCTGGTCGGTGCTCACGATGGCTGCCGTCCTACTGGCGACGGGCCGGTCGCCGCAGCTGCGGGCGGTGCTCGCCGACCGCCGGTCCCGCCGACTGCTCACGCTCGCCGCCGTCGTGGTCGCCATCAACTGGGGGACCTACATCTGGGGCGTCAACCACCACCGCGTCGTGGAGACCTCGCTCGGCTACTTCATCAATCCGCTGGTGACGGTGCTGATGGGCGTGCTCGTGCTCGGCGAGAGGCTGCGCCGGGCGCAGTGGGTCGCGGTCGCGATCGCCTCGAGCGCCGTGGTCGGGCTGGCGATCGAGTACGGCCACCCACCGTGGGTCGCCCTCGTGCTCGCGTTCTCTTTCGGCACCTACGGCCTGGCGAAGAAGCAGGCCGGAGTCGAGGCCGTCGAGAGCCTCACCTTCGAGACGCTGGTACTCGCTCCGCTCGCGGTCTCCTACCTCGTCTGGATCGGGGTGCGCGGGCAGAGCCATGTCATCGGGTACGGCATCGGGCACGCGCTGCTGCTGGCGCTGACGGGCCTGGTGACCGCCATCCCGCTGTTGTTCTTCGGCGCCGCAGCGATCCGGGTCCCGATGACGACGCTCGGCCTGCTGCAGTACCTGGCGCCGGTCCTCCAGTTCCTGCTCGGGGTCACGTTCCTGGACGAGAAGATGACCACGATGCGCTGGGCCGGTTTCATCCTGGTCTGGATCGCACTGGCGATCTTCACCCTCGAGTCCATCCGGCACCAGCGACGGCTGAAACAAGATGTGATCCGGGTCACATTCGTTTCGTCGTGATCGAGCCTCCCCCGCGGTGTCTCTATCCCTGTCATGACAGGACTCGAGAATCCAGACCACCCACCCACCTTCGACGCCGGCCACGAGGCTCCGAGCGATCCCGAGCTCATCACGCTCGTGCGTGCCGGAGACTCCGACGCGTTCGAGCAGCTCTTCCTGCGTCACCGCGACGTTGCCATCCGGTACGCCCGTCGGCTCGCCGACGCTGAGCGCGCCGAGGACCTCTGCGCGGAGGCCTTCACCAAGATCCTCGACCTGCTCCAGCGCGGCAAGGGCCCAGACGTCGCCTTCCGCGCCTACCTGCTGACGACCGTGCGCACCAGCCACCTCAACGCGATCCGAGCCGGCAACCGTGAGGACCTCGTCCCCGACCACGAGCCGATCGGCCGGATGATGCCGGTCATCGAGGACCCCGACGTCCGATTCGACCAGGCTGCCATCTGCCGGGCCTTCAACCAGTTGCCGGAGCGTTGGCAGGCGGCACTGTGGCTGACCTCGGTGGAGGGCCTGCCCAACGAGGAGGTGAGCCTGCATCTCGGCATCAAGGCGAACGCCGTCGCGTCGCTGTCCTTCCGGGCCAGGGCCGGGCTGCGCCAGGCCTACCTCGCCGAGCACCTCCTCGACACCGTCGACCCCGACTGCCGCCGGGTGGTCGAGCAGCTGCCCAGCTATCTGCGGGGCACTCTCACCCCACGCCGCCGGAAGCAGGTCGACAAGCACTTGTCCGAGTGCGCGCGATGCACGACCGCGGCCCTCGAGCTCCGCCAGGTCGACACCAGCCTCGGGGCGCTGCTCGCGCCGTTCGTGCTCGGCGGGCTCGGCGTTGCGGGAGCCGGCACGCTGTTCGGCCACACCGCCGTTTCGGCGAAGGCGGCTGGAGCCTTGGGGAAGGGCTTCTTCGGTTCCACCCAGGCCGCCTTGGCTATCAAGACCGCTGCCGTGGGCGCGGTGGTACTGCTCAGCGTGGCGGTTGCCGCCCAGGTGCTCGATCCGCACCATGGCCACTCGAATGCCCAGCCTGACGCCATCGCCACGAGGTCGATCGTCAACGACGTCGGGCACGGGAGGCCGCCACAGCACCGGGTCTCCCCCATGCCGCAACAGGCCGCCCCCGCCGCCACTCCGTCGACCGCCCGACGCAGTGCTCCCGCAGCTCCCGCTCCATCGGCCTCTCAGTCATCGCCGTCGGCCACCGCCGTGCCGACCACGAAGACACCGACGACGTCTCCCTCGCCGACCTCACCGACCTCACCGACTTCACCGACGGCAAGCGACAGCCCCACCGACGACCCCACCTCCAGCCCGAGCCCGAGCGACACCGGCAGTCCGTCCAGCGGCCCGACCATCACCGATGTGCCGGCGCCAGCTCTGAGCCTCGGCGAGCCGACGGCCACCGACACGGTGCGTGGCGGGCTGCATTGGCAGGAGGTCACCGTCCCCGTCGCCGGCGCGGTCGACGGGACCACGCTGATCATCACGGCCGACAAGGCCGCGTGGGCCGGGGCTGCCCTCACCGCGGGGACCGGGTGGGTGTGCGGCTCCCCCACGCTGAACTGGTTCGACAGCACCGCCTTCGCGACGGCGCGCTACAGCTGCGTGTACTCCGGGGTTGGATCGGGTCCGTTGGCCTTCGACTTGCGGGTCTTCGACAACTCCACCTTCACGGCAGCCGTGACGCCGGCTCCCGGCGTCGTCGACGACGACCTCACTGACAATGTGCGGACCCTGACGCTGCGGCCGACTGCGCACTAGGTCTCCGCGCACTGGTTCTCCGCGCACTGGTTCTCCGCGCACTGGGCCCGTCACCGGCCCGCAGCCTGTGGCCCGTGGACGCGGAATCGGTGAGGAAAGCCGAGGACATCGACGGTCGTGACCGTGCTGACGCCAGCGCTGGTGATCCGGATCAGCCGCGGGCTCGCTCCGCTGCTGAGGAAAACCTTCTGGACCTGGCCACCAACGGGCCGGAATACGAGCACCCGATCACCGCGCAATGGTCCGGAGGTCACCGGACCGTAGGCAACGACGTCCCCCGGACTGTGGGCACGTACTGCCCGGATCAGCGTTCCAGGATCCATCGCTGCGAGCAGCCGCGCCACATCTCGCGCCTCCGCGACGACCCACCTGCTGGCCGCGCGCCGGGCCGAGGACGGTGTATAGCCGACGGCCGCCCAGTAGCCGCGAGGCGCCATCGTCCAGGTGAGGCTGCCCTGGCGCATCATCCGGAGGACCTGCCCGTGCCCGAGTGCGGCCGCCGCCGAGAACGCACCCGTGGCCAGGTCGCTGGTCCCGACAATGTCGCCGGTGCCGGTCCGACCAAGACCGGTCCGACCAAGACCGGTCCGACCAAGACCGGTCGAACCGGTACTGGTCGAGCCCGAGGTCGTCCAGTGGACCCGGACCGCCCGGACCTGGGCGAGCTCGGCGTGCAGGGCCGCCAGCTCATGGGGAGCGCCGCTGCCCGGTGGCTTCGCCGCTGGGGCAGAAGTAGCTGCCGGTGCCGTAGCGGCCGCTGCACCGGTCACCGCCGAAGCCAGTGGGCTTCCCGAGCAGCCTGCGCATGCCAAGGCGAGCACCGAGACAGCTACCACGCTCACTCGGATCGAGAACGGGTGCCTGAGGGGCGGTCCGGTTGGATCGCCGACCACCAGCCACGAGCGCCGGGGGGTGCTCCCGTGGCTGTCTGGACGTGGCCGACTGCGAACCTGCAACCCTCAGGCACCCTTGGAGTGGCGCACTTGGTCGGTACGCCTCTCCAAGCTCGTGGGACGCGCTGCGTCCCTGCCTCGGTGGCAGTCGTCTGGCTCGTGCCAGCACGACCGTGCGGTCCAGAAGCGACCTGAGCGAAGCGCCTCCACGCGGGTCCCTCCTCCGACGTTGTGCCACCGGTCCAGCCAGGACGACCAGACGGCGGCAATCCTCGTGTGTCGATCAACTTTTCAATGAGTCTGGTTGCGCAGGATGTCGTTTTCGTACCGGATTGGCGCCGGCGTCCGCCATCGACGCCGTCAGGCGAAATGCCTTCGCTTTTCTGCGTGATCCCCCACCCTTCGACGGGTCTATGAGGGGTGCGCCGCCCTGTCCGCAGGGCGATGATCCGGACCTGGGGAGGACCTTGAACGTGCAGTCGATCGGCGACCGACCAACGACTCGAACTCCGACAAGGCTCGCTCCCCCACGGTGGCCAACCGGCCCCGAGCAGCACGAGGACCCAGTGCAGGTAGACCCTGCCTGCCGTCCACGTGCGTTCCGGCGAAACGGCGCAGCCTTCGCGTTCCGGGGTCGACTCCGGCCCGGAGTCGTCGGGCTGCTCGCTCGCACCCAGCCCGAGCAGCAGCGTGGCGTCACCTTCGGTCTCTGCACTGCACCCGCGGCCCTTCGGACCCTGACCGCGAGCTTCCGGATCCCGGCCAATACACCCTGGGCCGTCCGCAGCAGCAGTGAGTGGCGCCTGGCCGTCTCCGAGGTCGCCGACCTCCGGCTGGTCCACTGCCTGTTCGAGGATGTCGACCTCGTCGAGGGCGCCGTGGACCTGCAGCGCCCTACGAGGTTCGAGGGCCCGACCTCGAAGGTCGTCCGTGCTGCCATCAGGTCGGCCACGCCTGTCTGGCTGGACGGCCAGGACAATCCGATCGCGAACCTCTCCGGAACGGGCGAGGACGAGCGCAGGAGACTCGCCGGAAGCCGCCCGATCCTCGGCGGGTACGACCTCGACACGGTCCACTCCTTCGTGCTGATGGTGACCTGGGCGCTCGGCCAGCAGGACGGCTCGCCCGACCCCCGGCTCGGCTCGGTGGTGCAGCACATCAGCGACAACCTCGCCGATCCGACGATGACCACGACGACGATCGCTGCCGACGTCCGGCTCTCCCGGCGTACGTTGCAATCGCTGTTCACCGAGCACGGCGGGATCGCCGCCTACGTTCGCCGGCAGCGGGTCGCGTCAGCCGTCCAGATGCTCACCGACGACCCCAGGGCCGTCCCGGACCTAGCGCAGGTTGCGAGTGCTACCGGGCTCGGCTCGCCGCGGACCCTGCAGCGCTCGATGCGCCACGTCTACGGCCTCACGCCGTTGCAGGCGCGGTCGCATGTGCTTGCCGGCTTCCTACTGCGCGAACGCTCCGCCGGCGGCGAACCCGCTGCCAGCTGAGGCGGCTAAGCAGCCTGGGCGGCGGTCAGCTGGTCCGGTCGGCGACGAGGTCGGCGAAGGCCTCGAGAGCAGTCCGCACTGGCCCCTGCGGCAGCGCCTCGAGCAGCTTCTTGCCCTCTGCTGCCTCGCCGGAGACGTAGTCGCGGGCCTGCATCATCGCCGGATGCGCGCGCAGCAGGCTCAGCGCCTCGGCGTGCGGACCGTCCTGCGACAGATCTCCTGAGAGCAGCTCACGCAGGCGGGCGTCCGCCGGATCGGTCGAGCGGAGCGCGAACAGGACCGGCAGGGTCGGGACGCCTTCACGCAAGTCGGTGCCGGGGGTCTTGCCGGACTCGTCGCTCTCCGAGGCGATATCCAGGATGTCGTCAGAGAGCTGGAAGGCCACCCCGACCCGCTCGCCGAACTCGGTCAGCGCAGTGACGATCTCCTCGTCGGCGCCGCCGAACATCGCGCCGTACCGGGCCGACGTCGCGATCAGCGAGCCGGTCTTGCCGGCGACGACCCGGAGGTAGTGGGCGAGCGCATCGTCGGTCTCGCTGGGCCCGAGCGTCTCGAGGATCTGCCCTTCGACCAGCCGGGAGAAGGTCTGCGCCTGGATCAGCACCGCCTCGGGTCCCAATGCGGCGGTGAGCTCGGAGGAGCGGGCGAAGAGGAAGTCTCCCGTGAGGATGGCGACGTGGTTGTCCCACCTCGCGTTCGCCGACTCAGCACCACGTCGCAACGCAGCCTCGTCCATGACGTCGTCGTGGTACAGCGAGGCCAGATGGGTCAGCTCGACCACGCAGGCCGCAGTCAGGACGTCGGTCACCTGCTCGTCGCTCAGGCCGCCGGCGGTCTCTGCGGCCAGGAAGCACAGCAGCGGCCGGAACCGCTTGCCGCCAGCCTCCATCAAGTGTCGTGCTGCCTTGGTGACGAACGCCGCCTCGCTCTCCACGTGGCCCAGCAGCGCCTCCTCGACCTCGACCATCCGAGCACGCAGACGCGCTTCGAGATCGGCGTCGAGGATCGGCAGGGGCAGGGGCGAGGAGGTCACCTGATGAATTCTCCTACACGACCAAGCAGATCGAGAAGCGGACCCGGCACGACGCCCAGGACCAGCGTGCCCGCAGCACCTACCGCGATCACCACCGAGGTCATCGGACTGGGCACTGCCACGGTGGGTCCTTCGCCGGCGGCGTGGCCGCCGTCGGTGAAGAACATCAGCACGATGACGCGCACGTAGAAGAACACCGCAGCCGCCGAGCCCATCACGGCGATGATGACAACCGGCCAGGCCCCGGCACTCATCGCCGAGGCGAACACGGCCCACTTCGCCGTGAAACCGCTGGTCAGCGGGATGCCGCCGAGGCCGAGCAGCAGGAAGGCGAAAGTGCCCGCGACCAGCGGCGACTTCTTGCCGAGCCCGGTCCAGGCCGCCATCGAGGTGGCCTCGCCACCGGAGTCGCGGACGAGCGTCACGATCGCGAACGCCGCCATGTTCGTCAGACCGTAGGTGGTCAGGTAGAACAGGATCGCCTGGACCGGCTGGATGTCGCCGGAGCCGATGTCACCCAACGACCGGATGCCCAGGAACGCGGTCAGCATGAAGCCGGCGTGTGCGACCGAGGAGTAGGCGAGCAGCCTCTTCACGTCGGTCTGCGCCAGTGCCATCACCGAGCCGACGACCATCGTGGTGATCGCGACGATCCAGACGATCGGGAGCCAGTCCCAGCGGGCGCCACCGAAGCCGACGTAGAACAGCCGGAACAGGGCGCCGAAGGCGGCCACCTTGGTGCCGGCGGCCATGAAGGCGGTCACCGACGTGGGCGCACCCTGGTAGACGTCCGGCACCCAGGCCTGGAACGGGGCCGCGCCGACCTTGAAGAACAAGCCGACCGCGAGCATCCCCATCCCGCCCAGCAGCAAGGCGTGCGCACCGCTCTGGCTGGAGACCGCGAAGGCGATCTTGTCCAGCTGCATCGAGCCGGAGTAGCCGTAGACCAGCGCCATGCCGTAGACGAAGAAGCCGGAGCTGAAGGCGCCCAGCATGAAGTACTTCATCGCCGCCTCCTGGCTCAGCAGGCGCCGGCGCCGGGCCAGGCCGCAGAGTAGGTACAGCGGCAGCGAGAGGACCTCGAGGCCGACGAACATCGTGATCAGGTCGTCAGCGGCCGGGAAGATCATCATCCCGGCGACGGCGAACATCATCAGCGGGAAGACCTCGGTGTGCTCCAGTCCGCGGGTCGAGGCCTCCCGCTCCGCGGCGGTCCCGGGCAGTGCCGAGGCCTGGCCGGCGAACGCCGTGACGCCGCCCTCGAGCCGGCGCTCGGCGAAGAGCAGCACGCTGAGCAGCGAGAAGACCAGGACCAGGATCCAGCAGAAGACGGCGGGACCGTCTACCGACAAGGAGCCCTGGGCGACCACATGGCCGAGGTGGGCCGTACCGCTCCACGGGTGCAGCTTGCCGAAGACCCAGAAGGTGTCTCCCAGGGCGACCAGCATGCCGACGATGGCCAGAACCGTCTGGACCAGGTAGCGCTGCGCGCGCGGCACCGCGGCCTCGACCAGGACGCCGATGGTGGCCACGGCGAGGATGATCAGCACGGGCGCGAGCTGGGAGTACTCGAGGTGCGGGGCGGTGAACTTCACTTCGCGCTCCCTTCATCGGCGGGCGCTGAGCTGGGAACCTTCGGCGCCGGGTCGTGCGCGCCCACCTGCGAGAGCGAGTGGTCGACGCTGGGGTTGAGCATCGCGGTCAGCGGCTTGGGGAAGAACCCGAGGACCACCATCAACGCGATCACCGGGACCACCGCAGCGATCTCGCGGACGTTCAGGTCGGTGATGCCGGCGTTGTCCTCGCGCAGCGGCCCGGTCATCGTCCGCTGGTACATCAGCAGCACGTAGATCGCGGCCAGCACGATGCCGGTGACGGCGAAGGCACCCGCCCACGGCGAGTACACGAAGGCACCGACGATCGTGAGGAACTCCGAGACGAACGGCGAGAGGCCCGGTAGCGACAGCACCGCCAAGCCGGAGATCAGCAGCAGGCCGGCCAGCACCGGGGCGACCTTCTCCACTCCCCCGAAGTCCCTGATCGAGGCCGAGCCGCGGCGCTTGATCAGGTAGCCGCCGACCAGGAACAACGCGGCGGTGGAGAGCCCGTGGTTGAACATGTACAGGTCGGAACCCGCCAGCCCCTGGCTGTTGAGCACGAAGATGCCGAGCACGATGAAGCCGAAGTGCGAGACCGACGTGTAGGCGATCAGGCGCGGGATGTTGTCCTCGCCGATCGCCATCAGCGCGCCGTAGATGATGCTGATCGTGGCGAGCACCACCACCGCCGGCGTCGCCCAGTGGGTGGCCTCGGGGAACAGCGTCAGGCAGAACCGGACCATCCCGAAGCTGCCGATCTTGTCCAGGATGCTGACCAGCAGCACCGAGGTGCCCGGGGTCGCCTCCTCGCAGGTGTCGGCCAGCCAGGTGTGCACCGGGAACAGCGGCGCCTTGACGACGAAGGCGACCATGAAGCCGAGGAACAGCCAGCGCCCGACGTCGGTCCCGAAGTGCACGTGCGCGAGGTCGGAGAGCAGGTACGACGGGCCGGCCTTGGTCTTCGCCGACTCGACATAGAGGCCGATCACCGCGGCGAGCATGATCAGGCCGCCGAACAGGTTGTAGATCAGGAACTTCACCGCGGCGCGTGCGCGGTTGGGTCCGCCGTACCCGCCGATCAGGAAGTAGATCGGGATCAGGGTCGCCTCGAAGAAGACGTAGAAGAGGAAGACGTCGGTGGCAGCGAAGACCCCGACCGCCAGGCCTTCGAGCGCGAGCATCCAGGCGAAGAACGGCTTCGGGCCCCAGCGGCCGTCGTCGCCGTCGTTCCAGGAGGCCAGGATCACGACCGGCGTCAGGATGACGGTAAGCAGGATCAGCGAGAGCCCGAGGCCCTCCACGCCGAGGGCGTAGTGCGCCCCGAACGACTTGATCCACTGGTGGTTCTCGGTGAACTGGGTGCCGCCGTGGTTGTGGAAGCGCAGGGCCACCACGACACCGAGGACGAGGTCGACCAGGGAGACGCCCAGGGCGAACTGCTTCACCACGGTGCCGGAGATCGTCCGCGGGAGCAGCGCGGTCCCGAGCGCACCGGCGATCGGTAGCGCCAGCATCACGGTCAGCCACGGGAAGTTCATCGGGACACCTGCCTGGTCGGGATGGTCGTGACGGATCGACGTTGCAAGATCACAGTCATTTGAAGCTCACCGCCAGCAGCGCCAGCAGGACCAGCGCGGCGCCGCCCAGGATCGCGAGCGCGTACGAGCGGACCATGCCGTTCTGGACCCTGCGGAACGTCATCGAGATTGCCGTCAGTGCGACCGCGATGCCCTCGGGGATCCCGTCGATGAAGGAGCGGTCGAAGATGCCGAGGCCGCGGATGCCGGCGACACCGGGCCTGATGATCACCTCGTCGTTGAAGGCGTCCCCGTAGAGGTCGGCGCGAGCAGCCCGGGTGAGCACCGAGACCTTCTCCGGTGCGACGAGCGGGACCGGCCTGCGGCCGACCAGCTGCACCGCGACCGCGACCCCGACTGCGACCACCGCAAGGACGATCAGGCTCAGCACGATGCTCGGGATGCCCAGGTCATCGTGTGGCCGGTTGCCCACGACCGGCGAGAGCCAGTGGGTGATCCAGCCATTGACGGCGAAGAGGCCACCGAGCGCGGAAAGCGTCGCCAGCGCGATCAGCGGGTAGGTCATCACGTTCGGAGACTCGTGCGGGTTGACGTCCTTCTGCCACCGCTCGCCTCTCCCGCTCGACTCCGGGCCGAAGTAGGTCAGCAGCATCAGCCGGGTCATGTAGAAGGCCGTGACACCGGCGCCGATCAGGGCGCACAGGCCGACCACGAAGTTGTCGCCGAACGCTGCCTCGATGATCTTGTCCTTGGACCAGAACCCGGCGAACGGCGGCACCCCGAGGATGGCGAGGTAGCCGATTCCGAAGGTCGCGAACGTGATCGGCATCGCCTTGCGCAGGGCGCCGTAGTGGCGCATGTTCACGTCGTCGTTCGTCCCGTGCATCACCGAGCCCGCGCCGAGGAACATGTTGGCCTTGAAGAAGCCGTGAGTCAGCAGGTGGAAGATCGCGAAGGCGTACCCGGCCGGGCCCAGGCCTGCGGCGAGCACCATGTAGCCGATCTGGCTCATCGTCGATCCGGCCAGCGCCTTCTTGATGTCGTCCTTGGCGCAACCGATGACAGCACCCATCAGCAGGGTGATGCAGCCGATGATGATCACGCCCGTGCGGGCGTCGTCGGTAAGGCTGAAGATGAAGTTGGACCGGACGATCAGGTAGACGCCAGCGGTCACCATCGTCGCTGCGTGGATCAGCGCGGAGACCGGGGTCGGGCCCTCCATCGCATCCAGCAGCCAGCTCTGCAGCGGGAACTGAGCCGACTTGCCACACGCCGCCAGCAGGAGCAGCAGTCCGATCGCGGTCAGCGCGCCGTGGCTCGCGTGCGGGGCTGCGGCCGAGACTGCGGCGAACGAGGTCGAGCCGAAGGTGACGAAGATCAGCGAAGCCCCGAGCGAGAGCCCGATGTCGCCGACCCGGTTGATCACGAAGGCCTTCTTGGCTGCGGCCGCCGCCGTCGGCTTGTACTGCCAGAAGCCGATCAGCAGGTACGACGCCAGGCCGACGCCCTCCCAACCGAGGAAGACCCCGACGTAGTCGGAGGCCAGGACCAGGATCAGCATCGCGGCGACGAAGAGGTTGAGGTAGCCGAAGAAGCGGCGCCGTCGCTCGTCGTGCGCCATGTAGCCGATCGAGTAGACGTGGATCAGCGCACCCACACCGGTGATCAGCAGCAGGAAGACCGCGGACAGCTGGTCGTAGAGCAGACCGAAGTCGACCCGGTAGGTGCCGGCGGTGAACCAGGTCCACAGGTGCTGGTTGACCTGCCGGTCGCCGGAGTGCCGGCCGGCGAGGTCGAAGAACAGCACCAGGCTGAGCACGAACGAGAGCACGACGGCAGCCGTGGCGAGCAGGTGGCCCCACTTGTCGGTCGCCTTGCCGCCGAGCAGCAGGATCGCCGCACCGAGAGCGGGCAGGGCGATCACCAGCCAGAGCAGTGAGAAGGCACCGTCGGCATGGACGGTGCCCACGGTCGGGGGCAGGTGCATTGCTTCGAGGCTCAGCATGGCGGTCGTCGTCCCCTCAGTACTTCAGCAGGCTCGCGTCGTCGACCGAGGCCGAGCGGCGGGTGCGGAAGATGGTCATGATGATGGCAAGGCCCACCACCACCTCGGCGGCGGCCACGACCATGACGAAGAACGCCGCGATCTGGCCGTCGAGGTTGCCGTTGGCCCGCGAGAACGTGATCAGCGCCAGGTTGCTCGCGTTGAGCATCAGCTCGACGCACATGAACACCACGATCGCGTTGCGCCGGGTCAGCACCCCGATGCTCCCGATCGTGAACAGGATCGCCGAGAGGACGATGAAGGGCGTCGTGCTCATGAGTCCTCCTGCGGCCCGGTGCCGGGCATGTCGAGCTCTTTGATGTCAGCAGCGATGGCAGGCGCCGACTTGACCGTGCCGCGGGCAGCCAGCACCCGCGAGATCGATCCCTCGGCGGCGCTGCCGTCAGGCAGCAGTGCCGGGGTGTCGACCGAGTTGTGCCGGGCGAAGACACCCGGTGGAGGCAGCGGACCGAGGTGGGTGCCCTTCTCGGCATAGTCGCGGAGCCGCTGAGCGGCGAGGTCGGCCTGGGTCGGCTTGGGCGTCAGCCGCTCGCGGTGCGCGAGCACCATAGCGCCCAGCGCTGCGGTGATCAGCAGCGCCGAGGTGACCTCGAAGCCGAAGACGTAGCGGGTGAACAGGATCTGGGCGATGTCGGGGATGTTGCCGTCCTTGTTCGCCTTGTCCAGGCCGATCGCGGTGCCGAAGGACACCTGTGCGACCCCTAGCACCAGCGTCAGGCCGAAGGCCAGGCCCGCGATGACCGAGAACAGCCGGTGCCCGCGGATCGTCTCGACGACCGAGTCCGAGGCGTCGACGCCGACGAGCATCACCACGAACAGGAAGAGCATCAGGATCGCGCCGGTGTAGACGATGATCTGCACGGCGAACAGGAACGGCGCGTCCTGGACGAGGTACAGCACCGCCAGCGAGATCATGACGACCGCCAGCAGCAGCGCAGCATGCACGGCCTTGCGGGCGAAGAGCATCCCGAGCGCGCAGATCGTCATCACGGGCGCGAGGATCCAGAAAGCCACCATCAGCTGTGCTCCCCCTCCGTGCTGGCCTCAGAGTCCATCCGGCGCAGGTTGCCGCGGTAGTAGTCGCCCTCGTCGTCACCGAGCCGCATCGCGTGCGGTGGCAGCTCCATCCCGGGCAGCAGCGGCGCGAGCAGGTCGGACTTCTCGAAGATCAGGCTCTCGCGAGTGGTGTCGGCCAGCTCGTACTCGTTGGTCATCGTCAGCGCCCGGGTCGGGCAGGCCTCGATGCAGAGTCCGCACAGGATGCAGCGCAGGTAGTTGATCTGGTAGACGCGGCCGTAGCGCTCCCCGGGAGAGAACCGCCCGGATTCGTCGCCTTCGCCGTCGACGTTGCTGTCGCCCTCGACGTAGATCGCATCGGCCGGGCAGGCCCAGGCGCAGAGCTCGCAGCCGATGCACTTCTCCAGGCCGTCGGGCCAGCGGTTGAGCTGGTGCCGGCCGTGGAACCGCGGTGCGGTCGGCAGCTTCTCGAACGGGTACTGCTCGGTGACGACCTTGCGGAACATCGTCCGGAAGGTGACGCCGAACCCGGCTACCGGGTCCCAGAACTGCTCCTTGAGCGTTGCCATCAGCGCGCCCCTCCGTCGTCTGCATTGAGTTGTCCAGCGAGAGGACCGGTAGCGGTTGCGACCGCGGACATCGGCGGGACCGGGTAGCCGCCTGCGAACGCGTCGAAGGGCGCCTCGTCCTCGTCGTCCTCGAGATCGCCCGCGCGCTTCTCATCGACGAAGAACAGCACGATCAGGAGCACCACCAGCACCCCGATCGCGCCGTACAGGTAGCTCCGGTTGAAGCCGCCGTTGAGGTTGATCGTGCGGATCGTCGCGACCGCGATGATCCACAGCAACGAGATCGGGATCAGCCGCTTCCAGCCGAAGGCCATGAACTGGTCGTAGCGCAGCCGCGGCAGCGAGCCGCGCAGCCAGATGAAGATGAAGATGAAGAACAGCACCTTGCCCATGAACCACAGGAACGGCCAGTAGCCGTGGTTGGCGCCGGCCCAGAAGGTGTCGATCCAGAACGGCGCTCGCCAGCCGCCGAGGAAGAGCGTCGTGGCCAGCGCCGAGACGGTCGCCATGTTGATGTACTCGGCGAGGAAGAACAGCGCGAACTTGAGCGAGGAGTACTCGGTGTGGAAGCCGCCGACCAGCTCGCCCTCGGCCTCGGGGAGGTCGAACGGCGCCCGGTTGGTCTCGCCGACCATCGAGATCACGTAGATCACGAACGACGGCGCCAGGATCACCCCGAACCAGAACTTGTGCTGGGAGGCGACGATCTCCGAGGTCGACATCGAGCCGGCATAGAGGAAGACCGCGACCAGGGCCAGCCCCATCGAGACTTCGTAGGAGATCATCTGGGCACTCGAGCGCAGACCGCCGAGCAGCGAGTACGTCGAGCCGGAGGACCAGCCGCCGAGCACGATGCCGTAGATGCCGATCGAGGCGATCGCCATCACGAACAGCACCGCGACGGGCATGTCGGTCAGCTGCAGCGGGGTGTGCCGGCCGAACATGTTCACGACCGGGCCGAACGGGATCACCGAGAAGGTCAGGAACGCTGGGATCACCGCGATCACCGGCGCGAGGAAGTAGACCGCCTTGTCGGCCGCCTTCGGGAGGATGTCCTCCTTCAGCGCGAGCTTCACGCCGTCGGCGAGGCTCTGCAGCAGGCCGAACGGGCCGTGCACGTTGGGACCGATCCGGTGCTGCATCCGGGCCACGACCCGGCGCTCCCACCAGATGTTGAACAGAGTCAGCAGGACCAGGATCACGAAGATCAGCACGGCCTTGATCACCACGAGCCAGAACGGATCGTGGCCGAAGGCGCTGAGGCCCTTGGCGGTGTCGAGCCCGGTCAACAGTGCGGTCACTTGCTGCCTCCTTCGAGCGTCACGGCGGAGCCGGCCGGACCGACGAGCTCGCGGACCGCGGCACCGGGCGCGGTCGCCGGCGCCCAGACGACACCGTCGGCGACCTCGCCGACGGCGACCGGCAGCCGGATGCTGCCCAGCGGCCCGGTCAGCAGTACCTCGTCACCCTCGGCAACGCCGAGCCCTGCCAGCGTGCCGGCGGCGACCACCACGACCGGGGGCCGGGCGGTGGCACGCAGGTGCTCGTCGCCATCCTGCATCCGGCCGTCGTCGAGCAGCTGCTTCCAGCTGGCGAGGACCAGAGACCCGGTCGCCGAGCGTGCCGGGGTCTCCGGCGCCACTGTCGGAGCTGAGGGCCGCGATCCTTCCCACGGGCCGACCTGCGCCATCTCGGCACCGACCTGCTCGGGGGTGCGCAGCCCGATCGAGCGGCCGCTCTCTTCGGCGATGCCGGCGAGGATCCGCACGTCCGGCAGCGAGCCGGCGGTGTCCAGGACCTTGCCGAAAGCCCGGACCCGGCCCTCCCAGTTGACGAAGAAGCCGGCCTTGTCGCTCGACGGTGCCACCGGGAAGACCACGTCGGCCAGTTCGGTGAAGGCGCTGCTGCGGACCTCGAGGGAGACCACGAAGGCCGCCTTCAGGGCCTCGCGGGCGTCCTTGTCCAGCGGTACGTCGGCGGGGTCGACGCCCCCGACCACGAGCGCCTCGAGGTCACCCGAGACGAGTCCAGCGACGATCTCTGCGCTCGAGAGGCCGATCTGCTCGGGCAGCGAGTCGACTCCCCACGCTGCGGCCAGGTCGACCCGCGCGGCTGCATCGCCGACAGGGCGGCCACCAGGCAGCATGTTCGGCAGGCAGCCGGCCTCCACGGCTCCGCGGTCACCGGCACGTCGCGGCACCCAGGCAAGACGGGCTCCCGTCGTCGCTGCGAGCCGTGCCGCTGCGCTGAGGGCGCCAGGGACCTCTGCCAGCCGCTCGCCGACGAGCAGCAGGCTGCCGGAGTCCAGCGGGACGTCCGGGTCGGTGCCGAGCGCAGTGAGCGCCGCGGCCTCGTTGCCGGGAACGGTCGGCAGCAACGTGCCGCCCATCTTCGCCAGGCCCCGGGTCCCGACCGCGGAGAGCGAGTAGATACGGGTGCCGTGGGCACGGTTGGCCTTGCGCAGCCGCAGGAAGATCGCGCCTGCCTCGTCCTCGGGCTCGAGACCGGCCAGTACGACGGTCCGCGCGGTCTCGAGGTCGGCGTAGGTGACGCCGCCGTTGCCGGGCGTGGTCAGGACGACCGAGGCTGCCAGGAACGCAGCCTCCTCGGCGCCACCGTCGGCACCCAGGCTGCGCGCTCGGAAGTCGATGTTGTTGGTCCCGCAGGCGACCCGGGCGAACTTGCTCCAGGCGTAGGCGTCCTCAGCGGTCAGCCGGCCGCCGGGGAGGAGCCCGACCTTGCCGGCCGCAGCGCTCAGCCCGCGGGCCGCGACCACGAAGGCCTCGGGCCACGAAGCGATCCGCAGCTCGCCGGGCTCTCCGTCGGGGCCGGGCTCGTCGCGCACCAGCGGGTGGGTCAGCCGGTCGTCCTGGCGTGCGGCCAGGAAGGCGAACCGGTCCTTGTCGGTGATCCACTCCTCGTTGACCTCGGGGTCGTTGCCGGCCAGCCGGCGCATCACCTTGCCGCGGCGGTGGTCGATCCGGATCGCCGAGCCGCAGGCGTCGACGTCGGCGACCGACGGCGTCGAGACCAGGTCGAACGGCCGCGACCGGAACCGGTACGCCGCAGAGGTGAGCGCACCGACCGGGCAGATCTGGATGGTGTTGCCGGAGAAGTAGGAGTGGAACGGCTCGCGCTCGTAGATGCCGACCTGCTGCAGCGCGCCGCGCTCGATCAGCTCGATGAACGGGTCGCCGGCGATCTGCTCGGAGAAGCGGGTGCAGCGGGCGCACAGCACGCAGCGCTCGCGGTCCAGGAGCACCTGCGCGGAGATGTTGATCGGCTTGGGGTAGACCCGCTTGACGCCGCCGCTCTCGGCGAACCGGGACTCCCCGCGGCCGTTGCTCATCGACTGGTTCTGCAGCGGGCACTCGCCGCCCTTGTCGCAGACCGGGCAGTCCAGCGGGTGGTTGATCAGCAGGAACTCCAGCACACCGGCCTGGGCCTTGGCCGCGACCGGGCTGGTGGCCTGGGTGTTCACGACCATGCCCTCGGCAACCGGGAGCGTGCACGAGGCCTGCGGCTTGGGGAAGCCGCGGCCGTTGCCGGCGTCTGGGATGTCGACCAGGCACTGGCGGCAGGCACCGACCGGCTCGAGCAGCGGGTGGTCGCAGAACCGCGGGATCTGGATGCCGATCTGCTCGGCGGCCCGGATCAGCAGGGTGTCCTTGGGGACGCTGACCGAGACGCCGTCGATGGTCAGCGTGACCAGGTCGACCGGCGCCTTCGTGGCGGGCACGATCTCAGCCGTCATGCCGAGGCTCCTTCGACGCTGAACGCAGTGGACTTCATCGGGTCGAACGGGCAGCCGCCGTGCTCGAGGTGCGCCAGGTACTCCTCGCGGAAGTACTGGATCGAGGAGGTGATCGGGCTAGTGGCGCCGTCGCCGAGAGCACAGAAGGAGCGCCCGAGGATGTTCTCGCACTGGTCGACGAGCAGGTCAAGGTCCGCAGCAGAGCCCTCGCCTTTCTCCAGCCGGGCCAGCGTCTGGGTCAGCCACCAGGTGCCCTCGCGGCACGGGGTGCACTTGCCGCAGGACTCGTGCTTGTAGAACTCCGTCCAGCGCAGCACCGCTCGGACCACGCAGGTGGTCTCGTCGAAGATCTGCAGGGCCCGGGTCCCGAGCATCGAGCCGACCGCGCCGACGCCCTCGAAGTCCAGCGGCACGTCGAGGTGCTCGGCAGTCAGCAGCGGGGTGCTGGAGCCGCCGGGAGTCCAGAACTTCAGCTCGTGGCCCGCCCGGACCCCGCCGGCGAGCTCGATCAGCTCGCGCAGCGTGATGCCCAGGGGCGCCTCGTACTGGCCTGGAGTGGTGATGTGGCCCGAGAGCGAGAAGATGCCGAAGCCCTTGGACTTCTCGGTGCCCATCGAGGCGAACCACTCGGCCCCGTTGGCCACGATGCTGGGCACCGAGGCGATCGACTCCACGTTGTTGATCACCGTCGGGCTGGCGTACAGGCCGGCGACCGCAGGGAACGGCGGACGCAGCCGCGGTTGGCCGCGCCGGCCCTCGAGGCCCTCGAGCAGCGCTGTCTCCTCGCCGCAGATGTAGGCACCGGCCCCGGCGTGCACCACGACGTCGAGGTCGTAGCCCGAGCCGTGGATGTCCTTGCCGAGATGGCCTGCCCCGTAGGCCTCGGCGACAGCAGCCTGCACCCGGCGGATCACGTGCAGGACCTCGCCACGGATGTAGATGAACGCGGTGTTCGCGCGGATCGCGAAAGAGCTGATGATGACGCCCTCGACCAGCGTGTGCGGCGTGGCCATCATCAGCGGGATGTCCTTGCAGGTCCCCGGCTCGGACTCGTCGGCGTTGACGACCAGATACTTCGGCTTGGGGTTGTCCTGCGGGATGAAGCTCCACTTCATCCCGGTCGGGAACCCGGCGCCGCCGCGGCCGCGCAGGCCGGAGTCCTTGACTGCGGTGATGAGGTCGTCCGGCGCCATCTTCAGCGCCTTCCTCAGGGCTCCGTACCCGCCCCGGGCCTCGTACGTCGCAAGCTTCCAGCTCTGCCCTGCGTCCCAGTCGTCAGTGAGGACCGGGGTCAACGTCGTCGCCATCAGGACTCCTCCGCCTTCGTCTCGGACTCGGCACGCGAGGTGTCGGCGAGCTCGACCGCCTCGACCTTGTCGTCGGGCACGTCGTGCCCGCCGGCGCCGCCAACGGGCGCCGACCAGTTGTTCTCGCGGGCGAGCTTGAGGCCGACCAGCGACGCCGGCCCGGCTCCGGGACCTTCGTCGACCAGGCCGTCGGGGTAGCCGGCCAGCACCCGCTCGGCTTCGCGCCAGGTGCACAGCGCCGGCCCGCGGGTGGAGCGGACCTCCTTGCCGGAGCGCAGGTCGTCGACGATGCCGACAGCCGACTCGGGCGTCTGGTTGTCCATGAACTCCCAGTTCACCATCATCACCGGCGCGTAGTCGCAGGCAGCATTGCACTCGATGTGCTCGAGGGTGATCTTGCCGTCCTCGGTGGTCTCGTCGTTGCCGACGTCGAGGTGGTCCTTGAGCCGCGCGAAGATCTGGTCGCCGCCCATCACCGCGCACAGCGTGTTGGTGCAGACACCGACGAGGTAGTCGCCGACCGGTCGGCGCTTGTACATCGTGTAGAAGGTCGCCACGCCGCTGACCTCGGCGGCGGAGATGCTCAGGATCTCAGCGCACGCCTCGATGCCCTCGGGGGTGACCCGGCCGGCTTCAGCCTGCACCAGGTGCAGCATCGGGAGCAGGCCCGAGCGCGGCTCGGGGTAGCGCTGGGAGATCTCGACGAGCTCGTCGTAGGTCTTCTTCTCAAGGCTCAACGGTCCACCCCGCCCATCACAGGATCGATCGACGCGATCGCGACGATGACGTCGGCGACCTGGCCGCCCTCGCTCATCACCGAGGTCGCCTGGAGGTTCGTGAAGGACGGGTCCCGGAAGTGCACCCGGTAGGGCCGGGTGCCGCCGTCGGAGACGACGTGGGCGCCGAGCTCGCCGCGCGGTGACTCGATGGGCACGTAGGCCTGGCCGGCCGGGACCCGGAAGCCTTCGGTGACCAGCTTGAAGTGATGGATCAGGCCCTCCATGGACTCGCCCATGATGTGCTTGATGTGGTCCAGGCTGTTGCCCATGCCGTCGCTGCCGATCGCGAGCTGGCTGGGCCAGGCGATCTTCTTGTCGGCGACCATCACCGGCGCGCCCTCGAGGCCCGCGAGGCGCTCGACTGCCTGCTCGACGATCTTCAGCGACTCCCACATCTCGTTGAGGCGGACCCGGAAGCGGCCGTAGGCGTCCGCGGTGTCCCAGGTCTGCACCTCGAACTCGTAGTCCTCATAGCCCGAGTACGGCTGCATCTTGCGCAGGTCCCACGGGTAGCCGGCGGCACGCAGCGGCGGACCGGAGAGGCCGAGAGCGAGGCAGCCGGCGAGGTCGAGGTGGCCGACCTGCTCCAAGCGGGCCTTGAAGATCGGGTTGGCGTTGCAGAGGTCGGCGTACTCGGGAAGGCGCTTCTTCATCAGCTTGATGAAGTCGCGGATCTCGTCCAGGGCACCGGCCGGCATGTCCTGGGCGACGCCGCCGGGCCGGATGAAGGCGTGGTTCATCCGCAGGCCGGTGATCAGCTCGAACAGGTCGAGCACCAGCTCGCGCTCGCGGAAGCCGATCGTCATCACCGTCAGGGCGCCGATCTCCATGCCGCCGGTGGCGATGCAGACCAGGTGCGAGGAGATCCGGTTCAGCTCCATCAGCAGAACCCGCATCACCTGCGCCTTCTCCGGGATGTCGTCGGTGATCTCGAGCAGCTTCTCGACGCCGAGGACGTAGGTGGTCTCGTTGAAGAACGGCGAGAGGTAGTCCATCCGGGTGCAGAACGTGACGCCCTGGACCCAGGTCCGGTACTCCATGTTCTTCTCGATGCCGGTGTGCAGGTAGCCGATCCCGCAGCGGGCCTCGGTGACCGTCTCGCCCTCGAGCTCGAGGATCAGCCGGAGCACGCCGTGGGTCGAGGGGTGCTGCGGGCCCATGTTGACCACGATCTTGCCGTCGTGGTCATCGGCGATGCCTGCGACGACCGAGTCCCAGTCCTGGCCGGTGACGGTGAAGACCTTGCCCTCGGTGGTCGTGGTCTCGGTCGCGGCGTACGGGTCGGCGGTTCCCGCGTCTGTCGTGGGGTGACTCATCAGTTGTACGACCTCCGCTCGTCGGGCGGCGGTACCGTCGCGCCCTTGTACTCCACCGGGATCCCCCCGAGTGGGTAGTCCTTGCGCTGGGGGTGCCCGGGCCAGTCGTCGGGCATCTCGATCCGGGTCAGGCCGGGGTGGCCGTCGAAGACGAAGCCGAAGAAGTCGAAGGCCTCGCGCTCGTGCCAGTCGGCTGTCGGGTACGTCGCGCACACGCTGGGGATGTGCGGGTCGGCGTCCGGCGCGGTGACCTCGAGCCGGATCCGGCGGTTGTGGGTCATCGAGAGCAGGTGGTAGACCGCGTGCAGCTCGCGGCCGGCATCTGCGGGGTAGTGCACGCCGTTGACCCCGGAGCAGAACTCGAAGCGGAGCTTCTCGTCGTCGCGCAGCAGCTTGACGATCGCCACCAGGTCCTCGCGCCGGATGAAGAAAGTGATCTCGCCGTGCTGGACGATGACCTTCTCGACCGCGCTCTCCACGCCTGCCTCGCGGGCACCGGTCGCCAGCGCGCCGGCGACATCGTCCATCCAGCCGCCGTACGGCGGGTTGCTGGCGGCGGGGAGCACGACATCGCGGGTGAGCCCGCCGTAGCCGGAGGTGTCACCGCTGCCGGAGACTCCGAACATGCCCTGGTGGTGGGAGATCACCTCGCCGGGAGCGACCGGAGCCTCGTCTGCTCGTGCGGCAACGACATCGCCGGACGGGTCCTGTCCAGACTTCTGGGAATCGGGGCTCATCGCAGCAGGCCCCGCATCTGGCTGGTCGGCAGTGCCTTGAGCGCGGTCGCCTCGTTGGCCTCGATCTCGGCAAGGCGGTTGACGCCGAGCTTGGTGTGCTGGACCTGGTCGTGCAGCTTGAGGATCGCGTCGATCAGCATCTCGGGCCGCGGCGGGCAGCCGGGGAGGTAGATGTCGACAGGCACGATGTGGTCGACACCCTGGACGATCGCGTAGTTGTTGAACATGCCGCCCGAGGACGCGCAGACGCCCATCGCGAGCACCCACTTGGGCTCCGGCATCTGGTCGTAGATCTGGCGCAGCACCGGTGCCATCTTCTGGCTCACCCGGCCGGCCACGATCATCAGGTCGGCCTGGCGCGGGCTGGCCCGGAAGACCTCCATGCCGAAGCGCGCGAGGTCGTACTTGGGCCCGCCGGAGGTCATCATCTCGATGGCGCAGCAGGCCAGGCCGAACGTCGCCGGCCAGAACGACGCCTTGCGCATGTACCCGGCAACCCCCTCGACGGTGGTCAGCAGGACGCCAGACGGAAGCTTCTCTTCAAGACCCATGGATTTCTCAGACCTCTCTCTGAGGGTCGCGCGGTGCGTGCCATGCCAAGGCGGACGAAGGAAGGCGTCCTTCAGCGGAGCGCAGCGGAGCGGCCGTCGACTGAGGACGACGCGGGCAGGGTGCGTACATCGCGGGCCTCAATCCCAGTCAAGGCCGCCTCGTCGCCACACATACGTGTAGGCGACGAAGACGGGGACGATGAAGAGGATCATCTCGACCAGCGCGAAGGTGCCCATGGCGTCGAACGCCACGGCCAGCGGGTAGAGGAAGACGATCTCGATGTCGAAGACGATGAAGAGCATCGCGGTGATGTAGTACCGGACCGGGAAACGGCCCCCGCCGATCGGCTGCGGCGTCGGCTCGATTCCGCACTCATAGGAGTCCAGCTTGGCGCGGTTGTTGCGCTTCGGGCCGGTGCCTGCACTCATGATCACGGAGAAGACGGCGAAGCCGCCTGCCAGGACCAGAAGCGCCAGAACGGGGGTGTAGAGATCCATTCCTCACCTTCCTGATGCGTTCACCGAGCGCGATTGTGCGCTTGTGAATAACTTCACGATCGTGTGACCTACGCAGCATAGAGGCGTAGATCACAGAGCGCGACCCGGGGGGGCAGGAAGTCAAAACCGGGCCTGACCTGGGATTTAGGAAACGCGTGTGTGTGCTAAATCACGCATCACGGCCGAGCGCAGTGACGGGCCGGTAGCAGCTCAGGGGCGGGTGCCGTGGTGCAGCGCGACGATGCCGCCGGACAGGTTCCGCCACTTCACCGAGCCCCAGCCGGCGTCTTGGAGCCGGGCCGCCAGTCCCGCCTGGTCCGGCCAGGCGCGGATCGACTCGGCGAGGTAGACGTAGGCGTCCGGCGAGGACGAGACCGCCCGCGCGACCGAGGGGAGCGCCTTCATCAGGTACTCGATGTACACGGTGCGGAACGGGTTCCAGGTGGGCTGGGAGAACTCGCAGACCACGATCCGGCCGCCCGGCTTGGTGACCCGGAGCAGCTCGCGCAGGCCGGCATCGGGGTCGACGATGTTGCGCAGGCCGAAGGAGATCGTCACGGCGTCGAACGTACGGTCTGCGAAGGGCAGCCGGGTGCCGTCGCCGGCCACGAACGGCAGGTCCGGCTTGGCCCGCTTGCCGACCGTGAGCATGCCGACCGAGAAGTCGCACGGCACCACGGTCGCGCCGCGATCGCGGAACGGCTGGCTCGACGTACCGGTGCCGGCCGCGAGGTCGAGGACCAGCTCTCCCGGCTTCGGGTTCACGGCGTTGATGACCTGGTGGCGCCAGCGGCGGTCCTGCCCGAGCGAGAGCACGTCGTTGGTGATGTCGTAGCGCGCGGCGACGTCGTCGAACATCGCCTGCACCTCGGCGGGCTTCTTATCCAGGTCTGCTCGGGTCACGGGTCGAGGTTACCGAGTGCCCGAGCTTGCTCGTGGCCGAGTGGCCGAGAACCCGTTGAGGAGCGAAGCGACGATCACGGGTCGAGGTTACGCGAACGAGCGGAGCCGCAAGGAGCTTGCTCCGTTGCCGGCGTAGCGAGGAGCGTTGAGGAGCGGAGCGAGGATCACCGAGTGCCCGAGCTCGCTCGTGGCCGAGCGGGCCGCTTCGGGGTTATCCGGGGGTCGTAGGCTTGGATCGTGACTTCCTCGACCGCGACCGTGCCCCGGCTGGTGGCACGCACCGTCGAGGTCCCCGATCCGGGCCCGCTGCTGGACCTGCTGCCCCCGGGCGAGCCGATGACCTGGCTGCGCCGCGGCGAGGGCATCGTCGCGTGGGGCACAGCAGCCGCGTGCCGGACCAACGGCGAGGACAGGTTCTCCGACGCCTCGACCTGGTGGCGCAACGTGGTCCGCTACGCCGCCGTCGCCGACGAGGTCGAGGTGCCCGGCAGCGGCCTGATCTGCCTAGGCAGCTTCGCGTTCGCCGATATGCCCGGAGACTCGGTGCTCACCGTCCCGAAGGTCGTCGTCGGACGCCG
>DATAZI010000055.1:0-18827 GCA_036272095.1 Marmoricola sp. | reverse complement strand
GTACTCGGAGAGGAGCTCGCGCACCTCCATCTCGACGAGCTCGATGAGCTCCTCGTCGTCGACCATGTCGCACTTGTTGAGCGCCACGACCAGGGCCGGCACGCCGACCTGGCGGGCGAGCAGCACGTGCTCACGCGTCTGAGGCATCGGGCCGTCGGTGGCGGCGACCACGAGGATCGCGCCGTCCATCTGGGCCGCACCGGTGATCATGTTCTTGATGTAGTCCGCGTGACCCGGGCAATCCACGTGCGCGTAGTGCCGGTTCTGCGTCTCGTACTCCACGTGTGCGATCGAGATCGTGATCCCCCGCTGGCGCTCTTCGGGCGCCTTGTCGATCTGATCGAAGGCCGACGCCTCGTTCAGGGTCGGGTACTTGTCGTGCAGCACCTTCGTGATTGCTGCGGTCAACGTCGTCTTGCCGTGGTCGATGTGACCGATGGTGCCGATGTTGACGTGCGGCTTGGTCCGCTCGAACTTAGCCTTAGCCATTTCTGGCTCCTCCTGGTTGTGTGCTTGCTTGACTCGTAGATAGAACGTTTTGTACAGCCGAGGTACGCGCTGAGAACTTACTCGCCGCGGACCTTCTTGATGATCTCGTCAGCGACGTTCGAGGGAACCTCGGCGTACGAGTCAAACTCCATCGAGTACGACGCCTGACCTGAGGTCTTCGACCGGAGGTCACCAACGTACCCGAACATCTCTGAGAGCGGCACCACGGCCGCGACGACCATGTCTCCGTGACGCTCTTCCTGGGCGGTGATCTGGCCACGACGCGAGTTGATGTCGCCGATGACCGTGCCGAGGAAGCTCTCGGGGGTCACGACCTCGACCGCGAACATGGGCTCGAGCAGCACCGGCTTGGCCATCCGGGCCGCTTCCTTGAACGCCTGGTTGCCGGCGATCTTGAAGGCGAGCTCGGAGGAGTCGACGTCGTGGTACGCGCCGTCCTCGAGGGTGAACTTGACGTCGACCATCGGGTAGCCGGCGAGCACGCCGAACTCCATGGCCTCCTGGCCGCCCTGGTCCACCGACGGGATGTACTCACGCGGGATGCGACCACCGGAGACGGCGTTCACGAACTCGTAGCCAGCACCGGCGCCGGTCTCGGGGTCGATGTTCGGTTCGAGGCTGATGGACACCTTGGCGAACTGACCCGAGCCACCGGTCTGCTTCTTGTGCGTGTAGCCGTGCTTCTCGACCTTCTTGCGGATGGTCTCGCGGTAGGCGACCTGCGGCTTGCCGACGGTGGCCTCGACGCGGAACTCACGCTTCATCCGGTCCACGAGGATCTCCAGGTGGAGCTCGCCCATGCCGGCGATGATGGTCTGACCGGTCTCTTCGTCGGCCTTGACGGTGAACGTCGGGTCCTCATCGGAGAGCCGCTGGATGGCCGTACCGAGCTTCTCCTGGTCGCCCTTGGTCTTGGGCTCGATCGCGACCTCGATCACCGGGGCCGGGAACGTCATCGACTCCAGGACGACCTGGTTGTTCGGGTCGCTCAGCGTGTGACCGGTCTTGGTGTCCTTCAGACCCATGACAGCCACGATCTGGCCGGCGCCGACCGACGCGATCTCCTCACGCTTGTTGGCGTGCATCTGGTAGACCTTGCCGATCCGCTCCTTGCGGCCGTTGACCGAGTTGACCACGGTGCTGCCGGCCTCGAGCTTGCCGGAGTACACGCGGACGTAGATCAGCTTGCCGAGGTGCGGGTCGGTGGCGATCTTGTACGCCAGGCCGGAGAACGGCTCGTCGTCGCTCGGCTGGCGGACGATCTCGATGCTCTCGTCCTTCGGCGAGTGACCCACGATGCCGTCGATGTCGAGCGGCGAGGGCAGGTACTTCACGACGGCGTCGAGCAGGGGCTGGACGCCCTTGTTCTTGAACGCGGTGCCGCACAGGACCGGGTTGAGCTTGTCGGCCAGCGTGGCGCGACGGATCGCGGCCTCGATCTCCTCGACGGTGAACTCGCCCTCGTCGAGGAACTTCTCCATGATCGCGTCATCTGCCTCGGACAGCGTCTCGAGGAGCTTCTCGCGCCACTCGGCTGCCTGCTCGACGAGGTCGGCGGGGATCTCCTCGACGACGTAGTCCTCGCCGATCGTGGTCTCGCCGCGCCAGACCAGCGCGCGCATGCCGACGAGGTCGACGACGCCGATGAAGTCACCCTCGGCGCCGATCGGGAGCTGCAGGACCAACGGGGTGGAGTTCAGTCGCTCGACCATCATGTCGACGCAGCGCCAGAAGTCGGCACCGGTGCGGTCGAGCTTGTTGACGAAGCACATCCGCGGAACCGAGTACTTGTTGGCCTGGCGCCACACGGTCATCGTCTGGGGCTCGACACCGGCAACACCGTCGAAGACCGCGACAGCGCCGTCGAGGACGCGGAGCGAACGCTCCACCTCGGCGGTGAAGTCGACGTGCCCGGGGGTGTCGATGATGTTGATCTGGTGCTCTTTCCACCAGCAGGTCGTCGCGGCGGACGTGATCGTGATGCCGCGCTCCTGCTCCTGCTCCATCCAGTCCATCGTGGCCGCACCCTCGTGGACCTCACCGATCTTGTAGGTGATGCCGGTGTAGAACAAGATGCGCTCGGTGGTGGTGGTCTTGCCAGCGTCGATGTGCGCCATGATGCCGATGTTGCGGACCTTGTTGAGGTCCGTCGTGATGTCGACTGCCACTGAAAGTCAGTTCCTTGCGAAGTTGATGGATGCAGGTGGGTGCGGGGCGTCCGGCAGGATCCCGGCCGGACGCCACGCGTGGTTCACCAGCGGTAGTGGGCGAAGGCCTTGTTGGACTCGGCCATCTTGTGGGTGTCCTCGCGCTTCTTCACAGCGGCGCCGAGGCCGTTGCTCGCGTCGAGGATCTCGTTCATCAGGCGCTCGGCCATCGTCTTCTCGCGACGCTCCGCGGCGTACCCGACGAGCCAGCGCAGCGCCAGCGTGGTGCCGCGGGTGCCCTTGACCTCGATCGGGACCTGGTAGGTGGCGCCACCGACGCGGCGGCTCTTGACCTCGATGGCCGGCTTGACGTTGTCCAGTGCACGCTTCAGCGTGACCACCGGGTCCGAGCCGGTCTTCTCACGGGCGCCTTCCAGCGCCGAGTAGACGATCCGCTGGGCGACCTGCTTCTTGCCGTCCTGGAGAACCTTGGAGACGAGCTGGGTGACGACCTGCGAACCGTAGACCGGGTCGACGACGATCGGGCGCTTGGGAGCGGGACCCTTACGAGGCATTAGCTCTTCTCCTTCTTCGCGCCGTAGCGGCTACGGGCCTGCTTGCGGTTCTTGACACCCTGGGTGTCGAGCGTGCCGCGGATGATCTTGTAGCGGACACCGGGAAGGTCCTTCACCCGGCCGCCGCGGACGAGCACGATCGAGTGCTCCTGGAGGTTGTGGCCCACGCCCGGGATGTAAGCAGTGACCTCGACGCCGCTGGAAAGGCGCACGCGGGCGACCTTGCGCAGAGCGGAGTTCGGCTTCTTCGGGGTGGTGGTGTAGACGCGGGTGCAGACACCGCGTCGCTGGGGCGAACCCTTCAGGGCAGGCGTCTTGTTCTTCGACACCTTGTCCTGGCGGCCCTTGCGGACCAGCTGGTTGATTGTGGGCACCTGTGTGGTTCCCTTTCTTTTCTGCTCTCTGCGCCGGCGATCTGCCGGACACGATGATGTTGCACGTGCAGTGGTGCTGTAGCGGTCGTCCGGGGACGGGCCCACGTACGTGCACTGCCTCGGGCATGCCCGAGGCGCCTGGGATGCCCAGACACAAGGATTAAGATTACCGGCTGCGGTACCGAGGGTCAAAACGCGGCGGGCCGCCGGCAGCCGGTGCACCGGCGCCCACCACGGTGTTCACTTCCCCGTCGCCTGCCGGTCAACGGGCCCGGTCATCCTCGGCAACATGGCGGAACGGTTCGTGGCCCTCGGCGACTCGTTCACCGAAGGCGTCGGCGACTGGGACGAACGGTTCCCCAACGGCGTCCGCGGCTGGGCGGACCGGGTCGCCAAGCAGCTCTCGAAATCCGACCCGGAGACCGAGTACGTCAACCTCGCGCTGCGCAGCCGAGTGCTCGACGACGTGATCGAGCACCAGGTCGAGAAGGCCGTCTCCCTGGAGCCGACCCTGGTCTCCTTCTTCGCCGGCGGGAACGACATCCTGCAGATCAGGATCGATCTGGACGACGTTCTCGCCCGCTACGAGAAGGCCGTGGCCAGGCTCGCCGACACGGGCGCCCGGGTGCTGCTTTTCACCAGCTACGACGTCCGGCTCTCCCCGCTGCTGGAGCCGCTGCGGCTGCGTAACAACCAGTTCAACCGCCGCGTCCGCGAGGTCGCCCTGGCCTACGACGCGCTGCTGGTGGACCACTGGGCGATGCGGGAGTACCTGCACCCGCGGATGTGGGAGCCGGACCGGCTGCACATGTCCCGGCACGGCCACCGCTACATGGCGGCCGCCGTGCTGCGCACGCTGCAGGTCGACCACACCATCACGCTGCGCGACCTCGGCTCGATCCCGCGGCGTACCTGGCGCGAGGCGCTGGCCGACGAGCGGGACTGGTGGCAGGGCTGGGTCCTCCCGGCCGCACTGCGCCGCTACCGGGGTACGCCGATCGGCGGCAGCCTGACCGCGAAGTGGCCCGAGCCGATGCGGCCGGCCTCAGGCATGAAGCGTGCGGCTGCGATCGGCGCCGCTCAATAGCTCCGCGAGGTGCAGCGCCCGTACGTCGGCCAGGTCGGCGAGCTGGATGCGGCACGACATCCCGTCCGCCAGCACCACCGTCTCCGCGGCGGCGGCCCGGACCGCAGGCAGCAGCGTGTGCTCGGCGACGGCGACGCTGGTCTCGTAGTGCCCGACCTCGACACCGAAGTTGCCGGCCAGGCCGCAGCAGCCGCCCAGCCGCGTGACGGCGGCCCCGGTCGCTGCCAGCAGAGCGGCGTCCGCCTCGAACCCGAGCACGCTGGCATGATGGCAGTGCGGCTGCACCAGCACCTCGGTGCCGCTCAGGTCCGGAGGCGTGTACCGGCCTGCGGCCGTCATCGCGTTGAGGAACTCCGCGAGGGTAGAGACCGATGCGGCCAGCTCGTGCGCCCTCGGCTCGTCGACGAGCTCGGCGGCGTCGCTGCGCAGGCTGGCCAGGCAGCTCGGCTCGAGGCCGATCACCGGTACTCCGCTGGCGACGTAGGGGTAGAGCGTGCGCACCGAGGCGGCGATGATCTTGCGAGCCTGGTCGAGCTGCCCGGTCGTGACCCAGGTCAGCGCGCAGCACGCCCGCTCGGGGATCACCTTGGCCTCGATCCCGGCGTCCGCCAGCAGCGCCAGGGCGGCCTGGCCGGTCGCCGAGGCGAAGTGGTCGGTGAAGCTGTCGGCCCAGATCCAGACGTCGGGCGTCCCTGCCGGGCGGACCCGGGCCGGCTGCGCGAACGAGCGCAGCCGCCTGGGACTGAACTCAGGCAGGCCGCGCCGCTGGTCGATCCCGGCGGTCTTCTTCGCGATCCCGGCCACGGCCTTGCTGCGCAGCATCAGGTTGGCCAGCCGTGGCGGGGTCATCGCGGCCCACTGCGGCAACCTGCCCAGGGCGTAGTGCGAGCGCGGCCGGCGCTTCCCGGCGTACTTGGCCGAGAGGACCTTGGACTTGTACGTCGCCATGTCGACGCCGGTCGGGCAGTCGTGCAGGCAGCCCTTGCAGGACAGGCAGAGGTCCAGGGCGTCGGTGACGGCGGGGTCGCTGATCGGCAGGTGGCCGGCGACGACGTCCTGGAGCACCCGGGAGCGGCCCCGGGTGCTGTCCTTCTCGTCGTGGCTGGCCAGGTACGACGGGCACATCACGCCGCCGTTGGCGCCACCGACCCTCGGCCCGGTGTCGGCAACGCACTTGCCGACGCCGGTGCACCGGTGCACCTCGCCGAAGAGCTCGGCCAGCGGCCCGGCAGGCGGCGCGGCCAGGCGCAGCGAGGCGTCGAAGGGATCAGGATCGATCAGCACGCCGGCATTCAGCACGTTCTGCGGGTCCAGGGCGTGCTTGACCGCACCCATCAGCGCCATCGCCTGCGGCGAGTACATCCGTCCGAGCAGCTCCGAGCGGGCGCGGCCGTCGCCGTGCTCGCCGCTCATCGAGCCGCCGTAGGAGGCGACCAGGTCGGCGGCGGCCTCGGTGAAGCCGCGGAACCGGCTGCGCCCTCCGTCGTCGTCGAGCTCGAAATCGATCCGGGCGTGCACGCAGCCGTCACCGAAATGGCCGTAGGGCACCGTGTCCAGGCCGTAGGAGTCCAGCAGCGCCTCGAAGTCGCGCAGGTAGTCGCCCAGGCGGGCAGGCGGGACTGCGGCGTCCTCCCAGCCCGAGTGCGCCGGCCGGCTCAGCGAACGTGCTGCAAGACCGGCGCCGTCCTCACGGATCCGCCACAGGGCGGCCTGCTCGGCAGGGTCGGTGACGATCCGGAACGGGGCGCCGAGCGCCGCGGCGACCAGGCCTGCGGCAGCCTCAGCCTGGGCTCCGGTGTCCCCGGTGACCTCGACGAAGAGCCAGCCGCTGCCCTCGGGCAGCTCGGGGGCACCGGCCACCAGGCTGGTGATCCGCTGGTCCAGGCCCTCGCAGGCGGTGAGCATCCCGTCCATGCCCTCGGCGGCGGCCAGCACGGTCGGGACCGCGTCCGCCGCCAGCGCCATCGACCCGAAGCCGAGCACTGCGACGGTGCGGAACGGGGCATCGGCCACCAGTCGCATGGTGGCCTCGAGCACCACTGCGAGGGTGCCTTCAGTGCCCACCAGGAACCGGTCGAAGCGGCGCCCGTTCTCCGGGAGCAGCTGCTCGAGGGAGTAGCCGGAGACCTGCCGGGAGAAGGTGCCGAACTCGGTACGGATCAGCGCGAGGTTGGCGTCGACCAGCGACGTCACAGCCTCGAGCTGCACAGCCCCGCCGGCAGCCTCCAGCGCGAACCCGCGGTCGCCCTCGACTGAGAAGCCGGCAGCGGCGAGGCCGCCGCGCGGGCCGATCACCGAGCCGTCGGCCAGCGCCACCTTCAGCGACACCACGTTGTCCGAGGTCCGGCCGTAGGCCAGAGCCCGCGAGCCGCACGCGTTGTTGCCGATCATGCCGCCGATCGTGCAGCGGGTGTGCGTCGAGGGATCCGGCCCGAACCGCAGCCCGTGGCGCACTGCGGAGCGCTGCAGGGCTGCATGCACGATGCCGGGCTGAACCGTCGCAGTCCGCGCCTCGGGGTCGATCCGCAGGAGCTTGTCGAGGTGCCGGGTGGTGTCCACGACGATCCCGGGGCCGATCGCGTTGCCGGCGATCGAGGTACCGGCCCCACGCATGGTCACCGTGCCGGAGAACTCCCGGGCGACAGCGAGCACCGCGAGGACGTCGTCGGCGTCGCGCGGGTAGGCGACCACCTTCGGCGGGATCCTGTACAGCGAGGCGTCGCTGGCGTAGAGCGAGCGGGCCAGCACGGAGCTGTCGGTCTCGAGGCCGGCCTGATCCAGCGCGGCGGCGATCCCCGCGGCTGCGGGGTCGGGCTTCGTGGTCACCAGAGCTCCAACGATCGGGTCAGGATGCCGGCGGCGTCGTCCTCGGTGACCTCGCGCGGGGCGGTCGCGAGCAGCCGCTGCTGCTTCATGGTGCCTTCGACGAGGTCGGTGATGTCGCCCTCGCCGTACCCGATCTCGCCGAGGCCGTTGGGGATCGCGATGTCGCGCATCAGGTCGGCCAGCACCGACGGCAGCGCATCCGGGCCGGCGTCGTGCCCGTGGCCCGGGGCGAGCAGGTCGGCCGCGCGCAGGTGCCGCTCGGGACTGGAGGAGAACGTCCAGCGGAACGCCTCGGGCGCGGTCAGCGAGACCGCCATCCCGTGCGGCACCATGGCCTCGTCGGGGTAGCCGGCCGGCCGGAAGCCGGGGCACGAGGCGTGCACCCGGCCGGCGATCGGATAAGCGTTGGCGTGCGGGATGTGCACGCCGGCGTTGCCGAAGCCCAGCCCGGCCATCGTTGCGGCGAGCGCCATCTGCTCCCGGGCGACCGCGTCGTCGCCGTGCCGGACAGCGCGGCGGAACGCCGTGGACAGCAGCGCCATCGCCTGCTCGGACCAGAGGTCGGAGATCGGGTTCGAGCCGCAGTACGGCACCCGTTGCTCAGGGGTCTTGGCGGCATAGGAGGTGAACGGGCGGGCGGTGTAGGACTCCAGGGCATGGCAGAGGATGTCCATCCCGGCGGCAGCAGTGACCCCTGCCGGCTGGGTCATCGTCAGCGCCGGGTCGACGACCGCCAGCGTCGGACGCAGGCGGGCGTGGCTGATGCCCGTCTTGACCTGCAGCGAGAGCACGTCCAGGACGCAGATCGTCGTCGACTCCGCGCCGGTGCCGGTGGTGGTCGGCACGGCGACCAGCGGCCGCAGCGGGTTCGTCGGAGCCTGCGCCCGGCCGACCGGGGCGTTGATGTAGTCCATCAGGTCGCCGTCGTTGGTGGTCAGCAGGTTGACCGCCTTGGCAGTGTCGATCGAGGATCCGCCGCCGACAGCGACGTAGGCGTCCCACGGCCCGGTCTGACGCGCGAAGTCGATCGCGGCATTGAAGCTGGCGTCCGTCGGCTCGACCTGCACCTGGTCGAAGACCCGGGCCTCGATGCCGAACTGGGCCATCTGATCAGCCACGCGCTGCGGGTGGCCGGTCGCCGCGACGCCGGGATCGGTCAGCACCAGGACCCGGCGGACGGCGTACTGGCTGAGGTCGTAGCCGATCTCGTCCGAGGCACCGGTCCCGAACTTCAGACCTGGCGCGCCGTAGGTGAATATCGTCTCCGGTCCTGGCCCGCCACGGTCGGTACTCATGGGGCAGACGCTAACGCGTGCCGGACCACGTCGGTCACCTCGACCACCCCTGAAGCAATCTCGGCGAGGTCGATCCAGGCCACCTCGTCGGTGGTGCCGTCGACCTCGGTGACGTGCGGCTGCGCGTCGTAAGGCACGGACACCTCGAAGAGCAGGTTCACGGCGTGGAAGTCCTCGTGCCGGCCGTTCGGCGCTGTCCCGGTCAGGTGCAGGTCGTGTACCCCGAGCAGCGGGCCGACCTCCGCGACCAGCCCGGTCTCCTCGAGCATCTCGCGCACCAGCGCCTCGGCTGGGTGCTCGCCGTGGTCGACGCCGCCGCCTGGCAGGGTCCAATGGCCGCTCTCGACGGCGTACCGGCTCAGCCGGGCGAGCAGGATCTCCTCGACACCGTCGACCACCCGCCTGGCCACGGCCTTGGCCGCCAGCCGCTGCACCCGGGTCGCCTCGTGGTCCTCGATCGCGGCCCGGACCCAGGCCAGCACCGGCCAGCTCCCGTCGAGCACGGCACGCAGCGGGACCCAGCGCGCGTCGACGGTCGACCCGTCGGTCTCGACGACCGCAGGCGCCGGGCTGTCGAGGGGCGCCCAGCCCTCGAAGACCATCCGCACCGAGTGCATGTCGGTACGCCGGGCATCGTCGTCCCGCAGCGCTGTGGGCCGCCGGGCCGAGTCGATCCAGGCGCGGTCGCCGACCTCGATGTGCAGCCCGGTCTCCTCATAGGCCTCGCGCACGACGGCGTCACGCGGGTCCTCGCCGAAATCGATGCCGCCGCCAGGCAGGGTCCACTGCTCCTCCGGGCCGAGGTACGGCGCGAGCCGGCTGAGCAGGATCTCGTCGTCGCGCACCACCACGGCGTACGCCGCGACCCGCTGCCTGCGAGGCAGATCATTGCTCTCTGGGGGCATACGCACAGGATCAGTGGGTAGTCCAGACACATGACGACTCTACGCAGCGAAGCCGTCCTGCCGCGGGCCGCCGTCCCAGATCCGGCGCCCTGGCCGAGGCAGCAGACCCGGGAGCCGTGGTTCGACAACATCAAGATGGGACTGGTCGTGCTGGTCGTCGTGGGTCACTGCTGGGCCTTGCTGCCCACGACCACCGGCACCAGCTGGGCCTATGACTTCCTGTACTCCTGGCACATGCCGGCGTTCGCGATCATCACCGGCTACTTCTCCCGCGGATTCACCTGGACACCGCGCAGGCTCTGGAGCCTGGTCGCCACTGTCGTCGTCCCCTACGTCGTCTTCGAGTACTCGTTGAGCTGGTTCCGCGAAGGCGTCGGCTCGATGAAGATGCACAATCTGCTCTTCGACCCGCACTGGCCGATGTGGTACCTCTGCGCCCTGTTCTTCTGGCGCTTGGCGGCACCGGTGTTCGGCCGGCTCCCCCGTCCGGCAGCCCTCGGCACCGCCGTCGCGATCAGCCTGTCCGCGGGCTTCTTCGCCCCGACCACCTTCGACTTCGGCCGCATCCTCGGCTTCCTGCCCTTCTTCGTGCTCGGCCTGCACGTCGGCACCCGGGAGTGGCGCCGCGTCCGGTCGAGCTCGGCAGTGCCATGGGCGCTGGCCGGCCTGGCCGCGGTGTTCGTGCTGGCCCGGTTCACCGACGTGTGGATCAGCAAGGACTGGTACTACTACACCGCCCGGTACCACCTGCTCGGCGCCGGCGGCCTGCCCGCCGTACTCGATCGAGCTGGCGTGATGACGATCGGCCTGGTCGGCGCGCTCTGCTTCTTCGCCCTCGTCCCGAGGCGGCGAAGCTGGTTCAGCGCCCTGGGCTCCGCGACGCTCGTCGTCTACCTGTTCCACGGCTTCTTCGTGCAGTACGCCAAGTACGCGGGGTTCGGCGACTGGGCCCGCGGGCACCTGCTGCTCGCCTTCACCCTCGGCACCGCCAGCGCGATCTGCCTGGCACTCGCCCTGGCCGCTCCCCCGGTATCCCGACGGCTCAGCGTGGCAACGGATCCGCTGGGGGCCTTGCAGCGGCGGCTCCGAGCGGCGGGCCCCACGACGGCGTGACAGCGCTGGCCGGCAGCAGGTCGTACTCCGCTGCCAGCGCACGGTCGGGCGCGTGCCCGCCGAGGTGCGCCGGGTACCAGGTCGCATGCTCGCCGGGGCGCGGCCGGTGCTCGGGCATCAGCTGCAGGTCCTCGAGCAGGATGGTCAAGGTGGCGCCGAGGTCGCGGGTCGCCGCGACGAGGTCGGTGCACCGGGAGAGGTGGACCGGGCTGCCGAAACGCACGTCGACCCGTCGGCCGCGGGTGAGGTCCGGCGGCGGCTCCGGGATGCCGACCGAGGCGATCCGCTGCGACCCCCAGATGACGGTCGGGATCAGCGGTACGCCGGTCTCGGCGGCCAGTGCGACGGCACCGCGCATCAGCGCTCGCACCGTGAACGAGTAGCTGATCCCGGCCTCGGGGAAGACGCCGACCGCCTCGCCGGACCGGAGCAGGCTGCGGGCACGCAGGTACGCCGCAGCGGGCACCGAGCGGTCGACCGGGACGTGCTGCATCCGGTCCATCGCCCAGGCCAAGGGGCCGGGCCGCCACACGTCGTACCGGGTCATGAAGCGGACGTACCGGCCGCGCTCGACAGCAGCCTTCTCGAGGCAGACGAAGTCCAGGTAGGAGACGTGGTTCGACGCGATCACCACCGGGCCGGTCGCAGGCAGGTTCTCCAGCCCGTGCGGGACCACCGAGACGTCGAGCGCGGCCAGGGCGAGCCGGCCGATCCTGTTCACCCCGCGGTACACCCCGTCCATGCCAGTGATTCGACACCAGCGGCGCTCCGGATGCCAGTTACGTGAAGGGGGGGCGGTGGTCCATTTTCACGCTGCGGCGGCCGGCCCAGCGCCAGACCCGGGCCGCGCGGTCGCGGTCCTCCTCGGTGACGAGGTTGCCCATCCAGCGCAGCGCGAGCGTCATCATCCAGTCCGACCGCATCCCCACCGGCCCGAGTGCGGCCAGCGCGCGCGGGACCGTGACCACGCCGGCCAGACGGCGGGCGATCGAGAATGCCTCCCCGTAGTGCTCGCGCAGCAGCGCCGGCCAGACCGACGCCAGGTCCGCGTCCGGGTTGTCGGCAAGGACCTCTAGGAGCAGGCGGCCGGTCTCCAGGCCGTAGTCGATGCCCTCGCCGTTCAGCGGGTTCACGCAGGCGGCCGCGTCCCCGATCAGCGCCCAGTTCCGGCCGGCGACGTTGCTCACCGCACCGCCCATCGGCAGGAGCGCGGAGGTCGGGCGGCGGATCTCGCCGCTCAGAGCGAAATCATCGCGCCGCTGCTCGGCGTAGTACGTCATCAAAGGCTTGATCGCGATGTCGGCCGGGCGCTTGGCCGTGGCCAGGGTGCCGACGCCGAGGTTCACCGACCCGTCGCCCAGCGGGAAGATCCACCCGTAGCCGGAGAGGATCTCGCCGCCTTCGCCGCGCAGCTCGAGGTGCGAGCTGATCCACGGGTCATCCGACATCGCGGAGTCGACGTACGAGCGGCCAGCGACGCCGTAGACCGTGTCGCGGTGCCAGGTGCGGCCGAGGACCTTGCCGAGGCCCGAGCGGACGCCATCGGCGACGACGAGCGTGGTGCAGGCGATCTCGAAGCGGACGCCGTCCTTCTCGAAGACCACCGCGGCGACACGGTCTCCGGCCCGGCGTACATCGACCGCCCGGGCCCCGTCGACCGCGGTCGCACCGGCCTTGATCGCCGCCGAGCGCACGTGGTCGTCGAGCTCGGTGCGCGCAACCGCCGAGCCGTACGCCGGCAGGCCGGTGCCGTCCTTGCCCGGACCGGGCCACGGCAGCAGCAGCGTCTGACCGAAGCCGTGCGCGCGCAGACCGTGGTTGACGGTGTGTGCGCGCACCCACTCCTCGAGGCCGAGTCGGGCCAGCTCGCTGATCGCCCGCGGAGTGAGTCCGTCACCGCAGGTCTTGTCGCGCGGGAAGACCGCGGCGTCGACGATCACCGTGTCTCGACCCGACCGTGCCGCCCACGCTGCCGCCGCCGAGCCGGCGGGGCCGGCGCCGACGACGAGGACGTCGGTGCTCGCGGGAGTGGGCATGGTCACCGGTGCATTCTCCCAGTGCAGCCACCCTTGGGCACACCGGGTCGCTAGCGTTGCCCTATGGCCACACCGTCCACGAACACCTTCGCCCAGACCCTGCGGATCCTCACCATCGCGCTGATGGCGTCGCTGCTGGTGATCCTGGCCGCGATCGCAGCGATGCTGGCACAGAACGGCGGCCACCCGACAGGCTCGGTACCGGTCTGGACGCTGCTCGTCGTGCTGGTCGCCGCCGCGGGCCTGGTGACCGCGATCCAGCGCTTCGGCTACCGCTACCGGGCGGTCGCGCTGGACACGCCCGAGGACGAGGCGCGGCTGAGCTCGGCGGTCCAGCTCCAGGTCACCACCCTGATCCGGTTCGCGATCGCCGAGGCGATCGCCCTGATCGGGATCGTCCTCGGCTTCATCGTCTCCTCCGGCGGCCTCTACCCCGTGCTTCTCAGCGTGGTCATCGCGGAGGTCACCATGTTCGTCTCGATGTGGCCGCGCGAAGCCCTGATCACCCGCGTCCAGACAGCGCTCGAGCGCGAGGGCGGGCTGTCCTACCTGCGCGAGGCGCTCGACTCGCCCCCGCCTACCCGCGGATCGGCGTCCTAGCCACCTAGACCCGGATCGCAGCCGGCAGGCCGTCGCTGAAGTACTCCGGCTCGTCGGGGAACGACTCCGTCTCACCGGCCGCGTGCCGCGCTGCGGTCCAGGCGACCGCGCAGGCGTCGAGCAGGTCGTCTTGGGCGAACCCGGACCCGGAGAACCAGGCCGGTGCCACGATGCCGCGCCGGGCCAAGGCGTCGCGGCGGGCCTGCGCGCCTGCTGGGTCCTTCTTCGGTTCGACCAGTGGGGCTCCCGCCATCCGGGCGAAGCTGAGCTCCGGATGGGCCTCGATCACGACGACTCCGGGCGAGTCGCGGACCCAGGCGTCGACATCGAGGATCTTGGCCCGCAGGGCATAGGCCTGGGCACTGGCGCTGAGCCGGTCATCGGTCGCCGCCAGGTTCTGCTCGCGCCCTTCGGCATAGGTCTCGGCGCAGTACGCCGCCCTGGTCAGCGTCGAGAACACCGAGGCGCCCTTGCCCGGCAGCGCTGCGCGTGCCAGCAGATCGGCCTTCCGTCCGCCGGAGTCGGGCAGGCCGATCGGGATGTCGATCGCGACCACGCGGATCTCGGCGATCTCACGGACCTGGGCGACCAAGGCCTTGATCGTGGCGCCGACGTGCACGGTCGGCCTTCCCGCCGGGCCGAGTGCGACGCCGACCCAGCCGGCCGAGCAGGCGTCCACGCCGAGGACCGGGGTTTCCGGGGCGAAGGGCCGGACCGGTGTGCCGGGGTGGGTGGCGAGGGTTTCGAGCTGAGCCTCGAGCACACTCAGCACCTCGACCGGGCCGGCCTCAGCAAGGCCGCGCTGGACAGCGTCATGGAGGTCTGCCTGCCAGGGGGTCATCACGGTGATCCTGCCTTCGTGGTTCGTTGGGGTGGCTCAGGACTCCATGCGGGTCACCGGGTTGCGAGACGACGGAAGCCCCACGAGCAAGCTCGCGGGGCTTCTGTCTCCTCAACCTGGTTCGTTACATCAAATCTTCGCTAGCTCAGTTCTGATACGAACCGAAGTCGAAGTCGTCGAGCGCGACAGTCTGGTTCGGCGTACCGAAGTCATAGCTGCCGTAGGAGTCGTAGCCGGTCACGGAGTACGCGGCTGCCCGCGCCTCCTCGGTGGGCTCCACCCGGATGTTGCGGTACCGCTCGAGGCCGGTACCCGCCGGGATCAGCTTGCCGATGATCACGTTCTCCTTCAGGCCGCGCAGCGAGTCGGACTTGCCGTTGATCGCCGCGTCGGTGAGCACCCGGGTGGTCTCCTGGAAGGAGGCCGCCGAGAGCCACGACTCGGTGGCGAGCGAGGCCTTGGTGATACCCATCAGCTCCGCACGGCCCGAGGCCGGCTTGCCGCCCTCGGTGACCACCCGACGGTTCTCCTCCTCGTACCGGACCCGGTCGACCAGGTCGGAGGGGAGCAGCTTGGTCTCGCCGGACTCGATCACGGTCACCCGGCGAAGCATCTGCCGGACGATGATCTCGATGTGCTTGTCGTGGATCGACACGCCCTGGCTGCGGTACACCTGCTGGACCTCGGCCACGAGGTGCTCCTGGCACTTGCGGACGCCGAGGATGCGCAGGACCTCCTTCGGGTCCGGCGTGCCCTGGATCAGCTGCTGGCCGACCTCCACGTGGTCGCCGTCGGCGACCTGGAGACGGGACCGCTTGCTGACCGGGTACTCGACCGGGTCCGAGCCGTCGTCCGGCGTGACGATCAGCTTGCGAGCCTTGTCGGTGTCCTCGATCTCCAGTCGGCCAGAGGCCTCGGAGATCGGGGCACGACCCTTGGGCTGGCGGGCCTCGAAGAGCTCCACGACCCGGGGAAGACCCTGGGTGATGTCGTCTGCCGAGGCGACGCCGCCGGTGTGGAACGTACGCATCGTCAGCTGCGTGCCGGGCTCGCCGATGGACTGCGCGGCGATGATGCCGACCGCCTCACCGATGTCGACCAGCTTGCCGGTGGCCAGCGAGCGGCCGTAGCACTTTGCGCAGGTGCCGGTCTTGGCGTCGCAGGTCAGGACCGAGCGGACCTTGACCTGCTCGATCCCGGCCTCGATGAGCTCCGCGATCTGGACGTCGCCGAGGTCGGCGCCGGCCACGACGAGCACGTCGCCCGACGTCGGGTGGACCACGTCGACCGCCGCGTTGCGGGCGTACGCCGAGGTCTCGGCGTTCAGGTCGATCCGGACCACACCGTCCTCGCCACGGACACCGATGACCTTGGGCATGCCGCGCTCGGTGCCGCAGTCGTCCTCACGGATGATGACGTCCTGCGACACGTCGACCAGACGACGGGTCAGGTAGCCCGAGTCCGCCGTACGCAGCGCGGTGTCGGCCAGACCCTTGCGAGCACCGTGGGTGGAGATGAAGTACTCCAGGACCGAGAGGCCCTCACGGAAGTTCGACTTGATGGGCCGCGGGATGATGTCACCCTTCGGGTTGGCCACCAGGCCGCGCATGGCAGCGATCTGGCGGACCTGCATCCAGTTACCGCGAGCACCCGAGTTGACCATCATGAAGATGGGGTTCTCGACGTCGAAGTTCTTCTGCATCGCCTTGGCGACCTCGTTCGACGCCTCGGTCCAGATCTCGATGAGCTCCTGGCGACGCTCGTCGTCGGTCATCAGACCGCGCTCGAACTGGCTCTGCACCTTGGCGGCGCTCACCTCGTACTTCTCCAGGATCTGGATCTTGTCCTTGGGCGAGACGACGTCCTCGATCGAGACCGTCACACCCGAGCGGGTCGCCCAGGTGAAGCCGGTGTCCTTCAGAGCGTCCAGCGAGTGCGCGACCTCGACCTTGGTGTAGCGCTCAGCCAGGTCGTTGACGATCTTGCCCAGCTCGTTCTTGCCGACCTGGTACTCGACGTACTCGTAGTTGCCCGGGAGCGCCTCGTTGAACAGCGCCCGGCCCAGAGTGGTGTCGAGGATGATCGGGTCGCCCTCGGTCCAGCCCTCGGGGGCCTCCATGCCGGTCGGCAGCGCGTAGATGCCGGACAGCCGGATCTTGACCTTCGACTGCAGCGAGATCTCGCCCTTGTCGAACGCCATGATCGCCTCGGCGATCGAGGAGAACGCACGACCCTCGCCCTGCTCCTTGGCGCGCTCGAGCGTCAGGAAGTAGATGCCGATGATCATGTCCTGGGTAGGCATCGTCACCGGTCGGCCGTCGGACGGCTTCAGGATGTTGTTCGTCGACAGCATCAGGATCCGGGCCTCGGCCTGCGCCTCCGCGGACAGCGGCAGGTGGACGGCCATCTGGTCACCGTCGAAGTCGGCGTTGAACGCCGAGCAGACGAGCGGGTGGATCTGGATAGCCTTGCCCTCGATCAGCTGGGGCTCGAACGCCTGGATGCCGAGGCGGTGCAGCGTCGGCGCTCGGTTCAGCAGCACCGGGTGCTCGGCGATGACCTCTTCGAGCACGTCCCAGACCTCGGGACGGACCGCGCGCTCGACCATCCGCTTGGCGGACTTGATGTTCTGAGCGTGCGAGAGGTCGACCAGGCGCTTCATCACGAACGGCTTGAACAGCTCGATCGCCATGTACTTCGGCAGACCGCACTGGTGCAGCTTGAGCTGCGGGCCGACCACGATGACCGAACGGCCGGAGTAGTCCACGCGCTTGCCGAGCAGGTTCTGGCGGAAGCGGCCCTGCTTGCCCTTGAGCATGTCCGAGAGCGACTTCAGCGGCCGGTTGCCCGGGCCGGTGACCGGACGGCCACGGCGGCCGTTGTCGAACAGCGAGTCGACGGCCTCCTGAAGCATCCGCTTCTCGTTGTTGACGATGATCTCGGGCGCGCCCAGGTCGAGCAGGCGCTTGAGCCGGTTGTTCCGGTTGATCACGCGGCGGTACAGGTCGTTGAGGTCGGAGGTCGCGAAGCGGCCACCGTCCAGCTGCACCATCGGGCGCAGGTCCGGCGGGATGACCGGGACCGCGTCCAGGACCATGCCCATCGGGCTGTTGCCGGTCTTGCGGAACGCGTCGACGACCTTGAGCCGCTTGAGGGCGCGGACCTTGCGCTGGCCCTTGCCGGTCTCGATGGTGTCGCGCAGGCTCTCGACCTCGTCGGCGATGGAGAACGTCTCGAGGCGCTTCTGGATCGCCGTGGCGCCCATGTAGCCCTCGAAGTACTTGCCGAACCAGGTCTTCATCTCCCGGTAGAGCAGCTCGTCGCCCATCAGGTCCTGGACCTTGAGGGTCTTGAACGTGCTCCAGACCTCCTCGAGGCGGTCCAGCTCACGCTGGGCGCGGTCGCGGACCTGCTTCATCTCCCGCTCGGCACCGTCCTTGACCTTGCGACGGGCGTCGGCCTTCGCACCCTCGGCCTCGAGGGTGGCCAGGTCGGCCTCGAGCTTCTTCGCACGCTCGTCCAGCGCGACGTCGCGGCGGTTCTCGATGCTCTTGCGCTGCAGGCCGATCTTGCCCTCGAGGTCGGTGAGGTCCTTGTGGCGGGCGTCCTCGTCGACCTTGGTGATCATGTACGCCGCGAAGTAGATGACCTTCTCGAGGTCCTTCGGGGCGAGGTCGAGCAGGTACCCCAGACGGCTCGGGACACCCTTGAAGTACCAGATGTGCGTGACCGGGGCGGCGAGCTCGATGTGGCCCATCCGCTCGCGCCGCACCTTGGAACGGGTCACCTCGACGCCGCAGCGCTCGCAGATGATGCCCTTGAAGCGCACGCGCTTGTACTTGCCGCAGTAGCACTCCCAGTCCCGGGTGGGACCGAAGATCTTCTCGCAGAAGAGACCGTCGCGCTCAGGCTTGAGCGTCCGGTAGTTGATGGTTTCGGGCTTCTTTACCTCGCCGTGGCTCCACGTACGGATGTCGTCCGCAGTGGCCAGGCCGATCTGGATCTGGTCGAAGAAGTTCACGTCAAGCACGATGGCTTCTGTCCTTCGTTAGTTGCTGAAATCTGATGATCGCGACTGAGGGGTGCGGCACTCCCTTGCGGGAGTGCCGCCTCGCCTCAGACTTCTTCGACGGAGCTGGGCTCGCGGCGGGACAGGTCGATGCCGAGCTCCTCGGCGGCACGGAAGACGTCCTCTTCCGCGTCGCGCATCTCGATCGAGCTGCCGTCCTGGGACAGCACCTCGACGTTGAGGCAGAGCGACTGCATCTCCTTGATGAGAACCTTGAACGACTCGGGGATGCCGGAGTCGGGGATGTTCTCGCCCTTCACGATCGCCTCGTAGACCTTGACGCGGCCGGGCACGTCGTCGGACTTGATCGTCAGCAGCTCCTGGAGCGCGTAGGCAGCGCCGTACGCCTCCATGGCCCAGACCTCCATCTCACCGAAGCGCTGGCCACCGAACTGGGCCTTACCGCCGAGCGGCTGCTGGGTGATCATCGAGTACGGGCCGGTCGAGCG
>DATAZI010000054.1:0-1944 GCA_036272095.1 Marmoricola sp. | reverse complement strand
GGCAGTCGCGTGGAGTTCCTCGGCTGGCTCGATGAGACCGAGCTGTCCGGATTGTTGGGCCGGGTCCGTGCGCTCGTTGTCGCCTCGGTGCCGGGCCGCCGGCCCGAAGGGTCCTCGCTGTCAGCCGTCGAAGCGGCTCGGCACCGGCGCGTGGTGATCGGCTCCGACGACCCCGCTGTTTCGGAGGTCGTCACATCACTTGGCGCCGGCCCGGTCGTCCCCGCCGGAAACGTCGGTGTCCTCGCAGCCGCGTTACGCGATGTCCTGGCCAACGACGAGGCAGTCGCGGCGTACGCCGAGGCGGCCGCCGCCGGCGCGCAGGCGCACTCCATCGAGGCCGTCACGGCCGCCACTCGCGAGGTCTACCAACAGGTGCTCGCCGGGAGGCCGGGTAGCCGTGCGTGAGCCGCTGTCTGTCGTCGTCCCGACTCGCAACCGGCCGGAGATGCTCCAACGCTGTCTCGAGCTGCTGGTGGGCGAGCTCGACGAGGGCGACGAGATCGTGGTCGTCGACTCGGCGTCCTCCGACGCCTCGGCTGTTGCGGCCGTTGTGGCGAAGCACGCCGTGAGCAGGGTCGACATCCGCGTCGAGCGTTGTGACCGGCCCGGCGCGAGCCTGGCGCGTAACGCCGGCTGGCGCGCAGCGCGTCACCAGCTGATCGGGTTCGTCGACGATGACGTGCGGGTCCGGCCTGGGTGGGCCGCCGCGCTGGTCGCGGCGTTCGACGATGCGTCAGTGCAGTTCGTGACCGGCCGGGTTGTCGTACCCGAGGAACAGCAGCACGCCGAGCGGCCGGTCGCAATCAGCAGCCGGACCGAGCGCGAGCCGCTGCATGCGGGCCTGTCCGGCGACCTCGGGGCCAGCGCGAACCTGGCCGTCCGGTGCCGGGCGCTCGACAAGATCGCAGGCTTCGACGAGACGCTCGGGCCCGGCACCTGGTCGTCCAGTGCTGAGGATCTGGATCTGTTCGATCGGCTGTTCCGTGAGGGATTCGCTGGTTTGTTCGAACCGGCCGCGGTCGCCGAGCACGACCAATGGCGCACCCGGCCGCAACTAATCCAGCTCGACTGGCGTTATGGCAAGGGAATGGGCGTTCGGCTGGCCAGACTGGCCCGCTGGGACCGTTCCCGGGCGCGGCGACTGTTGCGCGAGGCGGTCCTCGAACAGGGCATTCGTCCGGTGTTAGATGATCTGCGGCACGGCTACGAGTTCGGCGCGATCACGGTCGCAACCCGTACCCTGGCTACGCTGCTCGGGCTGGTTGTAGGCACAGTCAGGGCGTGGGCACGACACCCGTTGGGGTCGCGGCGTTAGAGGACCAGAGGATCGGGGCGAGCGAGAGGTATGACGCTGTGAAGTTGGCGCTCTACCACCCGTGGATCTACGTCACGGGAGGCATCGAACGCACGCTTCACGAGATCGCCAGCCGCAGCCGCCACGACTGGACCCTCTACACCCACCACTACGACTCCGCCGGGACGTTCCCCGGGCTTCGTGACGCCCGCATCGTCGTCCTCGAGCCGCAGGTCTCCGTACGCCGCGCACTCCCCGCGCTCGCCCAGGCGGCGTACCGGATCAGCCGCACCGAGCTGCCGCTTCGTGACGAGCAGGGTCTGCTGGTCTCCTCGGAAGGACTGGGTGACTTCGTCGTCGCCCGCAACGACCTGCCGACCGTCTGCTACTGCCACACCCCGCTGAAGATCCTGCACGACCCGGTGACCCGCCAGGCGCTGCGCTCGCGCAGCCTGCGCAAGTACGCCGCGCTGATGGCGCTTGGTCCCGGCTTCAAGGCCGTCGACCGCCGGATGTGGAAGCGCTACTCCTACGTCCTCGCGAACAGCCAGGAGACCGCGCACCGCATCGAGCGCGCCGGCCTGCCGACCGAGGAGATCGAGGTGCTGCACCCGGGCGTCGACCTGGAGCAGTTCACGCTGCACCCGACG
>DATAZI010000053.1:0-4905 GCA_036272095.1 Marmoricola sp. | reverse complement strand
CCCGCGATAGCGGTCGCCGCCAGGTAGATGCCGATCGAGCCGGCCTCGATTGCGACGATGGTGCCGAGCACGCCGGTCACCAGGGCGGTGATCCCGACCCGCATCGTGCGGGTGGTGTCGAGGTGCCGCAGAGCGACGGTGGCCACCGAGGCGACCCCCGCCAGCAGGAACAGCCCGATCCCTCCGAGCGTCACCGACGTACTGTCGGCGAGCTCGCGCATCAGCAGCGGGCCGAGCGAGCCGTAGAAGCCGGCCAAGGCCCACACTGAGAACAGCACCGGGGCGACGGCCAGGAACGCGGCCCGTGCGACCGGCGGGACCGCGATCTGCGGCCGCAGGTCCCGCAGCAGACCCGGCCGGTGGTGGCCCGGGTTGAACGGGAGCCGGGCGATCGCCACGGCCTGGCCCACGAAGACCACGACCAGGACCAGGTAGATCAGGTGCGTCGGCCAGGGCAGGTAGCCGACCACCAGGGCTGCCGACAGCGCGCCGAGACCGGTGCCGATGCCGGGTGCCGCGGCGCTTGCCAACGTCCCGCGCTCGCGGTGCGCGTCGATCATCCCGGCGCCCAGAGCTCCCAGCGCCGCACCGGTCGCGATGCCCTGGACCACCCGTCCGGCGAGCAGCGGGGTGAACGAGCCTGCGGTAGCGAACAACACCATCGCCACGGCCTGTGCGGCCAGTGCAGAAAGGATCACGACCCGGCGGCCGAGGTGGTTGGAGACCTCGCCGAGCGTCAGCAGGCCCACCAGCACGGCGCCGGCGTAGATGCCGAAGGCGATCGTCGTGGTCAGCGCGCTGCCGCCCCAGACGACGTCGTAGTGCTCGTAGAGCGGAGTCGGTGCCGCCGAGGCTGCGAGGAACGAGACGACGATCGAGCCGAGCAGCGCGAGCCGGCCGGTGCGGTCGCCCGAGCCTTCGACGCGAACCGTGGTCACGGCTGCCACCTCCATGGGGGAGTCGATGATGCTGGACATGTGCGCTCCTGGGATCGACGTTATCGGAAGCAATAGACAGGTCTGTCTAGTGGGCTCAACAACCGGGCCGGGAAGTTATTCCGCCGATCTAGAGTTAGACAGAGTTGTCTAGGCATTCACGTCGCAGAGCGGCGAAGCCCCGAGGAGGACCGATGCCCGTCACCAGCACCACGAAGGTCAAGGCAGGTCCGCGCGAGCGCCTGCTCGAGACGGCGACCCGGCTGTTCTACGCCGAGGGCGTCAACAGCGTCGGGATCGACCGGATCCTCGCTGAGTCCGGCGTGGCCAAAGGCTCGCTGTACTCCACGTACGGAAGCAAGGACGGTCTGATCGCGGCGTACCTCGAGACCAGGCGCGATCGCCAGACCCTCCGGATCGCCGAGGCGATCGAGAAGGTGGATGATCCCCGGCAGAAGGTGCTGGCAGTCTTCGACGCGCAGGCGCGTCTGTTCGCCGAGCGCGGATTCCGCGGCTGTGCGTTCGTGGCGGCGAGTGCCGAGGCGCCGCGCGGCGGCACGATCGACGTGGCCACGGCCGGCTACCGGGACTGGCAGCGTCAGATGTTCCTCGAACTCGCTGAGGGGCTCGGCGCCGAGGACCCGGCTGCACTGGCCCGGCAGCTGCACCTGCTCTACGACGGCGCGACGCTGTCGATGCGCCTGGACCGGGACCCATCGGTGGCGGGCGATGCTCGCGCGGCCGCCGCGGTCCTGATCGGCGCCTGAGGCTTACAGGACCGGCAGGTCCGGGTCGTGGCTCGGTTCGCGTCCGGCTGCGAGCCGGATCCACGAGCGCGGGTCGCTCACGTCCGGCTCGACGCCGGTCCGGTCGTGGTAGGCCTGCGCGAGCGAGGCGGCGACCAGGGCGACGGCGAGGTCGGCGAGCGGCGGAGCTGCGAGCTCCGGCAGCGACCGGGCCAGGTCGTCGGAATGGACGACCAGCTCGAGCAGCCGGGTGATCACCAGGTCGTCGCGGGTGATCGGGCCGCGGGGAGCGCGGATGGTGCCGGCCGGCAGCGCGGCGAGGGCGTCGAACCCGGGGGCGACGAGCACGTCGAGCCCGCCGAGCAGGTCGTCTGCCAGGTCGGCGGTCAGCGCCCGGGTGCCGTCGGCGATCTGCGTGGCCGCTGCCGGGTACGCCGAGATGTAGGCGCCGAAGGTCAGCGGCTCCTCCTCGGGCGACGGTGCCGACTGCTGCAGCGGCGTGAAGGAGCGGCCGAGGTGCGCGACCAGGTCGCCGACGGTCCAGCCGTCCAGCACGCACGGTCGATCGCGCGCCGCGAGGACCTCGGGCTGGCTGAGCCAGAACCGCAGCACGTGCCACTGCTCGATCAGCAGGTCGTCGTACAGGTGAGTGCTCGGAGGAGGGATGCTCGCCATGGCACGCAGGCTAGCGGCCCGCGCAGACGCCACGCTGGGGAGATCCCGTTCAGGAGATCCGTACGACGGTCCGCCCGATCGCCCGACGCTTGAAGTGGTCGTCGAGAGCGGCGGCGGCCTCGTCGATGTCGACGACCCGTCCGATGTGCGGCCGGATCGAGCCGGCCGCGAGCAGCTCGCCGAGGGCGGCATGCACGCGCAGCCCCTCCTCGCGCGTGTAGGGGTTGAAGCCGAACCGCCGCATCCCGGGGTCGACCTGGTCCACCCAGGCGCCGAGGATGCCGACGATGGAGAAGTTGCCGATGCTCGCCATCCGCAACGGGCGCCCGGTCATCCCGTTCTGGTCGTCGTCGGTGAAGCCGATCGGGAGGTAGCGCCCGCCGCGGGCGACGCAGGTCCAGGACTTGCCCACGAAGTCGCCGCCGGCCAGGTCGCAGATGACCTCGGCGCCGACGTCGCCGGTCGCCCCCAAGACGGCCTCGGCGAAGTCCTCGCTGGTGTGGTCGATGACCAGATCGGCCCCCAGGCTGCGGACCAGCTCGGCCTTCTCCGGCGAGCTGACCGTGGTGATCACCCGGGCTCCGAGCGCCTTGGCGAGCTGGATGGCGGCGGTGCCGAGGCCGGAGGCACCGGAGATGATCAGCACCGTCTCGCCGGCCTGGAGCCCGGCGCGGACGACGAGGGCCAGGTAGGTGGTGTGGAACGGCAGCAGGAAGGCGGCTGCCTCGAGATCGTCGAGCTGGTCGGGGGCCTCGAAGACCCCCGCGGTGGGAGCGGTCGTGTACTCGGCGATCCCGCCGAACGCATCCTTGGAGACCGCCACGACACGCTTGCCGATCCAGTCCTCCGCGCCCGCACCGGCACCCGCGACGATCCCGGCGACGTCCATGCCGAGGGTGAACGGCGGCGGTTTCGGGACCGAGACCAGGCCGCCCTGGGCTCGAAGGATGTCGTTGAAGTTGAGCGCAGCCGCAGAGACCTTGATCAGCACCTCGCCCGGGCCTGCCTCTGGCGGCTCGACGTCGTTGACCGAGAGGACGTCGAGGGGGTCGCCGTGCTGGTTCACCTGCAGCGCGCGCATGGGGGGTGCCTCCGGAGCTCTAGACAGAAAGATGAGACTCAGTATCATTCTGGTCACCATGGCGGTCAAGGAAGAGACGTCTCGACAGGCTCGACGCGCGGGCGGTGAGCCCGGGACTCGCGAGCGCAAGCGCAGCGAGAACCAGGCACGGATCGCGGATGCTGCTGCCCGCCTGGCCTCTGAGCGAGGCATCGCCGCGACGACCGTCGACGACATCTCCGCTGTGGCCGGGATCGGTCGGGCCACGTTCTTCCGCTACTTCGACTCCAAGGAGCTCGCGATCGCGACCGGGCTCTCCGATGTGGGCGCCCATGTGCTCGCCGACGTGATCGCCGAGATGCCTGCCCGGCTCGGGCCGCTCGACGCGGTCCAGGCGGCCTACGCGCGGCTGGGTGAGGACTTCGACGCGCTGCGGCCGATGTTCCTCGAGCAGGCCGAGCTCTCCCGGTCGTCCTCGGTGCTGTTCGCCTGGACCCTGCACCTCTACGTCGACTGGGAGACCGCGATCGCCGACGCGGTCGCGCCCCGGTTCTCCGACCTTGCTCCCGACGATCCGCGCCCCCGGATGCTCGGTGCTCTCACGATGGCGGCCGCCCGGCTCGCTTGCGACGTCTGGGTCGCCGAAGGCGGCCGAGGAGACCTGCCCGCCCTCATCCAGAAGTACCTCCGCGCCATCCAACCCACCTAGGAGCGTCATGACCAACGCCGCAACCGAGACCATCTCCCAGCACCGCGACCGCCTGGTCGCCGCCGCGATCGAGGCGGCCGGCTCCGACGACTTCGGCGCCGACACCTGGCGTGAGGGTCTCGACATCTACCTCGAGTCGCTGGAGGCCAGCGCCCGGCTCAACGAGGTCGGCGTCGGCGTGGCAGACGAGGGCATCGTCAACGACCTCGCGAACCGGCTCCGGATCGAGGCTTGGCGCAAGGACCACCCGGCAGTCGCCGAGCAGGAGATCCGGCAGCCGATCATCATCGTCGGGCAGCCGCGGACCGGCACCACGATCCTGCTCGACCTGCTGGCCCAGGACCCGGCCAACCGCGCGCCGCTGAGCTGGGAGGTCGAGCGCCCGGTGCCGGCACCGCAGACCGCGACGTACGACGCGGATCCTCGGATCGCCGAGGCGCAGGCGCAGTTCGACCTGGTCGACATGTTCATCCCCGGCTTCGCCGCATTCCACGAGCTCGGCGCCAGCCTTGCCCAGGAGGACGTCCGGATCTTCACCAGCGACTTCAAGTCGATGCAGCACTCGCTGCAGTTCGAGGTGCCGGCGTACAACCACTGGCTGCTGCACGAAGCGGACATGAGCGAGGCCTACGCGTGGCACCGTCGCTTCCTGCAGCACCTGCAGTCCGAGCACCACGGCGAGCGCTGGTTGCTGAAGTCGCCCGCGCACCTGTGGGCGCTGCCGCAGCTGATGGCGGAGTACCCCGACGCGATCGTGATCCAGAACCACCGCGACCCGCT
>DATAZI010000052.1:0-1971 GCA_036272095.1 Marmoricola sp. | reverse complement strand
GACGCCCCGTCATCGATGGTGGCGAGCTGCGCCCCCACCGCGACCGTCTCGTCCTCGTCGACGGAGATGCCGCGCAGGATCCCGGACGCGGGGGACGGGATCTCGGTGTCTACCTTGTCCGTCGACACCTCCAGCAGCGGCTCATCCACCTCTACGCGCTCGCCTTCCTTCTTCAGCCAGCGCGTGACGGTGCCCTCGGTGACGCTCTCACCGAGCTGCGGCATGGATACGGAGACCGACATGGTTCTCGCGACTCCTAGGCGTGTACGTGCAGAGGCTTGCCGGCCAGCGCGAGATGCGCCTCACCGATTGCCTCCGACTGAGTGGGATGGGGGTGGATGAGCTGGGCGACGTCCGATGGCTCGGCGTCCCAGTTGTAAATCAGCTGAGCCTCGGCGATGAGCTCGCCGACGTGGCTGCCGACGAGGTGGATGCCGACGACACGGCCGGGTCCGTCCTCCTCGGAGAGCGCGATGACCTTGGCCGCGCCCTGCGTCTGCAGGATCACGCTGCGGCCGTTGCCGCCGAGGTTGTAGGTGAATTCGACCGTCTTCAGGCCGCGCTCGGCCGCCTGCGCCGACGTGAGGCCGACCGAGGCCACCTCCGGGTCGCAGTAGGTGATCCGCGGCACGCCGTCGTAATCGATCGGCGTGACGGGCAGGCCGCTGACCCGCTCGGCCACCAGGATCCCCTCGCCGAACCCGACGTGAGCGAGCTGCGGGGTGTTGATCAGGTCGCCGACCGCCGAGATCGACGGGACGCTCGTCCGGCACAGCGAGTCCACCTTGACGAACCCGCGCTCCACTTCCACGCCCACCTCGGCGTAGCCGAGGTCGGCGGAGACCGGCCCGCGGCCGACCGCGACCAGGAGCAGGTCCGCGTCGATGGTCTTGCCGCCTTCCAGGCTCACCGTGACGCCGGTGTCCGTGGGCTTGACCGACTCGAACCTGGTGCCGAGCTCGAACTTGATGCCGCGCCGGCGGAACGCCCGCTGCAGCAGCTTGGCGCTGTTCTCGTCCTCCAGCGGGACCAGTTGGGGGAGCATCTCCACGATCGTCACCTCGGCGCCGAACGACCGCCACACGCTGGCGAACTCGACGCCGATGACGCCGCCGCCCAAGATGACGACCGACTCCGGCACCCGGTCGAGCACGAGCGCGTGATCGGAGGTGATCACGCGCTCGCCGTCGATCTCCAGGCCGGGCAGGCTGCGCGGTTCCGAACCCGTGGACAGCACGATGTGCTCGGCCTCGTAGACGGTGTCGCCGACCTGGACACTGGTCGGCGACACCAGCCGTCCCGCGCCCTCGATGGTGTCGATCTTCCGGCTCGCGATGGTGGACTGCAGGCCCTTCCACAGCCGCTCCACGACCGAGTCCTTGTAGTGCTGCACACCGGGCACATCGATGCCCTCGAACGACGTTTTCACGCCGAACTTCACGCTTTCCCTGCTCTGGTCCGCGATCTCGGCCGCGTGCAGCAGGGCCTTGGTCGGGATACAGCCGCGATGCAGACAGGTCCCGCCGACCTTGTCCTTCTCGATCAGCGCCACGCGCTTGCCGAGCTCAGCCGCGCGCAGCGCGCAGGCGTACCCGCCGCTGCCGCCGCCGAGTACGACGATGTCGTAGCTGCTGATGCCCTCTGCCACCGCTGCCGCCTCCTTAACTGGGCTTGCCCAGTCCTCATCATTTCACTTGCTCATCTGCCGGTACGGACGGCTATCCGACCAGCGTGCCGTCCGCGACGTCGAACGCGAGCTGCACCAGGGTCCGGACCGCGGCCCCCGTCCCGCCCTTGGACGTGTACCCGTACGGGCCGCCGTCATTGAAGGCCGGCCCGGCGATGTCCAGGTGCGCCCAGCGGACCCCGTCGGGCACGAACTCGCGCAGGAACAGCCCGCCCACCAGCATGCCGCCGCCGCGGTCCCCGGACACGTTGGCGATATCGGCGACGGCCGAGTCGAGCCCCTTG
>DATAZI010000051.1:0-9509 GCA_036272095.1 Marmoricola sp. | reverse complement strand
GCCGGTGGTGACGAGGTTGTTGATCAGCTGACCGAGGTCGACCTTGTTCTCCTGCAGGAACGACTCGAGCTCGTTGGCGGTCGCGGAGCCGTTGTCGATCAGGGCGCGCAGCGCGGTGTCGTTGTCGGCCAGGGTGCCGCTGAACAGGGCCAGGTTCTTCGCGAAGCTCCTGATCGCATCGCCCTTGTCGGCCTGGGTCTTCAACACCGTGTTGGAGTCCCTGATCAGGGCGGAGGTCACGTCGAAGTTGTCGTTCGCGGTCTTGATGAACGCATTCGAGGTGTCGATGATCTGGGCCAGGTCCGGGCCTGTGCCCTTGAACGCGGCACCGAGCTCGGAGACCACCGTGCGCAGGCTGTCCTGGGGCACCGAGGTGGTCAGCTTGTCGAGGTTGGTCAGCAGGTCCGTGGTGGAGACCGGGATCCCGGTGTCGGCCGGCGCGATGACGGAGCCGTTCTTCAGGTACGGCCCGGTCTTGGTACGGGGCTCGAGGTCGACGTACTGCTCGCCGACCGCGGAGAGGTTCCCGACCAGCGCGAAGGTGTCCGCCGGGATCTTGTTCTTCCACTTGTTGTCGATCTTGAGCTTGACGTTCACGCCGTTCGGGATCAGCTGCATGTCGGAGACCTGCCCGACCCCGACGCCGCGGTAGGTGACCGACGCGCCGGTGAAGATCCCGCCCGACTGCGGGAAGTGCGCGTTGACCGAGTAGGTGTTGTTGTAGATCAGCCGGTTGAGCTTGGCGTACCGGGCGCCGACGTAGGAGATGCCCACCAAGGTGATCAGCACGAACACCATCAGCTGGCGCTTGGTCCTGTTGGTCAGCACCTCGGAGCTCCTTCGAATGCGGGCCGCCCGCCCGGGTCGTCAGGCAATGAGGAAGGACCAGGACCAGCATCGCAGACATATCAGGACACACCAGCCCCCAGGGTGAAGATCACACGGAACCGGTCAATCGGGGGCCATCTGCACCGCCGCGTCAGGCCGTTGTGGGAGTGGTGAGCCGGACCTGGTCGAGCTCCCAGTAAGCCCGCATCGAGGTGATCCGGCCTTCCTCGTCGGTGCGGTAGACCGTCACCAGGTCGATCTCGGCACGGATGCCGTCGGCGAACGTCGTGGTGAAGGTGCCTTCCTGCGCCGCGGAGTCGCCGCTGGCGTACGACGTACGGATCTCGACGTCGAACCGCTCGACCGGCGCGATCGCGACGTCCCAGAAGTGCGCGATGCCCTCAGGCCCGTGATGGCCGACGCCGTCGGGATCGAAGAACGATGGCCCGACCGGGTCGTAGATCTCGCACTCGGGCGCCCACAGGTCGAGCCAGCCTTGCCGGTCGCCCGCGATGGCGCAGCGCAGTGCAGCCTGCTGGGCACGGCGGGACGGGTGCGGCTCGTCGCGCGCGAGCCAGCGGACGGTGCCGGCACGGGAGTCAGCGGGATCGGTCATGGCGCCGAGCCTACGGAGCGCGGGCTGGCCGCCCCAGAGGACATCCCGAGACCACCCCAGAAACCACCCCAGAGACCACCCGGTTGACTTCGTGCGCACACGAACTCCTACCGTCGTGGTCATGTCTGACGTCAGCCCCTCCCGCCGCTACCTCGTCCTCGGCATCTGCTGCGCCAGCATCGTGATCGTCGTCATGGACATCTCGATCGTCAACGTCGCTCTGCCCTCGATCCGGCACGACCTGCACGCCTCGGTGAGCAGCCTGCAGTGGACCGTCGACGCCTACACCCTGGTGCTTGCCAGCTTCTTGATGCTGGCTGGCTCGACGGCCGACCGGATCGGGCGGCGACGGGTGTTCCAGACCGGGCTCGCGGCGTTCGGCATCGGATCGCTGCTGTGCAGCCTCGCGCCCGGGATCGGCTGGCTGATCGCGGCTCGGGCGATCCAGGCCGTCGGCGGCACCATGCTCAACCCGGTCGCGATGGCGATCATCGTCAGCACCTTCCCCGACCGCTCCGAGCGGGCCCGCGCGATCGGCGTGTTCGCCTCCATGTCCGGCCTCGCGCTCGCCCTGGGGCCGATCCTCGGCGGTGCCTTGGTCGACGGGCTCGGCTGGCGCTCGATCTTCTGGATCAACCTGCCGATCGTGGCTGCCGCAATCGTGCTCTCGGCGCTGTTCGTGCCGGAGTCGCGAGCACCGCGTGCACGCAGGTTCGACCCGGTCGGTCAGACGCTGGTGATCGTGGCGCTGGGCAGCCTGGTCTACGCGATCATCGAGTCGCGCCGCTACGGCTGGGACTCGCCGCTGATCATCGCGCTGCTGCTCGTCGGCGCCGCCGCGGTCGTCGCGATCAGGGTCGTGGAGCCCCGGCGTACCGACCCGCTGCTCGAGCTCCGCCTCTTCCGCAGTACGCCGTTCAGCTCGGCGATCCTGCTCGCGGTGTGCTCCTTCGCGGCGTTCGGGGCGTTCCTGTTCGTCACCACGCTCTACCTCCAGGACCTGCGCGGGCTCTCCGCTCTGCGGGCCGGCCTGGTGCTGCTCCCGCTGGGCGCGCTGATCGTGGTCCTGGCTCCGGTCAGCGGGCGGTTCGTAGCCGGTCGCGGCGCCCGGATCCCGCTGGTCGTCTCGGGCAGTGCGCTCGCGGCCGGCGGTGCGACGTCGCTGCTGCTCGGCGCGCACACACCGTGGATCGGCGTGATCGGCGTCTTCCTGCTCTTCGGTGTGGCCCAGGGAGCGATCAACCCGCCGATCACCAACACTGCCGTGTCCGGGATGCCGCCGTCGATGGCCGGGCTGGCCGCCTCGGTCGCCTCCACCGGTCGGCAGACCGGCATCACACTCGGCGTTGCGATCGCCGGCACCGTCATCAGCTCGGCCGGCGCCACGTCGTTCACCGACGCCGAGCGCGGCGTGTGGTGGATGGTGATCGGGCTGGGCGCTTCGATCGCCGCGCTGGGGGTGCTCAGCACCAGCACCCGGGCCGCGGCCAGCGCGAGGCGTGCGGCAGAGGTGTTCGAGGAGCTGGACGCAGGGTCGCCGGCAACGACACCCGGCTGACTGCCCGGCTGCCTACTCCGACAGGTCGACCGAGAGGGGCCAGCCGCCTGCGGCGAGCTGGGCCGAGACCCGGCGCAGATCTCCCGCGGTGACGCGCTGGAAGGCCCGCTCGCGCACCATCCGCTGCACGTCGGCGGCGGTCACGGGCTCGTTGTCCGCCGCCATCGACTGCAGGGCGAGGTCCTCGGCGATCTCGCCGATCTCCTCATCGGTGAGATTGCGTTGGAGGACGCCGAGCACCGGCGGGTAGTCCTGCGGCGGGATCCCCTCGGGGTAGCCGGCTCGCAGCCAGTCCAAGATCCGGCGTACGCCGGTCGGGTTGTCGGTCATCGCTCAGCTCCCGGGGTTGATCTGCGGCCAGACCTGCGAGAAGTCGACGGTATCGCCCTTGCCGGTGGCGACGACGAACACGATCCCCATCGCCACGCAGTACAAGACGATCGCGAACAGGAGGACCGCGACGGCGGTCCACAGCGGATTGCCGCCCCGGGTCGCGCCGGTCTGGGCGGGACCGGTCTGGGCGGGACCGGTCTGGGCGGAGCCGCCCTGTCCCGAAGCCAGTGCCCGGATGCCCACGGCATAGACGGCGGGCAGCCCGGCGCCGAGCACGACTCCGGCGACCGCGACCTTCCAGACCGCGTCTGCGGCATAGTGCAGGTCCTGACCGAACGCGTTCATGCGACACCTCCTGCTTGCTGGACCGGACGGGCTTCGCCGTGCCAGTCGTCGTTGACGTTGTCGGCGCCCACAGGCTCCCGCTGCGAACGCTGGAACAGGTACCCCGCCAGGATCGCGACGATCACGAACTCCACGATCGCCCCGGCGGTGAAGCCGAACAGGTTGCCGATGCCCCACATCGCCGCGCCGACCACGGCGGCGGACGGGAGCGTCAGCAGCCAGGCGACGACCATGCGGCCAGCGATGCCCCAGCGGACCTCGGCACCAGGCCGGCCGAGGCCGGTGCCGAGGATCGACCCGGTGGCGACGTGCGTGGTGGACAGGGCGAACCCGAGGTGCGTCGAGGCGAGGATGACGGCTGCCGAGGAGGCCTCGGCGGCGACGCCCTGGGGCGACTCGATCTCGACCAGGCCCTTGCCGAGGGTCCGGATGATCCGCCAGCCGCCGAGGTAGGTGCCCATCGCGATCGCCAGGGCGCAGCAGAGCTTGACCCAGAACGGGATCGAGTCGGTGTGGTCCCAGTGGCCGCTGGCGATCAGGGCCAGCGTGATCACGCCCATCGTCTTCTGCGCATCGTTGGTGCCGTGCGCCAGCGAGACCAGCGAGGCGGTACCGATCTGGCCCCAGCGGAAGCCGGAGATCGCGAACTTCTCCTCGACGCCGACGGTGATCCGGTAGATCAGCCAGGTCCCGATGCCGGCGACCAGCGCCGCGACGATCGGCGAGACGACCGCCGGCAGCAGCACCTTCCCGACGACGCCGTCGAGCTTGGTGCCGTCGCCGACCCAGTTCACCCCGTGCCAGCCGTTCGAGGCGATCGCGGCGCCGATCAGGCCGCCGAACAGGGCGTGCGACGAGCTCGACGGGAGGCCGACAAGCCAGGTGATCAGATTCCAGGCGATGCCGCCGATCAGCCCGGCGAGCACGATCGCCATCAGTGCATGCCCCGACATCGTCAGTGCGTGCTGGGCCGAGGTCGCATCGGAGTTGAAGGTCTTCACGACTGCATTGGTCACCGTCAGCGCGACCGCCACCGAGAGGAAGGCCCCGACGAGGTTGAGCACGGCGGAGAGGGCCACCGCGATCTTCGGTCGCAGCGCGCCGGTCGCGATGGACGTCGCCATCGCATTCCCGGTGTCGTGGAAGCCGTTGGTGAAGTCGAAGCCCAGCGCCGTGACCACGACGAGGACGAGCACGAGGGTCTCTGTATCCACTCGAGCATCGTGGGCTCACCGGCACGGATAAGTGAAGGCTCCGGGGGTCTAGTTCGGACAGTGTTCGCCCGGGGTTCGGCTGCCGGGCACCTAGCCGGTCGAGACCAGCGTCGCGGTGCCCCGAGGGATCCTGTGACGAGCCGGGGAACTTATCGATCTCACGGGTGGACGCGCTCGTAGGTCGAGTAATCTCCGAAGGAATCCGATGGCTCGGCCATCACAGACGAGAGGCACGTCATGGGATTGATGGACAAGGTCCGCGGTCAGTTCATCGACATCATCGAATTCCTCGATGACAGTCGCGACACGATCGTCTGGCGCTTCCCGCGCCAGGGCAACGAGATCAAGAACAACGCCAAGCTCGTCGTACGCGAGGGCCAGGTGGCGGTCTTCGAGTCCGAGGGAAAGATCGCGGACGTGTTCACCGCGGGCACCTACACCCTCGAGACCAAGAACATGCCGATCCTCTCCGACCTCAAGGGCTGGAAGTACGACTTCAACTCGCCCTTCAAGGCCGAGGTCTACTTCTTCGGTACGCGCCTCTACACCGACATGAAGTGGGGCACCCAGAACCCGATCCCGATGACCGACCCGCAGTTCGGCATGGTCCAGCTGCGCGCGTTCGGGTCGTATGCGATGCAGGTCTCCGACCCGTCCAAGCTGCTGCGCCAGCTCGTCGGTACCGACGGCCAGTTCGAGACCGGCGAGGTCGAGGAGTTCCTGCGCTCCAACATCGTCAGCAAGGTCGGCGTTGCGCTGGCCTCGTCTGGCATCCCGATGATGCAGATGTCGGCGAAGACGCCGGAGCTCTCGGCAGCACTGACCACCACGCTCACCGCCGACTTCGCCGACATGGGCGTCGCCATCCCGAAGTTCAACATCGAGAGCATCACCATGCCGCAAGAGGTCATGGACACGATGAACAAGATGTCCCAGATGGGGATGATCAACGCGGCCGCCAACATGGACCAGTTCGCGAAGTTCCAGGCGGCCCAGGCGATCGAGACTGCTGCCGCGAACCCCGGCGGCGGCGCGGTCGGCGTCGGCGTCGGGCTGGCGATGGGCCAGCAGATCGCCAACGCGATGGCTCCGAGTGTCGGCACCCCGGCCCCAGCCCCCGCTGCCGCGGCCGGAGGGGCGCCGCCGCCGTTGCCGGGCGCAGCCCAGCCCTGGTTCATCGCCGTCGGCGGTCAGCAGGTCGGCCCGATCGCTGCCGGCGACCTCGCTGCCCGGGTGGCCGCCGGCGACCTGACCCCGACCACGCTCGCCTGGCAGGAGGGTATGGGCGCCTGGACGGCAGCCTCGGACGTCGACGCGCTGCGCGGCCTGTTCACCCCGGCCCCGCCTCCCCTCCCGCCGACGGACGCGCCGCCGGCTCCGCCCGCCCCCCCGACTGCCTGAGGCCGCCATGTCGAACACGATCCCGCCCCCGGTTCCTGGCGACCCGTCCACCCAGGCCGGCCCGCCGCCGGTGCCCGGTACGCCGGCAGGCCCTCCGCCCGTGCCCGGCGCAGCCGGACTCGCGGAGAGCCTGGAGACGCCCGCTCCTGCTCCGGCTGCCGCAGCCGCGCTGACCTCGCAGTGCCCGAGCTGCGGTGCCCAGACGACGTACAAGCCGGGCACGACCCGGCTGCGCTGCAGCAACTGCGGCGCGGAGCGGGACATCGCCGCCTCGACCGCGGCGATCACCGAGCTCTCCTTCGACGACTGGGTCGCGAAGAATCCCGGCGCGGCGATCGCGACCGTCGGCGCCCAGACGGTGAAGTGCAGCGGCTGCGGTGCGGTCAGCGAGACCACCGACCTCGCCGGTACCTGCCAGTTCTGCAAGGGCGCGCTGATCGCCACCGACCACCCGGCGGGCCTGGTGGCCCCCGAGGCTGTGGTGCCGTTCGGCCTGGCTCAGACCGACGCCCAGAAGGCCTTCGGCACCTGGATCGGCTCGCGCTGGTTCGCGCCGGGCGCGCTGAAGAAGGTCGGGTCCGCTGCCGGCCTGAAGGGCACCTACCTCCCGCACTGGACCTACGACGCCCACACCGAGACCGACTATCGCGGCGAGCGGGGCGAGCACTACTACGTCACCCGCACCCGCGAGGTGTCCGACGGCAAGGGCGGCATGCGCACCGAGACCTACCAGGAGCAGGAGACGCGCTGGTATCCGGCGGCTGGCCACGTGAACCGCGACTTCGACGACGTTCTCGTCGTCGGCACCCACCTGCTGCCTGAGAAGAAGCTGCACAAGATGGGCCCGTGGACGCTGGCCGACGCCGTCCCCTTCCAGCCCGAGTACCTCACCGGGTACTCCGCGGTGCGCTACGACGTCGACCCGACCACGGGCGCCGACACCGCCAAGCAGGAGATGCGGTCCACGGTCGAGGGCGACTGCCGCCACGACATCGGCGGCGACGAGCAGCGGGTCAGCAACATGGACGTCAGCTACTCCCAGACGATGTTCAAGCTGGTGCTGCTGCCGCTGTGGATCGCGAGCTACCTCTATGCGGGCAAGACCTGGCAGGTGCTGGTGAACGCCAACACCGGCGAGGTCATCGGCGACCGCCCGTACAGCAAGGGCAAGATCGCGCTGGCGATCATCGGGGTGCTGGTCGTGATCGCCGCCATCGTCGGGATCGTGCTGGCGGCCAAGGGCGGCGGGTCCTCCTAGCGCGGCTCAGGTCGTCGGCGGGCCCATGTAGGGGTAGTGGTTCGTCGTCGGCGGGTCGAAGGTCTCCTTGACCGAGCGCGGCGAGGTCCAGCGCAGCAGGTTGGCTGCAGAGCCGGCCTTGTCGTTGGTCCCGGACGCGCGGCCACCGCCGAAGGGCTGCTGCCCGACCACGGCACCGGTCGGCTTGTCGTTGATGTAGAAGTTCCCGGCTGCGAAGCGCAGGGCCTCTTGGGTCCACGCGATCGCGCGCCGGTCCTGGGCGATCACGCTGCCGGTCAGCGCGTACGGCGTGCTCGACTCCATCGCGCGAACGACCGTCTCATAGGCGCTGTCGTCGAACACGTGGACCGCGAGGATCGGCCCGAAGTACTCGGTGGTGAAGGCCTCGTCGCCCGGATCGCTGCCCTCGATGATCGTCGGGCGGACGAAGTAGCCGACCGAGCCGTCGGTCTGCCCGCCGACGAGGACGCCAAGACTGTCGGACTCCTTGGCTCGGGCGATGGCCTTCTCGTGCTTGGCGAAGGCACGCTCGTCGATCACCGCGCCCATGAAGGTCTCCAGGTCACGCGGGTCGCCGACGGCCAGCGCCTCGGTCTCGGCGAGCAAGGAGTCCTTCAGCCGCGCCCAGACCGATCGCGGGACGTAGGCCCGCGACGCGGCCGAGCACTTCTGCCCCTGGTACTCGAAGGCCCCGCGGATCATCGCGGTACGCAGCACGTCGACGTCGGCGCTCGAGTGCGCCACGACGAAGTCCTTGCCGCCGGTCTCGCCGACGGTCCGCGGATAGGACCGGTAGCGGTCGAGGTTCCCTGCTGTCTCGCGCAGAAGATGCCGGAAGGTCGGCGTAGACCCGGTGAAGTGGATCCCGGCGAGATCGGGGTCCGCGAGGAGCACCTGGGAGACCTCCAGCCCGTCGCCGGGGAGCATGTTGATCACCCCGGGCGGCAGGCCTGCCTCCTCGAGCAGTTGCATCGTCAGGGTCGCCGCAAGCTGCTGGGTCGGCGACGGCTTCCAGATGACGGTGTTGCCCATCAGCGCCGGGGCGGTCGGGAGGTTGCCGGCGATCGCGGTGAAGTTGAACGGGGTGATGGCGTAGACGAAGCCCTCGAGCGGACGATGGTCGGTCCGGTTCCAGATCCCGCGTGCGTTCGCGATCGGCTGCTCGTCGTAGATCCCGCTGGCGAACCAGACGTTGAACCGCCAGAAGTCGATGAGCTCGCAGGCCGAGTCGATCTCGGCCTGGTACGCCGTCTTCGACTGTCCTAGGACGGTCGCCGCGTTGAGCCGCTGCCGCCACGGACCGGCCAGCAGATCTGCGGCCTTCAGGAAGACGGCCGCCCGATCGTCGAACGACAGCTCACGCCACGGTGCCGCCGCGTCCTGCGTTGCCGCCACGGCCTCGCGGGCGTCCTGCGCGTCTGCGTGGCCGCTCGTGCCGAGGATGTGCTGGTGGTCGTGGGGCTGGACGACCGAGAACTCCGCGCCGCGCGCGTCCTGCCACCGGCCGCCGATGTGGGCCTGCAGCACCTGCGATCTGCTCTCGAGCCGCGCGATCTCGCCGGTCAGCGCTTGGCGTTCGGCAGATCCGGGCGCGTAGCCCAGGACAGGCTCGTTGACCGGCTGGGGCGGCGTGGTCCCGTGCATGGTTCTCCTCTTCTCGAGCGGTGCAGTCAATGGATCAGAGGGCACAAGAGGAACGCTACGTCGATAAACGTGAGATGCGCTGCGAGGCCACCTGGCGGGTCAGTCGCTGCTGCTCTGGCAACCGGTTGCGACCTTATTGCCCGCGCCTGGCATCAGCGTCAGGTTCTGAGCCGCAGGACGCGTGAAGGTGCGCCGTACGTCGTGAATCTGACTGCCGGCCAGCCGTCGAAGGTCGTGATGCCTCCAGTGCACCCAGTCTTACGCCAGCCGACCGCGATACGAACCTGGTGAGAGGAGTGCGCCCACACCATG
>DATAZI010000050.1:0-8091 GCA_036272095.1 Marmoricola sp. | reverse complement strand
GAGCGGGAGAGATCCGACTTCGCCGAGGCGACGGTCGAGGGGTCGGTCACCGCGCGCCGCAGGGCGACCTGGCTGCGCAGGATCCCGGCGGCGGCCAGCAGGCCGTCACCGAGCGCCGCGCCATCGGCACCGCCCTCGATCGAGCTCGAGAGCTCGTCGGAGAGGCGGGCGAACGACGCCCCGGAGGAACCCAGCATCAGCTCACCCCGGCGGAGGCATCGAGCTCGTCGAGGAAACGCTCGACGACGCGGCTCTGACGGGCCTCGTCGGTCAGCGACTCGCCCACGATGCGGCTGGCGAGCTCGGTGGCCATCGAGCCCACCTCGCTGCGCAGCGAGGTGACCGCCTGCTGGCGGTCCGCCTCGATCTGGGCGTGGGCGTGCTCGACGATCCGGGAAGCCTCGGCCTGGGCCTGCTCCCGCATCTCGGCGACGATGGTCGCACCCTGCTCGCGCGCCTCCTCGCGGATGCGCGCTGCTTCCTGCCTGGCGTCGGCGATCTGCGACTTGAACTCGTCCTCGGCCGAGTGCGCAGCTTCCTTGGCCTCGTCGAGCTCGGCGAACTGCTGCCGGATCGCGTCCTGGCGGTCCGCCATCGCCTTGTTGATCGGCGGGATGACGTACTTGCCCAGGACGAACACGATGATCGCGAAGGCGATCAGCTCCACGTAGAACGTACCGTTGGGGATCAAGAAGTTCGGAGTCTTCTCGGCCAACGGCGCGATGGTGGCGACGCTCATGTCTCAGGTCCTGTCTTCAGTGCTGTCGGGCGTGCGGGAGCTCTCGGGTCACTTGCCGAGAACGAACACGAACAGAGCCATGAAGGCCAGGTTGATGAAGAACATCGCCTCGACCAGACCGACGGTCAGGAAGAAGATCGTCTGAAGGCGGCCCTGGGCCTCGGGCTGACGGGCCACGCCCTCGATGTAGGACGAGCCTGCGAGACCGTCACCGATACCGGCGCCGATGGCGCCACCGGCGAGGGCCAGGCCGCCGCCGACGAAGGCGCCAGCAGTCTTGATGGCGGAGTCGAGGTTTGCTGCGTCGGTTGCCATTTCTCTCCTTGGTGTTCAGCGCCGATGCTCGGCGCCGTTGGTTACCTCTGGTGCGGTCGACCGGTCGGTCAGGCCGCGAGTTCGGGTTGTGCGTTGTGCTCGTTGTGCTCGTCATGCTCGTCGTGGTCGTCCCCATGACCGTGCGCCCCGGCCATGCCGAAGTACAAGACGGTCAGGAGGGCGAAGATGAACGCCTGCAGGCCGCCGAGGAACAGCGTGTCGAAGAGCTTCCAGACGATCCCGAAGACGATCGTCAGCACGCTGCCGAGCGGGATGTGCGCCGGCGCCAGGCTGACCATGCCGCCGATCAATGCCAGCATGATCCCGCCGGCGAAGATGTTGCCGAAGAGTCGGAGCGCGAGCGTGACCGGCTTGAGCAGATCCTGCAGGATCTCCAGCGGCGCCATCCACGGAACCGGCTCGAAGTAGTGCTTCACGAAGCCCTTGAAGCCACGCTCGCGGATGCTGAAGGTCCAGACCCCGACCATCACCATGATCGCCATCGCGTAGGTGAGGTTCGTGTCCGCGGTGGGCGAAGGCAGGAAGTGGTGGTGCTTGTTGATCTCGGTCGGGACGAGCTCGATCCAGTTGGAGATCAAGATGAAGAAGAACAGCGCGACCGCCAGCGGCACCACGAACGGGTTGACCTTGCCGAGATTCTGCTCGACCTGGGTCGTCACCTCGGTCACGATCAGCTCCCAGAACAGCTGGAGCTTGGTCGGCACGTGGTCGTCGGTCTTCTTGGTCAGCGCGGAGCGGACCAGGAAGCCGAGCACGAGCACGATCAGCCCGGCGAGGATCGTTACCCGGATCGTGTCCAAGTTGAGCGTCTGACCGAAGAGATGTCCCTCCGGGTGCACGCCCGGGTGGATGTCGATCGTGAGTGGGGCAAGGCCCATCATGCCTTCTTCAGCTCCTTCAACAAGGGGATGCTGGTCATCACCAGGGCGATGCAGCGGAACAGGGCCAGTCCGAGCAGCAGACCGATGCCGGACGGCCAGAAGGCTACGGCAACGGCTACGGCGGCGACCGTCAGGATCACCAACCGGACCACGGTGGAGCGGATCATCTGGTTGCGGGTGACTTCCTTGCCCGAGGTGATGATCCCCAGCAGCCACAGCTCGGTAGCGAGGTGGTTGAGCAGGCCGAAGGCGACGCCGATCGAGATGCAGGCACCGAGCCCCCACTCGCCGAGCTGGCCGACGATCCAGAATCCGGCGACGATCAGAGCCAGCGCCACGTAGGCGACCTTCTTCTGGTCACGGGCGAGGGCCCGCAGGCCCCCCGAGGCCGGCGGGGTGACGGCGGTGGTCATGCGACGCGCCCCGGCTCAGTCGCGCAGCGCGGCGCGGACACGGACCCAGAAACCGGCAGCGCCGGCGATGATGCCAGCGAAGACGCCGATGAGGCTGAAGACGGGCGACGTGCCGGCCTTGTCGTCGATGAGCAAGCCGATGACCAGGCCCGCGATGACGGCGCCGGCGAGGACGCCGCCGAGACCGAGGAGGTCGCGGCCACGAAGGCCCTGCCCACTCGCGTCATCGGCCATCCAGTTCGGTCCGTCCGTGCATTGTCGAAGAAGGTGTCCGCCCGCGAGCCCGCAGGCAGCTGCGGCGTCATCCCCGACGACCGGCCCGCGGCGTCAGCGGGCGACACCAGCCGGACCGTATCACAGCCTGAGAGCAGCCTGAGACGGGCGGAAATCCCCGGTCCCATAAGGCTTAGCGAGGCTGTCGACATGGCGGCCTTCTCTGGTCGTCATCGGCTGTTTCGGTGAGTGCTTGTGAAAACTAGCACGAAGTCAGGGGCCCATAAAATTGGATCGTTCAGGTGCCGCAAACCGGTCATGCCAGAGGCCCGGAACCCCAGGACAGGGCTTCAGGGCAGGGCTTCAGGACAGAGCTTCGCCGCGCCGCTGGATGCGAGGTACGACGAACGTCAACGCGACGGTCGCGATCCCCCAGATACCGATCCCGACCGCCGTCAGCACGCTCGCGTACAGCGAGATCAGGACGGCCCCAAAGCCGATCAAACCGGTCCACAGCCACATGATCAGCACCGCCTTGCGCTGGCTGTGCCCGAACTCCAGCAGCCGGTGGTGCAGATGCTCCTTGTCGGGCTGGTAGAACATCTGGCCGCGCCTGGTGCGGCGTACGACGGCCAGGACCAGGTCGAGCAGCGGCACCACCAGGATCGAGATCGGCAGCAGGATCGGCAGCAGGATCACCAGGGCGGTGCCGGTGTCCTTCCCGCCCGCGCCGAGCTCCACGGTCGCGAACTGCCCGGTCAGAGTGAGGGTCGAGCCGGAGAGCACCAGCCCGAGCAGCATCGACCCGGAGTCGCCCATGAAGATCCGGGCTGGGTGGAAGTTGTGCGGCAGGAAGCCCACGCACGCCCCGGCCAGGCAGGCGCAGAGCAGGGCGGCGGTGATCGCGAGGGTCTCGTTGTTGAAGTCAGCGAGCCGGTAGGAGAAGACGAAGAAGGCCACTGCGCCGATGCAGACCATCCCGCTGGCCAGGCCGTCCAGGCCGTCGACGAAGTTGATCGCATTGACGGTGCCGACGATCAGCACGATCGAGAACAGCATCGCCTGGCTGGGGTCCAGCGCGAGCTGGCCGAACCCGGGAAGCCGCAGCGAGTAGAGCTGGACCCCGTTGAGCACCAGGTAGCCGGCGGCGACCACCTGGCCCCCGAGCTTGGTCAGCGCGTCCAGCTCGATCAGGTCGTCGACCACCCCGACAGCGCAGATGATCGCGCCGCCGATCAGCACCGTGCCCGCGTCGTGGAAGATCTGCGGCTGGGACATGCCGAGGAACGGGAGCTGCCTGGCCACCAAGAACCCGGCGCCCAGCCCACCGAGCATCGCCACTCCCCCGAAGTACGGGATCGGGATCGCGTGCACGTCCCGGTCCCGGACCTTCGCCACGGCCCCGGTCCGGAGCGCCAGCTCGCGAGCGACCACGCAGAGCAGGTAGGTGACCACCGCCGCCGTCAGGAAGACGAGGAGGTACTCACGCACCGGGGGAGCTCTCCGGGTCCGGCGGGCTCGGCTCTGATGGCGCCACACTCTTGGGCTCGGCGCTCTCGGGCTCGGCGCTCTCGGGCTCGGCGCTCTGGGATCCCGCGCTCTGCGATGCCAGGCCGTCCAGCTCGACGTCGGCCGACGCGAGCACCGTACGAAGCTCCGCCTCGCTGATCGCGCCGACCCGCAGCACCCGGGGCCGGTCGCCGGTGCAGTCGACGATCGTCGAGGGCTGGTCGTCGGCGGTCGGGCCACCGTCGAGGATGACCGAGACCAGGTCGGAGAGCATCTCGGCCGCCTGGTCGGCATCGGTAGCAGCCGGACGCCCGGTCAGGTTGGCCGAGGAGACCGCCAGCGGCCCGGTCCGGGCAAGCAGTTCGAGGGCGACCTTGTCGTGCGGCATCCGCACCGCGACGGTGCCGCGGGTCTCGCCGAGGTCCCACTGCAACGAGGCCTGCTGCCGGACGACCACGGTCAACGGGCCTGGCCAGTAGTGCTCGACCAGGACACGGGTCCACTCCGACAGGCGGGTCGCGAGCGCGTCCAGCGTCGCCGGCGAGCCGACCAGCACCGGCGGCGGCATCTCCCGGCCCCGGCCCTTGGCTTCCAGCAGCCGGGCGACCGCGACAGCGTCGAAGGCGTCAGCGCCGATCCCGTAGACGGTGTCGGTGGGGAGCACGACCAGCTCGCCGGCTCGGATCGCGGTGGTAGCCGCAGCGAGGCCTGCCTCCAGCATCGCCTCGTCGGCAGCGTCATAACGGGTGGACACAGAGGTCATCGTGCCAGTCGGGCGGTCAGGTAGCGCGGACGACCTGCCAGATCACGGTGATCGCGCACATCTGCCCAGCGCCCGGTCGCGGCGAACACACCCGGAGCGGACTCCCCCTGGAGGTCCGCGTGCTCTGCCCCGACCACGCCTCCGGGGCGCAGCAAGCGGGCTGCCACCGTCTCCAGCACCCGGATCGCATCCAGGCCGTCCTCGCCGGAGAACAGCGCCAGGTGCGGATCGTGATCACGGGCCTCCGGGGCAACCGACTCCCAGGCCTCCAGCGGGATGTACGGCGGGTTGCAGACGACCACGTCCACGGTGCCGTCGAGGTCGGCGAACGCATCTGCCATGTCGCCCTGACGGAGTTCCACGCCGGTATCCGACAGGTTGACCTGGGCCCAGTGGTGCGCACCCGGGTCGAGCTCGACGGCGTGCACCGACGCGTGCGGCACCTCGTCGACGACGCTGCGGGCGATCGCGCCCGAGCCGGTGCACAGGTCGACCACGACTGGGGCGTGGCCCGCCGCGCCGAGCGCCTCGGCGATCGCCCAGCCGGCCAGCAGCTCGGTCTCCGGGCGCGGCACGAAGGCACCGGGCCCGACGGCCAGGTCGACGTACCGGAAGCCGGCGGAGCCGGTGAGGTGCTGCAGCGGGACCCGCTCGGCCCGCCGTACGACCAGGCCTGCGAAAGCCGAAGCCTGGTCCTCGGTCACTGCGGGCGTCAGCAGCAGCGCCCCCCGCGGGATACCCAGGACGTGGGCGAGCAGGATCTCCGCGTCGTTCGCGGGGCTCGCGACGCCACCCTCAGCGAGCCGTTCTGTCGCTGTGGCGAGCAGCGTCCGCGGCTCAGTCACCGAGCGCCTCGAGCCGCGCGGCCATGTCGGCAGCGACGCAGGACTCGATCACCGGCTCCAGCGCACCGTCGAGGACCTGGTCGAGGTTGTAGGCCTTGTAGCCGGTCCGGTGGTCGGAGATCCGGTTCTCGGGGTAGTTGTAGGTGCGGATCCGCTCGGAGCGGTCGACCGTGCGCACCTGCGACCTACGCGCCGTCGACGCCTCGGCACTCGCGGCCTCTTCAGCGGCGGCAAGCAGCCGGGCCCGCAGGATGCGCATCGCCGACTCCTTGTTCTGCAGCTGCGACTTCTCGTTCTGGCAGCTGGCCACGATGCCGCTGGGCAGGTGTGTGATCCGGACCGCGGAGTCGGTGGTGTTGACGCTCTGTCCGCCGGGGCCCGAGGACCGGAACACGTCGATGCGCAGATCGTTGTCGTTGATCGTGACGTCGACCTGCTCGGCCTCCGGCATCACCAGGACGCCGGCGGCGCTGGTGTGCACGCGGCCCTGGCTCTCAGTCACCGGGACGCGCTGGACCCGGTGCACGCCGCCCTCGAACTTCAGCAGCGCGAACGGCGCCTCCCCTGGGGCAGGCGTGCCCTTGGCTTTCACCGCGACGGTCACCGACTTGTAGCCGCCGAGGTCGGACTCGTTCGCATCGAGGACCTCGGTCTTCCAGCCGCGGGTCTCTGCGTACCGGGTGTACATCCGCAGAAGGTCGCCGGCGAACAGCGCCGACTCCTCGCCGCCCTCGCCCGACTTCACCTCGAGCAGGGCGTCCTTGCTGTCGGTCGCGTCGCGCGGGATCAGCAGCTGGCGCAGCCGCTCGCCGGTGATTACCCGGCGCTCGTCGAGCTGGACGGCCTCGACGGCGAACGCCTCGTCGTCGGAGGCGAGCTCGCGTGCGGCCTCAGCGTCCTCGCCCAGCAACTGCCACTCCCGGTAGGTGCGCACGATCGCGGACAGCTCGGCGTACCGCTGATTGAGCTTGCGGGCCCGGCCCTGGTCGGCGTGGACACCCGGGTCGGCGAGCTCGTCCTCGAGCGCGGCGTGCTCCGAGATCAGGCCGTCGACTGCCTCGAACATGGGGATCCTTCGGCTCAGGTGGTGGCACGAGTAGAACGCGGGAATGCAGAACGCCGGTCACCCCAGGCGGGAGCCTGCGGGACCGGCGTTCAGAAGAGCTACTTCGCGGCGTCCTTCTCAGGAGCGGCCTTCTTCGCGTACCGGGCCTCGAAGCGCGCGACGCGGCCACCGGTGTCGAGGATCTTCTGCTTGCCGGTGTAGAACGGGTGGCAGTTGGAGCAGACCTCGGAGCGCAGGGTGCCGCTCGTCGAGGTGCTGCGGGTGGTGAACGTGTTGCCGCAGGTACAGGTCACTTCGGTGGCCACGTACTCCGGGTGGATGTCCTTCTTCATGCGTTCCTCTTCTCGGTTCACGGCCGCCGGGTCGTTCGCGGGCGCGAACGTGAACCGGAGCCTCGGAGATTCTGCCACTACACGACGTGGCGGCGAAATCCCGCGACTGCTACAACACCCGGCCGAGCGCGGATGTTCCGGTGCTCAGGCCTCCTGGCCCAGCGCCGCGCCGACGCGAAGCGCCAGCTCTCGCGGGCTGAACGGCTTGACGACGTAGTCGTCGGCGCCAGCCTCGAAACCCTGCTCGATGTCGGACTCCTGGGCGCGCGCGGTCAGCATGATGATCGGCACGCCGGTCATCGACTCCTCGGCCCGTAGCACCCGGGCGGCCTCGAGACCGCTCATGCCGGGCATCATCACGTCGAGGATCACCAGGTCGGGCGTCTTGGCCAGGCAGGCCTCGACCGCCGCCGTGCCGTCGGCGACCGGGAGCACCTCGTGCCCGGCGTGCCGGAGCTTGAACACGACGAGCTCCCTGATGTCAGCGTCGTCGTCAGCGATGACGATGCGTGCCATACGAACCCCTCGGATCCTCGTCAGTGTCCACCCGTACGCCCTGCTGCCCGCGCAGCAGATCCGGGTGTCAGCATAACGACAGAGTCCGGCACGTCCGACGTGAACGGAATTGTCGCGCTGCCACGCCTGCCGGCAGCCGCAGCCCGCCTCAGAGCTCGGCGGACCCGGCGGTCGGCGTGGTCTTCTGCACCTGCATCAGGAACTCCAGGTTGTTCTGGGACTTCTTCAGCCGCTCCAGGAGCAGCTCGATGGCCTGCTGTCCGTCGAGCCCGGAGAGGACCCGGCGGAGCTTCCAGATGATCGCCAGCTCCTCGCTGCTCATCAGCAGCTCCTCGCGGCGGGTACCGGACTGAACCGGGTCGACCGCCGGGAAGATCCGCTTGTCGGCCAGGTCCCGGCGCAGCCGGATCTCCATGTTGCCGGTGCCCTTGAACTCCTCGAAGATCACCTCGTCCATCTTCGAGCCGCTCTCGATCAG
>DATAZI010000049.1:0-4211 GCA_036272095.1 Marmoricola sp. | reverse complement strand
CTCGGCGGGTTCCACCGAGACGACCAAGACGGCGACCACGACGGCGCCGTACGTGCCGGCAGCCGTCGTGGCCACGGTGGCGGTGACCGACGTCGTACCGTCCGGCCGCAGGGCCGTGCTGACCCTGGTCGGAGCCAAGCCGGCCTCGGCAGTGTTGGTGCGCACCGCGCGCGGCACGGTCGCCGCCCACGGCCGTGTCCACGCCGGCGGACGGCTCGAGCTCAAGCTGCCGACGTCCAGGCTGGGAGCCGGGAAGCACGGCTTCACGGTGATGTACGTCGACGCCCGCGGGCTGCACCACACCAAGAACCTCAAGGTGCGGGTCGCCGGCCGCCATCACTGACAAGCTCCGCGGCCAGGATCAGGCAGGGTCATGCAGGGTCAGCCAAGAATCAGGCCGAGGTCAGCGCCCGAGCGTCGGCCATCACCCCGGCGACGAAGATGCCGATGCCGGTGCCGTAGTAGTCATCGGAGTCGCCGCACGTCACCATCGCCGGCGCCGCCGCACGCAGCCGCGGGTAGCGCTCGGTCGGCAGCGAGTCGAGGAGCGCGAGCTTGGCGGCCACCGCCTCCTCGAGATCGGTCGGCTTGACGTCCGTCTCCGCTCCTGGCTCGCCGGTAACCAGCGTCATCGCCATCATCATCGCGTAGTGGGCGATCGCAGCGGACTTCTCCACGTCGAAGCCTGCGACGGCGAGCTTGTCCAAGGTGGTCTCGGTCAGGTCGCAGCCGGCCTCGTTGGTCAGCAGCCGGTGCGCCAGCAGGGGAGTGGCGTGCGGGTGCGCCCGCATCGCGTCGACCAGCGAGGTCATCGCCTCGCGCAGGTAGTCCTCAAGGCCGAGCCCGGCATCAGGGACGCGAAGACCGGAGACCACCACCGCGTCGCCGACGGCGTCGAGCAGCGCCTCCTTGTTGGAGAAGTGCCAGTACAGCGCCATCGGCGTCGCGCCGAACTCGTCGGCGACCTTGCGCACGGTCAGGGCATCGAGTCCCTGCTCGTCGACGATGCGCAGGGCGCTGGCGACGACGAGGTCGCGGTTCAGGGTGATCTTGGGCTTCACGCTTGACAACTATACAGCATATATGTTTCCTTTACGCCATACATGTACTAAGTAAAGGAGGACGGCCATGAGCGACCGTCGCAACATCTGGGCCCTCGTGGCCGTCGCCCTCGCGACGTTCATGACGTACCTCGACAACAACATCATCAACGTGGCGATCCCGGTCATCGAGCGGGACCTGCACCTCTCTACCGCTGGCATGGAGTGGATCGTCAGCGCCTACATCCTGACCTTCGCCGGCCTGATGCTCGTCGGCGGCCGACTGGCCGACCTGTTCGGCCGCCGACGGTTGTTCCTGATCGGCCTCGGCGTCTTCACCGTTGCCTCGCTGGCGGCCGGCCTGTCCCCGGACGTCGGCACCTTGATCGCCAGTCGCGCGCTCCAGGGGCTCGGCGCGGCAATGCTGACGCCGACGACCCTGGCGATCATCTCCGCGACCTTCACCGACAAGCGCGAGCGCAACGTCGCGGTCGGGATCTGGGGAGCGGTCGGAGCGCTCGCGCTGGCGGCCGGCCCGCTGCTCGGCGGCCTGCTGAGCCAGCACGTCTCGTGGGAGTGGATCTTCTTCATCAACGTCCCGCTCGGCATCGGTACGGCGATCCTCGCGTTCTGGGCCGTCGATGAGTCACGCGACCCGGTCGAGCGCCGCCTCGACGCGTGGGGGCTGGCCTCCTCCACGATCGCGCTGTTCACGCTGACCTACGCCCTGATCGAGGGCAACGGCAAGGGCTGGAGCTCGCCGTCGATCCTGGCCTCGTTCGCGCTCGCTGCCGTTGCAGCGGTGGGTTTTGTGATGATCGAGCGCACCGTCGAGGACCCGATGGTGGACTTGGACCTGTTCGGCGACCGGGTGTTCTCCGGTGCCATCACCGCGATGATGCTGTGGGCGTTCGGCCTGTTCGGGATCTACTTCTTCACCTCGCTGTACCTCCAGGGCGTGCTCGGCTTCTCGCCGACCAAGGCCGGCCTGACCTTCGTGCCGATGGCACTGTTCATGGCGGTCGCCGCCGCGTCGTCGGAGGCGATCGCCCGGCGCTTCGGTGCCCACCGCTCGGTGAGCCTGGGGATGGCGTTCATGGGCCTGGCCATCGCCTCGGTCGCGTTCTTCGGCAAGGACGCCTCGCAGCTCTCGCTGATGCCGAGCTTCATCGCGATGGGCATCGGTGGGGGCCTGACGATCCCTCTGACCGCGACGGTCCTCGGCGTGATGCCGAGCGACCAGGCCGGTGTGGCCTCGGGGGTCTTCAACTCCGCCCGTGAGCTCGCTGGGCTGCTCGGGATCACCGTCATCGGGGTCATCTTGAACAGCCGCCAGAACTCGCTGATCGCCGCGGGCCACACGCCGATCGACGCGTTCCTCAGCGGCTACCGGCTGGGCCTCGTGGTCGCCGGAGCGCTCGTGGTCGCCGGCGCGATCGCCGCCTGGGCGGCGCTGCGGAAGGCGGAGACGGCGCCGGTGATCAATCCGGACGTGGTGCTCGCAGCCTGATCCTGCCCACTCCCAGGGCATCCCCTCTGGACCGTCCGCCAGCAGCTTGGCGGGCGGTCCAGAGATGTCCCAAGGATGGTCCAGGGGTGTCCCGAGACGGTCCCGAGGCCGCTCAGCGGGGCTTCGGTGAGGAGCAGGGTTTTACAGTGTCGAGTGTGGGTAGAGGGCAGAGCGAGCAGGGGGCGCCGGTCGGGCGTCGGGTTGTGCTCGGCCTCCTCGGCCTCGGCGCCGTCGGCGTGGTCACCGGCAACAACGTCCAGAACGGGCTGAGCAGGTTCCTCGCTCCGATCCAGCAGCGCGACCCGACGGGTTTCACCTCCCTGATCCCTCTCGGCGACACCTGGCGGTACTACTCGGTCACCGGCTCGGTGAAGCCGCGCAGCGAGGCGGCGTACTCGTTGAAGGTCTCGGGGCTGGTCGAGCAGCCCGCGACGTACTCCTACGCCGATCTCAAGGCGATGCCTCAGACCTCGTTCAGCGACACCTTCCAGTGCGTCACCGGGTGGCACGTGCCCGATGTGCCGTGGACCGGTGTCCGGGTCAGCGACCTGCTCGCGAGCGCCCAGCCGTCCGACGATGCCGTCGGGGTCCGGTACCACTCGTTCGACGGCACGTACTCGGTGAACATGACCCTCGACCAGGCCCGTGCACACAACGTCATCGTGGTGCTGGGCATGTACGGCAAGCCGGTCACCCACGATCATGGCGGGCCGGTGCGGATCTACTCGGGCTCGATGTACGGCTACAAGAGCACCAAATGGCTCTCAGGGATCGAGGTGGTCCGGCACAACGACCCGGGCTACTGGGAGGCTCGCGGCTACCCGCTGAACGGGATCATCGGTGAGTGACCCCGCCGCTGCGCCGGTCGACCCGCCGTCTGATCGCCGGCTCGATGCCCGGCTCGATGCCCGGGTCGCGTCCGGGTCCGCGGCCCCGGCCGACCTCGACCGGTTCGCCCTCGCCGAGCGGATGGTGCACAAGGTCTTCGGCATCCTGATGGCCGTCTGCATCCTCACCGCGGTGATCCTCTACAACGGCTCGATCATGATCGCCGTCGGCCACCGCCACTTCGTCGAGCAGATCCACGTCTGGTGCGGGCTGGCGCTCCCGGTGCCGCTCCTGCTCGGCCTGGCATCGAAGGCGTTCCGGTCCGATGCCCGGCGGCTCAACCGCTTCACACCCGCGGACTGGCGCTGGCTGCGGAGCAAGACACGCCGCGACGGCACCATCCGGGTCGGCAAGTTCAACGCCGGACAGAAGGTCAACGCCTGGCTGGTCCTAGGATCGACCGCGGTGCTGGTCGGGACCGGTTCCACGATGTACTGGACCGGGCTGGTCAGGCTGTCCTGGCGCTCGGGCGCGACCTTCGTGCACGACTGGTTCGCCCTCGGTCTCGGGCTGCTGGTGCTCGGGCACATCGGCTTCGCGGTGACTGATCCGGAGGCGCGTCGTGGCATGCGGACCGGCAGGGTCTCGGCCCGCTGGGCCCGCACCGAGCACCGGGCCTGGGCCGAGGAAAATGACGAGCCAGCACCGTAGGCATCCGCACCCGGCCAGCGCTCTGCTACGGCCAGGTTTCTGAGATGCTTCTCTGAAGTCTGTTCATCCAAAGGGCTAGCGCGAGGCCGGTATCTAGGGGTTATTGTCGCCCGCGGCCAGGT
>DATAZI010000048.1:0-22188 GCA_036272095.1 Marmoricola sp. | reverse complement strand
GCCCTTGGCCTTGTCGACCAGCTTGGTCAGGAATTCGTCGTACACGCGCTCGTGGACGTAGACCCGCTCGACGCCGGCGCAGGTCTGGCCGGCGTTGCCACACGCGCCCCAGACGGCGCCATCGGCCGCGGCGTCGAGATCGGCGTCAGCGTCGACGATCAGCGCATCCTTGCCGCCGGCCTCGATCAGCACCGGCGTCAACGACTCCGCGCACGCCGCCATCACCTTCTTGCCGGTCGCGGTGGAGCCGGTGAAGGCGACCTTGTCGACCCCGGACCGGCACAGCGCCGAGCCGGTCTCGCCCAGGCCGGTGACGACCTGGAGGACCGGCTTGCCGACGGCCTCCTCGAATGTCTTCGCCAGCCACAGGCCGATCCCTGGGGTGTACTCGCTGGGCTTGAACACGACCGCGTTGCCAGCGGCCAGGGCGTAGGCGATCGACCCCATCGGCGTGAAGACGGGGTAGTTCCACGGGCCTATCACGCCGATCACCCCGAGCGGGCGGAACTCGACGGTGGCCTTCTGGTTGGCCATCACCAGGCCGCTGGGCACCTTGTGCCGGCCGAGCACCTTCTTGGCGTGCCCGGCAGCCCAGGAGAGGTGGTCGATCGCCAGCGCGGCCTCGAGCATCGCGTCGCCGTGCGGCTTGCCGGTCTCGGCGCTCATCACCTCGGCGAGCTCGTCGAGACGCTGGGTGACCAGGGACTTCCAGGCGCCGAGGTGGCGGGCACGCTCGGCGTACGCCAGGCCTCCCCACCACGCCGAGACCGTCCGTGCACGCTCCACGGCTGCCTGCACGTCGGCCTTGCTGTGGATCGGGTGGCTCGCGACCACGGCGCCGGTGCGCGGGTCCAGCGAGTCGAACGTCGGCGCCCCTGCGGCAGTGGGGTTCGGTTCGGTGATCGTCATGGGTTCGAACCTACTCCGACCCGGCGCGCGTGGGGAGCCCGGTCGAAGCGGCAATGACCCCGGCGGCCGGCGGGTGCCTGTTCCCAAAAACCCCACGAGACGCAAGGATCGCAAGATGCCCGCCACCATCGACCCGACCTCGCTCGCCTTCCTGCTCGCCGAGAACAGGAACCAGCCGATGCACGTCGCCGGCCTCCAGCTCTTCGAGAAGCCGGCCGACGCGGGGCCGCACTACGCACGCGAGATGTACGAGGCGGCGCTGGACACCGAGGAGGTCGCCCCGCTGTTCCGCAAGCGGCCGTCGAGGTCGTTGAGCAGCCTGGGCCAGTGGGCCTGGATCGACGACGACCAATTCGACATCGAGCACCACGTCCGGCACAGCGCGCTGCCCGAGCCCGGTCGCGTCCGCGAGCTGCTCGAGCTCGTCTCCCGGCTGCACGGCCAGATGCTGGCGCGCGAACGGCCGCTGTGGGAGGCGCACATCATCGAGGGCCTCGCCGACGGCCGGGTAGCCATGTACACCAAGCTGCACCACTCCCTGGTGGACGGCATCTCGGCGATGAAGCTGATGCAGAGCGTGCTGTCCTCCGACCCCGACCGGCGCAACATGGGGCTCCCCTTCGACGCCAAGGCGAACCAGCGCAGCAAGAAGGTCCGCCAGGCCACCGAGCGCGGCCTGACCGAGGTCCCGATGGACGCGCTGCGGACGGCGTTCGGACTCACTGCCGATGCCGCCGGGCTCCCGGCGGCGCTGGTCCGGACGCTGACCAAGGGCGTGCGCAACGACGCCTCGGCGTTCTCCTTCTACGCACCCAAGTCGATGTTCAACGTCAATATCACCGGCTCCCGCCGGTTCGCCGCCGACGACTGGCCGCTGGAGCGGATCCGCGCGATCGCCAAGGCGAGCCGGACCACGCTGAACGACGTGGTGCTGGCGATGTGCGGCGGCGCGGTCCGCAACTACCTGATCGAGCTCGACGAGCTCCCGGACTCCTCGCTGGTATCGATGGTCCCGGTCGGCCTGAAGTCACGGGGCGCCGACTCCGAGGCCGGCGGTGGCGGCAACGCCGTCGGGTCGGTGATGGTCAAGCTCGGGACCGACCTGGCCGACCCTGGCGAGCGGCTGGCCGCCATCCACTCCTCGATGAAGGCCGGCAAGGACGCGCTGGAGTCGATGACGCCCAACCAGATCGTCGCGATGAGCGCGCTGGGGATGGCGCCCTCGCTCGCGATCCCGATGCTCCGGCTCAACGGCATCGTCCGGCCGCCGTTCAACCTGATCATCTCCAACGTCCCCGGACCCCGTACGACGCAGTACCTCAACGGCGCCCGGCTCGCCGGCACCTACCCGGTCTCGGTCCCGATGCAGGGCATGGCGCTGAACATCACCTGCAACAGCTATGCCGACGACATGTGCTTCGGCCTCACCGGGTGCCGACGCACCGTCCCGCACCTGCAGCGACTGCTGACCCACCTCGACAGCGAGCTGGCAGCACTGGAGAACGCTGCCGGCGTGGCCTGAGCGGGCGCTGCTCGGTCAGGCAGCGGAGGCGACGACGGCCGCGCGTCCTGGGCGTACCGACTCGATGGTCTCGAGGCTGGCCTCGGCCAGCAGCCGGGCCTCCTCGATCGCGACCGTGTCGCTGACCTCGCGAAGCACGTCGGACAGCGGGACCTCGAGGGCGTCGCACAGCGAGGCGAGGAGCTCGGAGGACGCTTCCTTCTGGCCGCGCTCGATCTCGGAGATGTAGCCAAGGCTCACGCGGGCGTCGGACGAGAGCTCGCGCAGGGTCATCCCGCGACGCATCCGCTCGTTGCGCAGCACGTCACCGAGCTGGCGGCGGAACAGCACCATCGTGGTCCCCTCTCTCTGTACTGATGCCCCAACGCTACCGGTAGCCAGGTTCTTCCCGCGGGCGTCTCGCCGACTTGGGGACCCTGAACTTGTGCTCACGGGTCCTCCGGGTCATCGAGGCCCTGCTCGATCGCATACCGGACGAGCTGGACGCGGTTGTGCAGCTGCAGCTTGCGCAGCGTGTTCTGGACGTGGTTCTGGACGGTGCGGTGCGAGAGCACCAGACGCTCGGCGATGTCCTTGTAGGACAACCCCTTGGCGACCAGCCGCAGCACCTCGGTCTCCCGCTCGGTCAGGCGCGGGGTGCCGTCATCGGCAGCAGGCTCGTCGATCAGCCGCCGGTATTCCCCGAGCACCAGACCGGCCAGGCCGGGAGTGAAGACGGTGTCGCCTGCAGCGACCCGGGTGACTGCGTCGATCAGCTCGGCACGGGAGGCCGACTTGACCAGGTAGCCGATCGCGCCGGCCTTCACGGCATCGAGCACGTCGGCCTGCTCCCCGCTCGCGGAGAGGATCAGCACCTTGACTGCCGGGTCCAGCTTGACGATCTCGGCCGTCACCGCGACCCCGTTCGGCTCCGGGATCTGCAGGTCGAGCACGACCACATCGGGCCGCGCCGCTGGGAACCGTGCCAGCGCCTCGGTCCCGGTGGCGGCACTGCCGATCACAGCGAACCCGGCCTCCGCCAGGTCGCGCTCGACACCGTCACGCCACATCGGGTGGTCGTCGACCACCATCACCCGGATGGCAGCGCGCTCGGAGTCGGCTGGGCTCATCTGCCGACCCTACCGATCGGGATCGACAGAACGCCGGTAGCGGCCGCGGCGATGCTCCAGTCCGTCCGGTAGGTCGACCACGGAGATGTCCTCGACAGTCGCGGTCACCAGCACGGACCAGCCGACCTCCAGAGCCGAGGAGAACCGGACCAGTGCGCGGCTCCGATCCAGCAGCACCGGTCCGTGGTCGGCCTGCTCCCACGACCCGAGCCGGAAAGCGCCACCGGGCGCCGGGATCGTCCCGGCGAAGGCTTCAGCGAGCGCGATGTCCTCGGGGCCGAGGAGCTGCACGACTGCCTGCCCGGTCTCCTCGAAGCGGTCACGGAAGTCGGAGTCGGGGTCCAGAAGCGCGAGCACCGAGGCCGGATCGCCGTTGGCCACCATCAACGAGGAGACCGTCAGGCCGGCACGCTCGGCTCCGGTCCCCGCGGTCCAGAGCGTCACCGCACCGCCGAGCCGCCCGCGGAACCGGCGTACCGGATCGGGGGCGTCGGCGAACGGGTTCTCGTCGTGGATCGTCATGCGCTGATCACCCGCGGCACCCGGAACTCCCATTCCGTCCCGCCGGCCGAGGTGACGAGATCGGCGGAGCCCCCGAGCTCGACGACCCGGCCGCGGATCGACGAGGAAACACCGAGGCGGCCCTGCGCGACCGCCTGTTCAAGCCGGCCGGGATCGATACCCGGGCCACGGTCTCGCACCGAGATGACCAAGTCGTCTCCGAGGTCTTCGAGCAGGACCCATGCCGGGGCGTCACGGCCGACGTGGTGGCGCACGTTGCTCAGGCACTCCGCGACCACCGCCGCGATCTCGACGCCGACCGCCGGGTCGACCGCAACCGTCCCGCCCGGCAGCGCCACGCTGACCTGCGCCGTCGCCATTGCCGACAAGGCGCCGCCGAGGTCGTAGAGCTCGCCCGCCGGTGGGCTGGCGACCTCGCGTTGCACGAAGGCCCGCAGCGCGACCTCCTGCTCGCCGGCCAGACGAGCGAGTTCGACCGCATCGCCGCCGATCTCGGCTCCGCGTTTTTGAACCAGGGCGAGGACCTGCAGGACGCCGTCGTGGACCACCCTCCCGAGCCGCTGCCGCTCGGCCGCTGCCGCCGCGGCCCGCTCGGCGCGGTCACGCTCGGCGGCAGTGCGCTGGAGCAGATCGGAGAGGAAGCCGACGATGGCGCCACCGAGGAGCAGCAGGAAGATGTTCGGCCATCGCGACAGGTCGACATGGTCGCGGACCGACAGATCGCACACGCTGACGACCGCGGCGGCGATCAGACCGCCCGGCAGTCGCAGGCAGACGGCCCAGGCCAGGACGGCACCGGTGACCCAGAAGCCCGGCAGAGTCGCTGTGAAGTCGTGCCCTTTGACTGCGGGGGTCACGAGCACGGCCGCGCACGCGATGACAAGGTCGGCGGCCAGCAGCAACCAGGTACGGCGGGCCGCGGCGGCGTACGCCCAGATCGCGAACGCTGTCCAGAGGGCGATCGCCACGAGGATCCAGGCCCCGAGCGCCTCGTGCGGATAGTCCCCGTCGCGATGCTGGTACAGCAGGTAGAGCAGGACCGCGTTCACCAGCACGACGAACCGGAGGATCGCCAGCGCCCGGAACAGGGTGCCGGTGACCGCTGCGCCGGCGGGATCACTCAGGCCGGGTCCCCTGGGGCCCATCGGCGGGTCAGGACGCCTTGGACTCGGCGTCGTCGGCCCGGTTCGTGCTCCCGGCCGCCGACTCGTCGGCCTGGGCGGCCACCTCGGCCCGCTCGGCTGCCTTGACGGCGTCGGCTGCCTTCTTGTGCTCGTCCTTGGCACGACTGGCGTAGGTGTCGACGTACTCCTGGCCCGAGAGACGCATGATCTCGTACATGATCTCGTCGGTGACCGACCGCAGGATGTAGCGGTCGTTCTCCATGCCTTCGTAGCGGTCGAAGTTCAGGGGTGTGCCGATCCGCACCACCGGCCGGGTGATCGAACCGAAAGTCTTGCCCGGAGGCGCGATCTTGTTGGTGCCGACCACGGCCACCGGGATCACCGGCACCCCGGTCTCCAAGGCGAGCCGGGCCACACCTGTCTTGCCGCGGTAGAGGCGGCCGTCATGCGAGCGGGTGCCTTCGGGGTAGATGCCGAACAGGTCGCCGTCGGCCAGGACCCGCTTGGCGGTGCTCAGCGCTCCCTCGGCGGCGTTGGCACCCGACCGGTCGATCGGCACCTGGCCCGATCCGGAGAAGAACATCTTCTGGAACCAGCCCTTGATGCCTGGGGCGGTGAAGTACTCGGCCTTCGCGACGAACGTGACCCGGCGCGGGACCGTCAGCGGCATGAACAGCCAGTCGGCGTAGGAGAGGTGGTTGCTGGCCAGGATCGCCGGACCCTCGGAAGGGATGTTCTCGACGCCTTCGGTGTGGGGGCGGAACACCACCCGCAGCATCGGGCCCAGCGCGATCCATTTCAAGAACCAGTAGAACACCCTGCACCTCCGTCCACCGTCACGGCCACCCTTGATGGGCCACCTTGACCCTAGCCCCTCTGGGTACCTCGTGAAACGATGGTCCACGTCGTCGGACCCGGCCTTGATCGCAGACTCGATCACCGACGTGATCACGACATGGCCCGGCGCCGAACAGGCCGCTAACACGACCCGATCAGACCTATCCCCTCGGAGGACCCGGTGGCAATCGCCCCGCACGCTGACACCTTCTACAGCGACGGCACCCCGGATGCATCCGGTCGACGTGTCGGCGTGCTGCTCAGTCACGGGTTCACCGGCTCGCCGGCATCGATGGTGCCGTGGGGCCGGCACCTCGCCGACCAGGGCCTCGCGGTCGCCGTACCGCTGCTGCCGGGACACGGGACCACCTGGCAGGAGATGACGAGCACCCGCTACGAGGACTACTACGCGGCTCTGTCGGCGGAGCTCGACGCGCTCCGGGCTCGGACCGACGCGGTCGTGGTCGGCGGCCTCTCGATGGGCGGCTGCCTGGCCATCACGCTGGCCGAGCGACGGCCCGCGGATCTCGCCGGTCTGGTCCTGGTCAACGCCGCGGTGGCCAGCACCAACAAACAGCTCCTGCTGCTGCCCGTCATGAAGCGCCTGGTCGCGGCGTTCCCGGCGATCGGCAACGACATCAAGAAGGAGGGCGTCGAAGAGTACGCGTACCCGAAGACGCCGCTCAAGCCGCTCGCCTCGATGGTCGCCGCCTGGAAGGGCGTGCGGGCGGACCTCGGCAAGATCACGGTGCCGGTGCTGCTGTTCCGCTCGACCGACGACCACGTCGTGGACCCGTCCTCGGCCCGGATCATCCTCGACTCGATCTCCTCGACCGACAAGCAGGAGCGGGTCCTGGCCGACAGCTTCCACGTCGCGACACTCGACAACGACGCTCCGCAGATCTTCGCCGAGTCGACCGACTTCGTTCGCCGGGTGACCGCCGCGGCCCCTCAGGCGACGACTCAGGCGACGATGCCGTGAGCGGCCACGAGGACGAGGCAGGGCGGGCCCGCGAGGACGCCGCCTGGCAGGACATCATCGACGGGTACGGCGAGCGTCCCGCCTTCCCTGACACCCCTGCCCCGGACGCGCTCCCCGAGCCGGCGGCTGTCGAACAGGCCCCCGCCTTCGAGGTCCCGCTCGAGCTCGGTGCGGCGACCTGGGCCGACGAGGGCCACTTCGTGCCCGAGCCGCCGCCGCTCGCACCCCGGCCGACCGGCCCGCGCGGGCTGGCCTGGGTCACGCTGTTCGCGGTGCCGGTGATCGCGCTCGTCCTGACGCTGCTCAGCATCGGCCTGTCCGGCTTCCTGATCTTCTTGCTGGCGGCAGCGTTCGTCGGAGCCTTCGGCTACCTGGTCGCCACGATGGACGACCATCGCGACCCCGACTCCGGCTGGGACGACGGCGCGGTCCTCTGACCCTGGTGTGCTGGACAGCTCAGCCAGACGTTGATCTCGACCGCGACCGGCGAGGACTACCGGCTGACCCGGGCGAGGTCGGCGGCTCCGATAAGGCCGGCGTCGTTGCCGAGCGAGGCCAGTGCGATCCTGGGCGCCGGCCGATGGCCGAAACCGGTCTCAGCGGCCTCGAAAGCGGTCACGATCGTGGCCAGCTCCAGAGCGGGCGACTCGCTGACCCCGCCGCCGACCACGATCACGTCGGGGTCGAGGATCGCGGTCAGGCTCGCGAGTCCCTCGCCGATCCAGCCACCGAGCTCGGTGAAGCTCTGCAGCGCGACCGGGTCGCCGCTCTCGGCCGCTTGGGACACCATCGGCCCGTCGATCGCCTTGGCGTCTCCGCCGGACAGCCCGAGCAGCAGCTCGGCGCGGTCCGGCTCTGCCGCGGCGAGCTCGCGGGCGCGGGCGGTCAGACCAGTGCCAGAGCCGTAGGCCTCCCAGCAGCCGTGCAAGCCGCAGGCGCATAGCCGCCCCTCGGGCACCACCCGCATGTGCCCGAACTCGGCTGCGACGCCGAACCCTCCACGGAACACCTCGCCGCCAAGGACCAGGCCGCCGCCGATGCCGGTGCCGATCGTCGCCATCACCAGCGTCCGGGCGCCCTTCCCGGCGCCGAACCGGAACTCCGCCCAGGCAGCGGCGTTCGCGTCGTTCTCGATGATCGTCGGTACGTCGATCCGCTCGGCGATCAGGTCGCGCAGCGGCTCGTCGCGCCAAGCGAGGTTGGGAGCGAACATCACCGTCGTACGGGCGAGGTCGATGAAGCCGGCCGCGGCCACCCCGACCCCAGTGATGTCGTGCTCGTCGGAGAGCTCGGCGACCAGCGCCGCGATCGCCTCCGCGATCGCCTGCGGGTGCTCAGCAGGCGACTCCCGCCGGGTCTTCTCCAGCATGGTGCCGTCCTCGGCCACCACCCCGGCGGAGATCTTGGTCCCGCCGACATCGATGCCGACGGTCAGCCGCTCGCTCATTCGTTGTCCCAAGTCTCGTCGTCGTCCAGATTGATCTTCTCGACCGGAGCGCCCTTCGCGTCGGTCGGCACCTGGGTGGCCAGCACCCCGGCGGCAGCCTGCATCAGCGAGCTCGCGGCGAGCGCTAGATGTGCCTTGACCTCCGGGCTGGTGGTCCGCACCACCGAGATCAGCTGGCACACCGGACAGTACGTGCAGTCTGCTCCCCCGGTGGCGATGTGCTCGTTGACGTCGTGCATCGCCCCGGACATCGCCCCGGACATCGCCGAGGCCGCACCAGCCGCGGTGCCGGCGTAGTCGGTGCTGTGCTCCTTGGCGAACCCGGAGAGCGCGGCGAAGAGCTTCGCGGCCTCCTCGGCCACGTTGCCGATCGGCTCGCCGTTCGGGGCCGTCGCCGCACCGGGCTCGCCCGGCGGGCGCGCGTCCTGGGTCCCGCCCGGACCTCCGCTGCTCTCGCTCACGCCTGCTCCTCCTGCTCGTCGGTGGCCTCGCTGCGGAACTTCACCTGCAGCGACCCCGCTTCCACCCGCGCCCCGGTCACAGTGTGCCGCGCCAGGGCCGCCGGCAGTGCCAACAGCCGACGGTACGGCCCGACGGTCACCACGAGCTCGTCGCCGTGCCGGGCGAGGTCGACGTCCTCCTTGACCGCGAACGGCAGCGCGATCCGCAGGACCGCACCGGTGTCCGTGCGGGTGATCGTCATCGGCCCGTCTCCGACCGGTACGGCGAGCGGGTCGTCGCCGGCGTACAGGGCCTCGGCGAAGCCGCCGAGCGCGCTCGCGCCGACCGGCTCCCCCGGCTGGTAGGCAGAGGTCCAGATCGGCAGGTCCACGAAGGACTGCCGCACCTCCGCCAGGACACCCGCCTGGGCGCTTACCCAGGCATCGCGCCACGGATCGGCGCCGTCACGCGGGAAGACCCGGTTGGCGATGACGCCGTCCACACGGTACCCGTAGAGCGACAGGCTGGTCAGCGACCGGCGAGCCTCGGCGACGACGACCGCCTCCGGGGTCAGCACGAGCCGCACGCTGGCGTCCTTGTCGCTGAGGATCTGCTGGACCTCCTCGAGGTCGGCGTGCAGCCGCTCGATCGCGGCGAACACGGAGTCCTCGGGCATCGGCACGCCGGCGGCACGGGTCAGCACCGGGCGCAGCGCCCGCATCACCCGACGCTGGACGCCGAACATCCGCGACATGTACCAGTTCAGCGCCTCGGGAAGCGCCAGCAGCCTCAGCGTCTCCGCGGTCGGAGCGCAGTCGACCACGATCACGTCCCAATCGCCCGACAGCGCGTGCTGCCGCAGCTCCAGCAGGGCGAGCACCTCCTCGGCGCCCGGGATCACGGTCAGCTCCTCGGCGGTGATCGGGTCGACCCCGGCGGCATCGAGCACCGACATCAGGTAGCCCTGGATATCGCCCCAGGAACGCTCGAACCGGCGCTGGGTGTCGACCTGGTGCACGAAGAGGTTTTCAGCGACCCGGGTCGGCTCGCGCCCGATCACCTCGCCGAAGGCGTCCCCGAGCGAATGCGCCGCGTCGGTGGAGAGCACCAGGGTCCGCGCGCCCGAGCGTGCCGCGAGCGTCGCCGTACCGGCCGCGGAAGTCGTCTTGCCGACTCCGCCTTTCCCGGTGAACAGGATGATCCTGACGCTCAAGGAGACTCCTCAGCCCAGGGACTCGACGCGCTTCTTGAGGCCCTTCAACGCCGTGTCGATGATGACCTTCTCGGCCTTGCGGCGCAGCAGCCCGATCATCGGGATCGCCACGTCGACCGAGAGGCGGTAGGTGACCTCGGTGCCCTCGCCGGCGGCGGCCAGCTCGTAGGCGCCTTCCATCGAGCGCAGCATCTTGCCCTCGGCAAGCGTCCAGCGCAGCACCTGGTCCCCGTCGTAGCGGTAGGCCAGCGTGTAGGAGTCCTTGATCGGGGCAGCCTCGAGCTCGAAGTGGACAGTCTCGGCGCGCCCGGCGGAATCGGTGGAGAGCACCTCGGCGCCCTTCATCCCCTGAGCCCACGCCGGGTAGGCCTCGAAGTCGACGATCACCGCCATCACCTGGGCGGGAGGGGCATCGATGACGATGCTCGACGTGGTCTGCTCGGGCATGGGTGCGAGGCTATCCGATCCAGGAGGCGCCCTAGTACCGTGCAGGGGCCAGGTGAGCCCGAGAACACAGCAACGGGAGCCGCCGGTACGACGAGGAGAAGTGTGCGCGAGTACTCGACCCCCCTGCAGGTCACCGTCCCGGCGACCGGCAACCTGACCGACGACGTGGTCCGCAACGGCGTCGACCACCCGGCGACGGTGTCGTTCTCGCGCCGGTCGGCAGCCGGTTGGGCCGACGTGAGCGCCGCCGACTTCCTGACCGAGGTCCGCGCCGTGGCCAAGGGGCTGATCGCAGCCGGGGTCGAGGCCGGCGACAGGGTCGCGCTGCTGTCCCGCACGCGCTACGAGTGGACCCTGTTCGACTACGCGATCTGGTTCGCCGGCGCCGCGACGGTGCCGATCTACGAGACCTCAAGCGCCGAGCAGGTCGAGTGGATCCTCGCCGACTCCGGGGCCCGTGCGGTGATCGCCGAGACACCTGAGCACACCGGCCGGCTCAAGGGGATCCGCGACCGCCTGCCCGAGGTGCACCATGTCTGGTCCATCGAGACCAGCAACGCCTCCGGCGCCGTCTCGGTGCTGACCACGCTGGGCGCCGAGATCAGCGACGAAGAGCTGGAGACCCGCCGTACGGCGACCGGGCCCGACGCGCTCGCCACCTTGATCTACACCTCCGGGACCACCGGGCGGCCCAAGGGCTGCATGCTGACCCATGGCAACTTCATGTTCGAGCTCGGCGTCACCGTCGAGGAGCTCGACGAGCTGTTCACCCCCGAGGGCGAGGACGGGGCGGCGACGCTGCTGTTCCTTCCGTTGGCGCACGTCTTCGCCCGGATCATCCAGATCGGCTGCGTAAAGGCACGGGTCCGGATGGGGCACTCCTCGGACATCAAGCACCTGCTCGACGACTTCGCTGCGTTCCGGCCGACGTTCGTCCTCGCGGTCCCCCGGGTCTTCGAGAAGATCTTCAACACCGCCTCGCAACGGGCCGTCGCCGACGGGCGCGGGCGGATCTTCAACCGGGCCGCGGACGTCGCGATGGCCTGGTCCCGCGGCGAGGAGGCCGGACGGACGAGCGTGGTCGTCAAGGCCCAGCACGCGGTCTTCGACAAGCTCGTCTATGCGCGGCTGCGCGAGGCGCTCGGCGGCCGCTGCGCGTACGCCGTCTCGGGAGGGGCTCCGCTCGGCGACCGGCTCGGACACTTCTACCGGGGCATCGGCGTCAACGTCCTGGAGGGCTACGGCCTGACCGAGACGACGGCTGCGGTCACGGTCAACCTGCCGAAGGCCCAGAAGGTCGGCACCGTCGGCCGCCCGGTCCAGGGCACCGGCGTCCGCGTCGCCGACGACGGCGAGCTGCTCTTCCGGGGCGGCCAGGTGTTCGCCGGCTACTGGAAGAACGACGCAGCAACCGCGGAGGCCCGCGATGCCGACGGCTGGTTCCACACCGGCGATGTCGGCGAGATCGACGACGAGGGCTTTGTGAAGATCACCGGCCGCAAGAAGGAGATCCTGGTGACCGCCGGCGGCAAGAACGTCGCCCCGGCCGTCCTGGAGGACCGGCTCCGCAGCAACTACCTGGTCGACCAGTGCATCGTGGTCGGCGACGGCCGGCCTTTCATCGGCGCCCTGGTGACCCTGGACCGCGAGACCGTCCCGCGCTGGGCCGAGCAGCACAGCAAGCCGATCGATATCGCCAAGGTCGTCGACGACCCTGACCTGCACGCCGAGATCGAGGCAGCCGTCGAGGAGGCCAACAGGGCCGTCTCGAAGGCAGAGTCGATCCGCAAGTTCTCGATCCTGCCCGGCGAGTGGACCGAGGAGGGCGGGCAGCTCACGCCGAGCCTGAAGCTCAAGCGCAACGTCGTGATGCGGGAGAATGTCGACGAGGTCGAGGCCTTGTACACCCGCTGAGCCGCGCTGCGCGAGTCCCGGCAGGTCCCGCTGAAGGTCCCCAGATGTTCGACCGGGCCGGTTGCCTTATAGCCCGTTCGGACTATCCGACTCATGGCCATATGGTCGGAAATCAGCCTTTCAAGTGCAAATGTCGGAATTGTCGGGCACAGTTGAACTTGCGACCGGCGCTGGAGGGTGTGCCGGGCAAACACTTCGGTGCTCGCGTTCGAATGCCCTCCGGCACACGTTCGCGCCGGGGGCATCCGCACTGCGGGACACCATGAAAGAAGGGGGTCCCTCACATGGATCGCAGGAGAGTCCTACTCGGATCGGCCGCAGTCATCGCCGCACTCGGCACGCTGCTGGTCTTCCTGTACGTGCGGGGTGCTGACACACGCGCGGCAGACAAGTTCAAGGCCGTGCCCGTCTTGATGGCGGTCAAGCAGATCGACGCCGGCGAGACGGTCGCCCAGGCTCAGGCCGAGGGCAAGATCGAGGAAGGCAAGGTCGCCGAAGGTCAGCGGCTGCCCGACGGCCTGACCTCGCTGCAGCCGATCAGCACCGAGGTCGCACAGACGACGATCTACCCGGGCGAGCAGATCATCAGCAGCAAGTTCGCCACGACCGCTGCATCGACGAGCACGTTGACGATCCCCAAGGGTCTGATCGCGACGTCGATCAACCTGACCGACACCGGACGCGTCGCCGGCTTCGTGAACCCCGGCGACAAGGTCGCCGTCTTCCTCACGACCTCCGACGGCACGCTGGGCCAGTTCACCAAGACGCTGCTGACCAACGTCGAGGTGATCGCCGTCGGCACCACCACGGTCGTCTCCACCACCAAGACCGACGCCACCGGAGCCCAGACGACCGAGCAGCTACCTCGTACGCTGTTCACGCTGGGTGTCACCCAGGAGCAGGCCGCGAAGCTGATGTTCGCCAGCGCACACGGCGACCTCGCATTCGGCCTGGTCAACAAGGATTCCGTGGTGTCACCCAACGAGAGCGTCGACTCCAACAACCTCTTCCGGTGACCTACTCCTCCCGAAAGGTCGTCACATGCCAGTCCTCGTCGAACCCGATGCAGGTCGGGCCAGCTCCGTCGCTGTCGCGCTGCCCCTGGACACCCAGGTCGTCGCAGATCCCGCACAGCTCGACAGCTGGCTCTCCAGCAACGCGAACGAGTACGTCGTCGTGCTCGGTCCGAGCACCAGCCTGGACATCGCCCTCGCGGTCGGTGCCGGTCTGCGATCGGCGTACCCGGCGATAGGCGTGGTGATCGTCCGCGAGGAGCCGACCGCAGACGTCTTCCAGGCGGCGATGCAGGCAGGGGTCACCTCGGTGGCCCGTGCCGACGACCTCGACGCGATCACGTCCGCGGTCGACCGCAGCCGGCACACCTGGGAGGCGATCCGGGGGCCGGTGCACAACGACGGCGTCCGCGAGGGCAAGGTGATCACGGTCTTCTCGCCCAAGGGCGGGGTCGGCAAGACCACCGTGGCAGTGAACCTCGCGGTCGCTCTGAGCAACAAGAACACCTCGAAGGTGTGCCTGGTCGACCTCGACCTCGCCTTCGGCGATGTCGCGATCACGCTGCAGGTGATCCCCGACCACACCATCGCCGAGGCAGTCGACGCCGAGGAGCACCTGGACTTCGCACTGCTCGAGACGCTCCTCACGGTGCACGACAGCTGCTCGATCCTGGCCGCTCCGACGCACCCCGAGGCCAAGGACCGGATCACCCCGGCCCTGATCCGCCGGGTGCTGCAGATCCTGCGCGAGCAGTTCGACTACGTCGTCCTCGACACGGCGCCTGCCTTCGACGACCAGGTGCTGCACGCCTTCGACGAGACCGACGAGTGCATCCTGGTCGCCACCCTGGACGTGCCGACGGTCAAGAACGTCAAGGTCGCCATCGAGACCCTGGATGCGCTCGAGCTCGTCGAGGGGCACCGGCACCTGTTGCTGAACCGCGCCGACGACGAGGTCGGACTCTCGGCCCAGGTGGTCGAGGGGCTGTTGAAGATGAAGGTCTCGACCGCGCTGCCGACCGCACTGGCGGTCGCCAACGCGACCAACCACGGCCGGCCGATCGTCCTGAGCAGACCGGACCACCCGGTCAGCAAGGCACTGGTGCAGCTCGCTACCGAGCTGCGCTCGGTAGGAGCGGCGGCAGGCACCCGAGGGGCGCACGCGGCACCGGCCGAGAGCGCGCAGAAGCGGCGCGTCTTCGGCCGGCGCCGGAAGTAACGACACAAGATTTTCAACCGACAATGGGGGCGGGAGCATGAGCGAATTTTCGGATCGGCTTGAAGAGTTGATGCGGACCTCGACGGAGGCGCCGTTGGGGCCCGGGGCCAGGGAGAAGAAGGTGGCACCGGCATCGCTGGCTGCGCCTGCTGCGATCGCCCCGGTACTCGGCGAGGACGCGGCGGCGACACGGCCGAGCCCTGCTCGGGCGCCGCGTGCCGCGGCGCCGGCCCGGCAGCCGGGCCACGCGGTCACCGACGGCAACCACCGCGACGAGACCGTGCCTGCCAAGCCTGTCGAGGCCGCTGCTGCTGCGTCTGCCTCGGGCCAGGCGCCGACGACTGCGTCGGCTCACGGCCCGGGCCGTCGCGGCAAGCCCGTCAAGGACCGGTTCGACGACCTCAAGGGCACCGTGCACGAGGAGCTCCTCGTCCAGCTCGGCCCGAAGCTCTACGACGCCGACCTGAGCCCGACCGAGCTCGAGGCGATGGTCCGCCAGGCACTGGCTGACGTTATGGCCGCCAGCGAGCGGCCGCTGACCGGCAACGACCGCCAGCGGATCACCCAGGAGATCGCCGACGACATCCTCGGCTACGGGCCGATCGAGCCCTACCTCCGCGACGAGAGCGTCGGCGAGATCATGGTCAACGGGCCGTTCGACATCTGGCTCGAGCGCAAGGGCAAGCTCGTCCGGGTCGACGGCACTTTCAACGACGAGGCGCACCTGCGGCGCACGATCGACAAGATCGTGTCCCGGATCGGACGCCGCATCGACGAGTCCTCCCCGATGGTCGATGCCCGGCTTCCCGACGGCAGCCGTGTCAACGCCGTCGTACCGCCACTGGCCATCGACGGCAGCTCGCTGACGATCCGGAAGTTCGCAGCCGACCCGCTGACGGTCGACAACATGATCGATTTCGGCACCATGTCGCGCAAGACGGCCGAGTTCCTCGAGGCGTGCGTCCGCGGCCGGCTCAACGTGATCGTCTCCGGCGGTACCGGTGCCGGCAAGACGACCACCTTGAACGTGCTGTCCTCGTTCATCCCCGACGACGAGCGGATCGTCACCATCGAGGACGCCGCCGAGCTCCAGCTCAAGCAGGATCACGTCGTCCGACTCGAGTCGCGGCCCTCGAACATCGAGGGCAAGGGCGAGGTCAGCATCCGCGACCTGGTCCGCAACTCACTGCGCATGCGCCCCGACCGCATCGTCGTCGGCGAGGTCCGCGACGCTTCGGCGCTGGACATGCTGCAGGCGATGAACACCGGCCACGACGGCTCCATCTGCACCGTGCACTCTAACGGCCCGCGCGACACCCTGGCCCGGCTCGAGACACTGGTCCTGATGGCCGGCATGGACCTGCCGATGCGCGCCATCCGCGAGCAGGTCGCCTCGGCGGTCGACGTGATCGTGCACCAGGCCCGCCTCAAGGACGGCAGCCGCCGGATCACCCACGTGACCGAGGTCGAGCGCATGGAGGGCGACGTGATCACCCTCCAGGACATCTTCCTGTTCGACAACAACGTCGGGTTCGACGAGGACGGCCGTAGCCTGGGGACGCTCAAGGCGACCGGCCTGCGTCCGAAGTTCCTGGACAAGATGGCCCACTCCAACGTGACGGTCGACCCGCGCACGTTCGTCCCGGAGACGGCATGAGTACCCGGCCGCTCCGGTTGCTCGCGGTCAGCGCCGTGGTCGCGCTGGGAGCGCTGCTCCCCGGAGCCGCCAATGCAGCCGGGACCGGCGACGGCACCACGATCGACCACGCCCAGCAGCACGGCGGCACCCTGCAGCTGCTGGTCTCGGTCCCCGGCGACGACCCGGTCGACCTGTCCTCGGTCCACGTCACCATCGACGGTACGCCGGTCACGGCGACCGCAACGCAGGCCGCATCGAGCGACGTGGTCCGGCGTACGGCGGTGCTCGCCATCGACACCAGCCTGAGCATGAAGGGCAGCAAGATCACCGAGGCCCGCAAGGCCGCGCTGAGCTACCTCGACTCGGTCCCGGCCAACGTCGACGTCGGCATCGTGACCTTCGACGACTCCGTCGTGGTCCGCCAGCAGCCGAGCCTGGACCGGGCTGCGTCCAAGGCGATCCTCGGCCACCTCCCGCTGCACCTGAACACCGCCCTGTACGCCGGTGTCCGCTCGGCGATCAAGGCGACCGGCAAGGACGGCCAGCGCCAGGTCCTGGTGCTCTCCGACGGCCAGGACAACACCGGGTCGGCCCTCAAGCCGGTGACCGACGCGATCACCGCGTCTGGTGTCCGAGTCGACGTCGTCTCCCTCGAGCAGGGTGCGACCGCGCCGGCGCCGCTGGCCGCGATGGCCCAGGCCGGGTCGGGTGAGGTCATCCCCGCTACTGACCCGACCGCGTTGTCGGCCGCCTTCAGCAAGGAGGCCGGCACCCTGGCCCGCCAGGTGCTGGTGACCGCGAAGATCCCCGCCGACGAGGCCGCCGCGAGCGCCACCGTCCGGGTCGGACTGGACGCAGGCGGCAGCACGCACACCGCCCAGGCGTTCGTCGCGGTCAAGGACAGCTCCTCCCCGACGCCTGCGATCGACACCGTCTCCAACATCACCAAGGGGTCGGTCCCGATCTCCGAGCCGCTGATGTACGCAGCGGTCTTTGCGATCGGGCTCGGCGCGATCGGACTGATCTTCGCGCTGGCCGGCGCTGCCAAAGCCGACGCGCGGGTGCCGCTGGCGGCGCAGTTCGACGCCTATACGGCCACGCAGCCGATCTCGACCCCCGAGTCGGTCGCGAAGGCCCGGCTCGCCCAGCAGGGATCCAGCTCCCTGGCCGACCAGGCCAAGCAGGCTGCGGCCAACGTGCTCAGCTCGAATGCCGAGGTCGAGTCCCGGATCGCCCTGCGGCTCGAAGGCGCCGGGATGTCCCTGAAGTCCTCGGAGTGGCTGCTCCTACACATCGGCATCGCCTTCGGGGCAGGCCTGCTGGGGCTGCTGATCTCGGGAGCCAACCCGATCTTCGGGATCCTGATGGGCGCCCTCGGTGCGCTCGGCCCATGGCTCTACCTCGGCTACAAGCGGTCCAAGCGGCTCAGCGCCTTCGGCGCCGGGCTGGCCGACACCCTGCAGCTGATGTCGGGCAGCCTCTCGGCGGGCCTGTCGCTCGCGCAGTCGCTGGACACCATCGTCCGCGAGGGCACCGAGCCGATCACGGCCGAGTTCAAGCGGGTGATCGTGGAGGCCCGCCTCGGCGTCCCGATCGAGGATGCCCTCGACGGCGTCGCGGACCGGATGGGCAGCCGGGACTTCAAGTGGGTCGTGATGGCGATCCGTATCCAGCGCGAGGTCGGCGGCAACCTCGCCGAGCTGCTGCTCACGGTCGCGGCCACGCTACGCGAGCGCGAGTATCTCCGGCGCCACGTCAAGGCGCTCTCCGCGGAAGGCCGGTTGTCCTGCTGGATCCTCGGCGGGCTGCCGCCAGGCTTCCTGGTCTACCTGACTCTGACCAAACCGGATTACGTGCACCCGATGTACAGCACCGGGATCGGCACAATCATGTGTATCGCGATGGTCGTACTTCTCAGCGTGGGCGTCTTCTGGATGTCCAAGGTCTCGAAGGTGGATGTGTGATGAGCGGTGCAGTGATGGTCATCGGGATCGTGCTGATCTTCGGGGCCCTGGTGCTGGTGATCGCGTCGCTTGCGCTCTCACCGCGCGGCGAGCTCGGGGTCAACCGATCGATCGCGGTGCTCGAGGCACTCACCTCGGCGCCCAAGGAGATGAAGACCGAGCTCGACGCTCCCTTCGCCGACCGGGTGCTCTTCCCGCTGCTGGCGCGTGCCCAGGGGCTCGGCCGCAGCCTGACGCCGGCCGACGCCAACGAGCGGATCCGGGAGAAGCTCGAGCTCGCCGGCAACCCGAAGGGCTGGTCCGCGGACCGGGTCAGCGCCGGCAAGGTGGTCTGCTTCTTCGCCGCGCTCGGAGTCTCGCTGCTGCTCGCGTTCGCCATGGGCCTGTCGTTCCTGCTGACCCTGGTCTTCGTGGTCGGCGCCGCCGTCGCCGGCTACATGGCTCCGAACCTGTACCTGCACCAGCGTGCCTACGAGCGGGCCGAGACGACGCAGCGCGCACTGCCGGACGCGATCGACCTGCTGACCATCTCGGTCGAGTCGGGGCTGGGCTTCGACGCTGCCGTCGCCCAGGTCGCCCGCAATACCGAGGGCCCGCTCGCCGATGAGTTCGCCCGGATGCTGCAGGAGATGCAGATCGGCCGCGGACGCACCGACGCGCTCCGCTCGATGGCCGAGCGCACCAACCTGCCAGACCTCCGCTCGTTCGTCAGTGCGATGGTGCAGGCCGACTCGTTCGGCATCCCGATCGCCCAAGTGCTGCGGGTGCAGTCCTCGGAGATCCGGCTCAAGAAGCGCCAGTGGGCAGAGGAGATGGCGCAGAAGGTGCCGATCAAGATCCTGGTCCCGCTGATCTTCTGCATCCTGCCCACGTTGTTCATCGCAGTCCTCGGGCCGGCCGCGATCACCACGATGAACAGCTTCTCCGGCAAGTTGTGACCGATCTCCTGCGGGTCGCGGCGGCTGCCAGGGTCTTCACCCTGGCTGTCATCGGCGCCACCGCGCTCGTGGGAGACATCGCCCTGGACGGGCTCTGGTACATCGCTCTGCTCGCCGTGGCCGCCGAGGCTGTCTCGATCAGCCGCCGGGTGCCCGACCGCGCGATCGTGATCGCCGAGGGTGCGCTGACCGCCGCGGTGGCGGTTTGGGCGTACCCGCACCACCAGGCAGCGATGCCCTATCTCGTGGTGCCGGCCCTCATCGCCGGGGTCGCCGGAGGCGCCCGCTGGGTCGCGGTCGTGCTGGTCGGCGAGACCGTCTCAATGGTGCTGGCCTGCTGGATCCTGATCGGGCACTATGACGCCGAACTGGCCGGCACCGGCGTCACCTGGCTGACTACCGGTATCGGGCTGGGCCTGCTCGGCACCATCACCCGACGGAACCTGACCGCACCGAGCTCGGATGCGTCCTATCGCAGCGCGCTGGGGCTGATCCGGCAGCTGCACACGCTCTCAGGCCGGCTGACTGCCGGCCTCGACCCGGTCGATCTCGCCGACCAGGCGATGGCCGTGGTCGCCGACGCCGTCGTCGTACGGCAGGCGGTCGTGGTTCTTCGCCAGGGCTCGGAGTTCACCCCGCTGCGCTACTCCACGGGGTCGGTGGCGTTCCCCCTCGACGACGCCGACGACCTGCTGAACCGATGCTGGCAGTCGCAGCGACCGGTGTACGGCGGTACCCGGATGACGATCCCGCTCTCCACAGGTACCGAGCGGGTGGCAGTGATCCTGGTCGAGTGCCCCACGATGCCTGATCCCGCGGTGGTCGAAAGGCTCACAGTGCAGCTCGAGAGCGCTGCCGTGCAGCTCAGCGCGGCACTGCTGTTCAGCAGCGTCCACGAGAGCGCCACTGCCGAGGAACGGCGACGGCTGGCCCGCGAGGTCCACGACGGGGTCGCCCAGGACGTCGCCTCGCTCGGCTACCTGGTCGACAACCTCGCCGCGTCGACGACCGACCCGTCCCAGGCAGCCGACGTGGCACTGCTGCGCAAGGAGGTCTCCCGGGTCGTCGCCGAGCTGCGCAACTCCGTCTTCGACCTGCGCAACGAGACTGCGCAAGGCCAGGGACTGGGGCAGAGCATCGCGCTGTTCGCCCGGCACATCGGATCGCACTCCGAGCTGACCGTGCACGTGACCCTCGACGAGTCCGCGGTCCGGCTGCAGCCCCGGGTGGAAGCAGAGCTCCTGCGGATCACCCAGGAGGCGATCAACAACGCCCGGCGGCACTCAGACGGGAGCAACCTGTGGGTGCGCTGCCGGGTGCACCCGCCGTACGCCGAGATCGAGGTCACCGACGACGGCAACGGATTGCAATCGGCACGTGAGGACTCACACGGCCTGAGGATCATGCGCGAGCGTGCCGAGCGCGTCGGCGCCGGCCTCAAGGTCGACTCCCCCGACGGCGATCGCGGCGGCACGCGCGTGTCGATCAGGTTGGCCTGAGGCTCGATCGTGCTGGCAACCGATACTCTGCAGGATCAAAGGGGGCACCAGTTGACCACGTCCGTCCTGCTCGTCGACGACCACGAGCTGATCCGGCACGGTCTGGCGATGGCGTTCGCTCGCGAGGCAGCGTTCTCGGTCGTCGGTGAGGCCGCGACGATCCAGAATGCGCACACGGCGATCGGGGCACTCAAGCCCGACGTGGCCGTGATCGACCTCCGGCTCCCGGACGGCTCCGGGCTGGATCTGGTCCGTGCCCTGCGCAAGGAGCGCAACGACCTCGGCATCGTCGTGCTGACGATGTACGCAGGGGATGAGCAGATCTTCGCCGCCATGGACGCCGGCGCCTCGGCGTTCGTCGGCAAGGACGCACCGAGCGGCGAGGTGATCGCCGCCGCGCGGCACGCTGCTGTGGCGCCGCGCAGCTTCACCTGCGCCGGCCTGCCCGAGGCGATGATGCGCAGGATGACCTCGGCCACGCCACGGCTCTCAGACCGTGAGCGCCAGGTCCTCGACCTGCTCGCCGACGGCCTCGGGGTCGCCACCATCGCAGCCAACCTCTACATCAGCGAGTCGACCGCGAAGACGCACATCGCCAAGGTCTACGAGAAGCTCGGCGCCGGCAACCGGGCCCAGGCGCTGGTCGCAGCGATGCGGATGGGCCTGATCGACGCCACACCGCCTCCCCAATAGCCGCCCTTCACCGGCCCTGCAGCTGCCCTCGCCGGTCCGGGACCTGCGGCCGCAAGCTCGGCGACCATCGTCCTTTCGTAGCGCGCCGTATGGCCCAAAGTGACTATATGGTTCAAACCGGACATATCTCCCTTTTCTCGTCTGAAAGCGACATAGTTGGACATGTCGACGAGCTGCTGTCACGGCTCGGAGAAACCAACAAGGGAAGGGAAAACCCAATGCTTGAGTTCATCCGCAACATCTTCAGCGGCCGCTCCGAGGAAGACGGTGCCTCCGCCGTCGAGTACGGCCTGCTCGTCGCCGGCATCGCCGCCCTGATCGTCGCCATCGTCTTCGCTTTCGGCGGCGTCATCAGGAGCGCGTTCAACAGCACCTGCGACACGATCCAGAGCCAGGGCGCCTCCAGCACCGGCACCTGCGGGGGCTGATCCGTCGCGCGTCCGGTCCTAGCACCGGACGCGAGGACCAGCGTCCAACGCTGACCGCACCACAGCATGGGGGGACTTGGTCCGCAGCACTTCGGTGCTGCGGACCGAGTGCATTTTGAGCCGTCTCCCCCGCCTAACTGATCGCCTTACTGATCGCTGTGCTGATCGCTGTGCTGATCGCTGTGTTGGTCGAACTGGCGCGCCATCCCGATCCGCTGCAGCACGGTGGGGTGCGACCCGAACCAGAACTGGCTGATCGCCGGCGGCGACGGTGCCGCCAGGGCCCGTAGCGAGAGCAGGCGCTGCATCTCGACGAAGGTTGCCGGAT
>DATAZI010000047.1:0-18837 GCA_036272095.1 Marmoricola sp. | reverse complement strand
CGTTGCCGTCCTCGCCTGCGGGGTCGATCGGGCCTACCCGGCCGCCCATGCACAACTGCTGGACTACATCGCCGAGACCGGGCTCGTCATCTCCGAGGCCGCGCCCGGCTGCGCGCCGACCCGGATCAGGTTCCTGGCCCGGAACAGGGTGATCGCCGCGGTCGCCACGGGAGTGGTGGTCGTCGAGGCGGCCGTACGCAGCGGAGCGCTGAACACCGCCAACTGGGCCGACGGCCTGCACCGGGTCTTGATGGGCGTGCCCGGCCCGGTTACCAGCGCCGCCTCCCAGGGGGTCCACCAGCTGATCCGCAACCGCAACGCCCTGCTGGTGACCGACGGGTCGGAGGTCCTCGAAGCGGTCGGCGCCTCCGGCATGCACCTGGTCGCCCGCGGCTCGGCGCCGACCCGTCCCCGCGACCGGCTCAGCAGCGATCAGCGTCAGGTGCTCGACGCGGTCCCGTTGCGCCGCGGTGCGGTCACCGAGCGGATCGCCCGAGCAGCCGGGATGCCCGCACCGGTCGTTGCAGCCGCACTCGTAGTGCTGCAGGGAGCCGGGCTGGTCGAGCACGGAGCCGGCCGATGGCGGGTCGCAGCCCCCGACCCGACGCTCGACCTCCCGTGAGCGGCGCCGCGGTGCTCACCGTCCCGGACAGAGACCCCTCACAGGCGCGAGAGCACCATCGCCGAGCGTGTCCGGCTGATCCCGGGGTAGTTCCGGATGACGCCGAGGACCTTCTCGAAATGCCCCGTATCGGCGGCGCGGACCTTCAAGATCCCGTCGGACTCGCCGGTCACGGTGTAGGCCTCGACGACTTCCGGGATCGCCTTGACCAGGTCCCGCATCCGATCCGGCGGCACCCGGCCCTCGCAGTAGAGCTCGACGAACGCCTCGATCGTCCAGCCCAGGGCCGCGGGCTCGACGTCGGCAGTGAACCGCTTGACGATCCCGTCGTAGCGCAACCGGTCCACGCGCCTCTTGGTCGCCGCGGTCGACAGGCCGACCCGCTGGCCCAGCGTGGCGAAGCTCTCGCGGCTGTTCTCCATGAGTGCCGCAAGAATCTTGTGATCAATCTCGTCGATACGCAACATAGTGACGGTCTCTTCCTCTGATCTGATCTGTTTGTTGTGCTTCGGGAAGCCTACGCTGATGGAGTGACCAGTGCAGTCGTGGTGCGTGCTCCCGAAGCGCGACGCCATGCCCGCGAGCGTCGGTTCCTGATGTGCCCGCCGACCTACTTCGAGGTCGTCTACGCGATCAATCCCTGGATGGATCCGTCCCGGCCCGTCGACAGCGGTTTGGCGATGGGCCAGTGGGAGTCGCTGGTTGCGGCGTACCGGGCGCACGGCCACCGGGTCGATCTGCTCGAGGCGCTCCCGGGGCTGCCTGACATGGTCTTCGCGGCCAACGGTGCGACGGTCGTCGACGGGCACGTCCTGCTCGCCCGGTTCGCGGAGCCGCAAAGGTCGGCCGAGGCGATCGGGCACGCCGGCTGGCACCGCGAGCACGCAGCCGAGTACGGCGGCACTGCGATCGCCGTCCCGGTGGCGGTCAACGAGGCCGAGGGCGACTTCGCTGTGCTCGCCGAGCGGATCCTCGCCGGGTACGGCTTCCGCAGCAGCCTCGCAGCGCACCGGGAGCTCGCTGCGCTCACCGGTCGCGAAGTGATCAGCCTCGAGCTCGTCGACCCGCGCTTCTACCACCTCGACGTCGCCTTGACGGTCCTCGACGACGTCACCGACCAGATCGCCTACTACCCGGCTGCGTTCAGCCCGGCGAGCCAGGAGGTCCTCACCCGGCTGTTCCCGGGCGCGATCCGGGCCAGCTCGGCCGACGCGTTCGCCTTCGGCCTGAACTGCGTCAGCGACGGGGCGACCGTCTTCGTCCCGGCCGGAGCCCGGGCGCTGATGCAGCAGCTGGACGCCGCCGGCTACGACGTCGCGCCGATCGAGCTCAGCGAGCTGATCAAGGGCGGCGGCAGCGTGAAGTGCTGCACCCAGGAGATCAGGCAAGCACCGTCCCACCCCACCAGGAGCTGACATGACCATCGCTGAGCACCCCGACCTCGCCGCCACAAGGGTGGCGCGCCTGCTCGCCTCCGAGGACGAGCACGTCGCGCACAACTACCACCCGCTGGATGTGGTGATCGCCTCCGGCGACGGAGCGGTGCTGACCGATGTCGACGGCACCGAGTACCTCGACTTCCTCGCGGCGTACTCGGCGACCAACTTCGGGCACGGCAACCCGGTGCTGCTGGCCGCCGCTCGCGAGCAGCTCGGCAAGGTCACGCTGACCTCGCGTGCCTTCCACCACGACCAGCTCGGCCCGTTCGCCGAGGCACTGGCCGCGCTGATCGGCAAGGACATGGTGCTTCCGATGAACACCGGCGCGGAAGCGGTCGAGTCGGCGATCAAGGTGGCCCGCAAATGGGGCTACCAGGTCAAGGGCGTGCAGGCGGGGCGGGCGCGGATCATCGTCGCCGGCGGCAACTTCCACGGCCGCACGACCACGATCATCAGCTTCTCCGACGACCCGTCGGCCCGGGACGGCTTCGGGCCGTACACCCCCGGCTTCGACATCGTCCCGTACGGCGACCTCGAGGCGATGCGAGCTGCGCTGACCGAGGGCGAGCGGGCCGGCGATGTGGTCGCGGTCCTGATCGAGCCGATCCAGGGCGAAGCAGGTGTCCTGATCCCGCCCGCGGGCTACCTCGCCGGGGTTCGCGAGCTCACCGCCGCGAACGACGTGCTGCTGATCGCCGACGAGATCCAGTCCGGCCTGGGCCGCACCGGCCTCACGCTCGCCTGCGAGCACGAGGGCGTGGTGGCGGATGTCTACCTGCTTGGCAAGGCTCTCGGCGGCGGCATCGTGCCGGTGTCCGCGGTCGTCGCCGACTCCTCGATCCTCGGCGTGCTGCGGCCCGGCGAGCACGGCAGCACCTTCGGCGGCAACCCGCTCGCCTGCGCCGTCGGTCTGGCCGTCGTCGGCCTGCTCTCGACCGGGGAGCCGCAGCGTCGCGCTGCGCTGCTGGGCGAGCAGCTGCGCGGACGGTTGGCAACCCTGCTGGGGCGCGGTGTCGTGGACTACCGGGTCCGCGGCCTGTGGGCCGGTATCGACATCGACCCGGCGCTCGGCTCGGGCCGGGAGGTCTGCGAGGCGCTGGCCCGCCACGGCATCCTGGCCAAGGACACCCACGGATCGACGATCCGGTTCGCGCCGCCGATCGTGATCAGCTCCGACCAGCTTGATCACGGGATCGACCAGCTCGAGCTGGTACTGGCCGAGCTCGCCGGCTGAAGCGGCTGGCCGGGCCGGTCGGCTTGTCAGGTCGGCCCCGTCGCGCCTGCGCCGAGCGCCCCGACCGGGTTCGTAGGCTGGGCGGATGGATGCCGAGACGGTGGCTGCCGACCTGCCCGAGAGCTTCTCGGCGGCTCTGGCGGCGTACGAGCGGCACCTCGTCTCCGAGCGCGATCTGACCCCGCACACGGTGCGCGCCTACCTCGGCGACGTGGCCGGGATGCTCCGGCACGCCGCGGCGCTGGGCTGCGACTCGCTGGACGACATCGATATCAGGGTGCTGCGGAGCTGGCTGGCCAACCAGCAGACCCGGGGCAAGGCCCGCACCACGATGGCCCGCCGCGCTACCGCGGTGCGGGTCTTCAGCGCCTGGGCGCTGCGCACCGGCCGCGCCGGCACCGACGCCGCCGCGCAGCTCGGCAGCCCCAAGGCTCACAAGCCGTTGCCGCCGGCGCTCGATGTCGCTCAGGCGCGCGCTCTGCTCGAGGCGGCGGCGCGCCAGGCTGACGACGGGAGCCCGGTCGGGCTGCGCGATGTGGCGATCCTCGAGCTGCTCTACGCCACCGGGGCCCGGGTCGGCGAGGTCTGCGGCCTCGATATCGACGACGTGGACCGGTCCCGCCGAGTGGTCCGGGTCTTCGGCAAGGGCCGCAAGGAGCGCACGGTGCCCTACGGGCTGCCCGCCGACCAGGCGCTGGGACGCTGGCTAGACGTCGCCCGGCCCTCGCTGTGCGCGCCCGGAAGCGGCGCCGCCCTGTTCCTCGGGGCACGCGGAGGCCGCATCGACCAGCGGGCCGTGCGCTCGATGGTGCACCGGCGTCTTGCTGATGTGCCCGGTGCTCCGGACCTCGGCCCGCATGGGCTGCGGCACACCGCAGCGACGCACCTGCTCGAGGGCGGCGCGGACCTGCGCACGGTCCAGGAGATGCTCGGCCACGCCTCGCTCGCGACGACCCAGATCTACACCCACGTCACCGCGGAGCGCCTGCGCAGTGCCTTCGCGATGGCGCATCCCCGGGCCTGAGCAGGGAGACCGACGACGGCCCAGCTAGTTGGGCTCAGCCAACGGGGTAGAGCCGCACCGGCGCTCCGCCCAACAGGGTCAGCGGATCGAGGTACACCGAGCCCTCGATCAGGCCCCAGTGCAGGCAGGACCGGGGCGCGCAGTGGCTCGGGGTTGGTTCCAGGCCCCCGATCGTGGTGCCCGCTTCGACCTGGTCCCCGACGTGGACCGAGGCCAGGACCGGCTCGTACGTCGTCCGCCGCGCGCCGCTGGTCACCACGACGACGCCGCGGCCGGCGAGGCTCCCGGCGAACGTCACCGTACCGGCCACGGCCGCACGCACCGGCTGACCGGGCGCTCCCAGCAGGTCCACACCGCGGTGCCCCGGGCCCCAGGTGCTGCTCGGTGCCAGGAACCCGGTGACGACCTCGGGCTGCGGGTCCAGCGGCCACACCGCCGTGATCGTCGGGGCGCGGCTCGCCTGCGGCGCTGGCAGATCGCTATCGAGCAGCCGCTCCACCGCGAGCACGGCGGCAACCGGGCCGCCTGGAGGCAACGGGGCGACGGCAGGCACCGGGTGCGCGGCGAGCAGCCCGGCCAGCAGGACGATGGTGGAGAGGTCGGTCATCGCGCCAGCGTGCGGGCTCTCCGGCCTGGCGACGGCGTACGGCTCGGCCGGCTGTGCAGAACCAGCCCGCCGTGCAACCTGTGCGCAGTCGGCGGCCGTTTCGACACCGCGCCCACGCGCGGCTAGAATCTTCACCAGCAACCCGTATGGGTTGACTTCGCGCGCCCGCACACCGTGCCGTCTCCTAGCGGAGGCGGTAACACGCGGGTGAGGCCTTTCAGTCCCGGTCGAGCACGCTCGGCAGGGTCAGGGACTCACGCAGGCGCCAGGGCAGGCACGCCGTGCTTGCACAGAACTGAAAATCGGGTCGTGCGCGGGAGCCTGCGCACGGTCCACCACAGGAAGCAGAACAATGGCAGTCGTCACCATGCGCCAGCTCCTCGAGAGCGGCGTCCACTTCGGGCACCAGACCCGTCGCTGGAACCCGAAGATGAAGCGCTTCATCATGACCGAGCGCAACGGCATCTACATCATCGACCTGCAGCAGTCGCTGTCGTACATCGACACCAGCTACGCGTTCATCAAGGACACCGTGGCCAAGGGCGGCACGATCATGTTCATCGGGACCAAGAAGCAGGCCCAGGAGTCGATCGCGGAGCAGGCGACCCGTGTCGGGATGCCGTACGTCAACCAGCGCTGGCTCGGTGGCATGCTCACCAACTTCCAGACCATGAGCCAGCGGATCAGCCGGCTCAAGGAGCTCGACGACGTCGACTTCGAGACCGTCGCCGGCTCGGGCCGCACCAAGAAGGAGCTCCTGCAGATGAAGCGGGAGCACATCAAGCTCGACAAGACCCTCGGCGGCATCCGCGAGATGGGCCGTACGCCGTCCGCGGTGTGGATCGTCGACACCAACAAGGAGCACCTCGCCGTCGAAGAGGCGCGCAAGCTCAAGATCCCGATCATCGCGATCCTCGACTCCAACTGCGACCCCGACCTGGTCGACTACCCGATCCCGGGCAACGACGACGCGATCCGCGCCGTGGGCCTGCTGACCCGCGTCGTGGCCGACGCCGTGGCCGACGGACTGATCGCCCGCTCCGGTCTGAAGACCGAGGGCGAGGAGAAGGCGATCGGCGCCGACGAGCCGCTCGCCGACTGGGAGCGCGACCTGCTCGAGGGTGACAAGCCCGCTGAGGCTCCCGCCGCTGAGGCCACTGCCGAGACGCCTGCCGCTGAGGTGCCTGCCGCTGAGGCGCCTGCCGCTGAGGCTCCCGTGTCGGAGGAGGTTGTCGAGGCTGCCGTCGAGGCGACCGGTGGCGACGCCGCGGTCGAGGAGACCCCGGCCGTCGAGGCGACCGGTGCTGCGTCGGAGGCCGCCGAGGCCGTCGCCGCGGTCGAGGCCGTCGAAGAGAACACCGACGCCGCGAAGGAGGCCTGAGTCGTGGCGATCACCGCTGCTGACGTCAAGAAGCTCCGCGAGCTCACCGGCTCGGGGATGATGGACTGCAAGAAGGCGCTCGAGGAGGCCGACGGCGACTTCGACAAGGCTGCCGAGCTGCTCCGCATCAAGCTGGGCAAGAAGGCCGCCGAGCGCGGTGCCGAGCGGGAGGCCACGGCCGGTCTGGTCGCGAACTCCGGCGGGGCGCTGGTCGAGCTCAAGAGCGAGACCGACTTCGTGGCCAAGAACGACGCGTTCATCGCTGCTGCTCAGAAGATCGTCGACGCCGCCGCGGGCGCCAAGGCCGCTGACGTCGAGGCCCTCAACGCGGTCGAGCTCGACGGTAAGACCGTCGGCGAGGTCGTGGCCGACCTCGCGGTCTCGATCGGCGAGAAGATCGAGCTCGGCGACGTCGCCTACTTCGACGGCCAGACGGTCGTCTACATGCACAAGCGCTCCGACGACCTGCCCCCGGCGGTCGGCGTGCTCGTCGAGTTCGAAGGCGACGACTCTGCCGCCGCTCGTGGCGTCGCGATGCAGATCGCCGCGATGAAGCCGACCTACCTCTCCCGAGAGGACGTCCCCGCGGACGTCGTCGCCAAGGAGCGCGAGATCGGTGCCGCCATCGCCCGCGAAGAGGGCAAGCCCGAAGGCGCGATCGAGAAGATCGCCGAAGGCCGGCTCAACGGGTTCTTCAAGGACGTCGCGCTGCTCGAGCAGTCGTCGGTGACCGACTCCAAGAAGTCGGTCAAGGCGGTCCTCGACGAGGCCGGCATCACCGTGAAGCGGTTCGCCCGCTTCGAGGTCGGCGCCTGAGCGGTCCCCGAAGGGACACCCCAAGGAGACACAGCAGTAGACACGCAGGAGGCCGGCCCGATGAGGTTCACTACGATCATCGGACCGGCCTTCGCGTACCTGCAGGGTCTCGAACCACTCCACTCAACGGCACGACGCCGGTCGGCAAGGGAGACTCAATGACGTACAAGCGGGTGCTGCTCAAGCTCTCCGGCGAGGTGTTCGGCGGCGGCAAGGTCGGCGTCGACCCGGACGTCGTGGCAGGGATCGCCCGGGAGATCGCCTCGGTGCAGCGGGCCGGCTTCGAGGTTGCGGTCGTCACCGGCGGCGGCAACTTCTTCCGTGGCGCCGAGCTGCAGCAGCGGGGGATGGACCGCGCCCGCGCCGACTACATGGGCATGCTCGGTATCGTGATGAACTGCCTCGCGCTCCAGGACTTCCTGGAGAAGGAGGGCATCGAGACCCGCGTGCAGACGGCGATCACGATGGGGCAGGTCGCCGAGCCGTACATCCCCCGACGGGCGATCCGGCACCTCGAGAAGGGTCGCGTGGTGATCTTCGGCGCGGGTGCCGGCATGCCGTACTTCTCGACCGACACGGTGGCGGCGCAGCGTGCGCTGGAGACCAAGTGCGAGGTCGTGCTGATGGGCAAGAACGGCGTCGACGGCGTCTACAGTGCCGACCCGCGCAAGGACCCCACCGCGACGAAGTACGAAGAGGTCACCTTCACCGAGGTCCTGCAGAAGGGGCTCAAGGTCGCTGATGCGACTGCGTTCGCCCTGTGCATGGAGAACAACCTCCCGATGATCGTTTTCGGGATGGAGCCGGAAGGCAACATCCTCAAGGTGGTCCAGGGTGAGAAGATCGGGACGCTCGTAGGCGGCGACGAGATCGGTGCCGCAGACAGTGCCGTCGCAGACAAGGAGTCGCAGTGATCAACGAAACCCTCAACGAGGCCGACCAGAAGATGGGCAAGGCCGTCGGCGTCACGCGCGAGGAGTTCTCGGCGATCCGCGCCGGTCGGGCCACCCCGAGCATGTTCAACAAGCTCGTCGCCGAGTACTACGGGACCCCGACCCCGATCCAGCAGCTGGCGTCGTTCTCCTCCCAGGACGCGCGGACGATCCTGGTGGCGCCGTACGACCAGGGCGCGCTGGACGCGATCGAGAAGTCGATCCGCGACTCCGACCTCGGCGTGAACCCGTCCAATGACGGCAAGTCGATCCGCTGCGTCTTCCCCGAGCTGACCGAGGAGCGCCGGAAGGACTACATCAAGATCGCCCGGACCAAGGCCGAGGACGGCAAGGTCAGCGTGCGCAACATCCGCCGCAACTCCAAGCAGGACCTCGAGAAGCTCGAGAAGGACGGCGAGGTCGGCAAGGACGACGTCACCGGTGCCGAGAAGCGCCTCGACGGCCTGACCAAGAAGCACACTGACGAGATCGACGAGATGCTGAAGAACAAGGAAGCCGAGCTGCTCGAGGTCTGAGGACCCGGCTCACCACCACATGTCGACTCCCGACGCGGCCGCGCCCGCTCCTGCGCAGAAGGATCACGGCCGCGCCGGCCGCGACCTCCGTGCCGCGGTGACCTCTGCGGTCGTGCTGCTGGTCGCGATCGCGGTCTCGCTGTTCTTCATCAAGACGCTCTTCATGGTGATCGTCGCCGCCGCTGTGGTGGTGGCGATCTGGGAGCTGCACCGAGGGCTGGACGCCAGGGGCATCGATATCCCCGAGCAGCCGATCATGGCCGGCGGCGTCGTGATGGTCGCCGTCGCGTACTTCTGGGGCGCCCCGGCGCTCGTGACCGCCACCGCCGTGACTGCTCTGGTCATCATGCTGTGGCTGCTGCGCCGGGGGGTGGACGGGTTCGTCCAGAACGCGACCGCGGCGGTGTTCACGCTGGTCTACGTCCCGTTCCTGGGGTCCTTCGTCGCACTGATGCTCGCCGAGGGCGGCGACTGGGACAGCCGCAGCGTCGTGCACGGGACCCTGGACGCCGGGGTCAAGGGGATCTGCGCATTCATCCTGGTCACGATCGCCAGCGACATCGGCGGGTACGTCGCCGGGGTGCTGTTCGGCAAGCACCCGATGGCGCCGGTGATCTCGCCCAAGAAGTCCTGGGAGGGCTTCGCCGGCTCGCTGATCGCCTGCGTCGGGGCCGGCATCGGCCTGGTCGCGTGGCTCGACGGCGACTGGTGGATCGGCATCGCGCTCGGGCTGATCGCGGTCGTGATGGCGACGCTCGGGGACCTCGTCGAGTCGGTGATCAAGCGCGACCTCGGCATCAAGGACATGAGCCAGATCATCCCGGGCCACGGCGGCCTGATGGACCGGCTGGACTCGCTGCTGGCCACGATCGCGCCGATCTGGCTGCTGCTGCACTACTGCGTCTTCAACTAGAGGCACGCCGCCGAGCTCCACGGCGGAACCGGAACGCCGGCGCCGACGTCGAACGGCCATGGTGAAGGTGCGAGCGACCGAGATGCTGGTGCTCCTGATCGGACTCGGCGTGGTGGTCGCGTGCGGGACGGACCAGCGCAAGCCGCCGTACGACGCCATCGCGCCGGCGGCTGCAGGAGAGTCCTACGTTGTGACGGCGGCGACCTCTGCCGGCCAGCCGCGCCCGCTGGTGCCTGGCAGCCAGATCCAGATCAGCCTGTCGGCGAACTCGATCACTCTGAGTGCCGGCTGCAACACGATGGCCGGCCGGTACGAGCTAGCGGGCTCTCGGCTCGTCGTGCAAGGACTCTCGTCGACCGAGATCGGCTGCACCAAGCCGTTGATGGCCCAAGACGCCTGGGTCACCGGGCTGTTCGCCCACCCGGTCCAGTACGTCCGCGGGAAGGACGCCGCGATCATCTCGGGCGGCGTCGTCCTCGCTCTGGCTCCACGCCCGGCGGCCGAGCCGGACAGCCCTCTGAGCGGTACGACCTGGGTGCTCGACACCCTGATCGAGGGCGCCGCCTCCTCCTCGGTGCCGCGCGATGTGGCCGGCTCCCTGGTGATCGCCGGTGGCAGTGCGCGGATCTCCGACGGCTGCAACACCGGGACGGCGTCGGTCGCTGTGACGGGCGATTTGCTGCGGTTCTCCGACGTCGTGCTGACCGTGCGGCCCTGCCCTTCGGCGACGAGCCCCGCAGTCGGCGCAGTCCGGGCGGTCCTGGACGGCACCGTTGAGTTCGTGATCTCCGGGCGCTCCCTGCGGATCACCCACGGGCAGCAGGGCCTGGAGTACCAGGCGGCAGCCACCGGATGATTCGGCGTACGCCGCTCCCGGTGGGAGAATCAGCGGGATATGACCGAACCGATCAAGACCCTTCCGCTGGTCTTCGAAGAGCCGAAGGGCCGCGGCAAGCCCCCGCGGCACCTCGCTGACCTCACCGCCGCTGAGCGCAAGGCACGGCTCGAGGAGCTGGGACTTCCGGGTTTTCGGGCCAAGCAGCTCTCGGTGCACTACTTCGAGCGGCTGGTCGACGACCCGGCCGCGATGACGGACCTGCCGGCCGGCAGCCGCGACGAGCTGGTCGCCGGGCTGCTGCCGACGCTGATGACGCCGCTGCGGGTGCTGGAGGCCGACAAGGGCACGACCCGCAAGACGCTGTGGAAGCTCTTCGACGGCTCCCTGGTCGAGTCGGTCCTGATGCGCTACCCGGGCAGGACGACGATGTGCGTGTCCAGCCAGGCCGGCTGCGGGATGGCCTGCCCGTTCTGCGCCACCGGCCAGGGCGGGCTGCAACGCAACATGTCGACCGCCGAGATCGTCGAGCAGGTCGTGGCCGGTGCCCGGTCGCTGGCCCGCGGCGAGGTGCCTGGCGGCACCGGCCGGGTCTCCAACGTCGTGTTCATGGGCATGGGCGAGCCGATGGCCAACTACAACGCGGTCATCGGCGCCGTGCGACGTCTGACCGACAAGAGCCCGGACGGTCTCGGGATGTCCGCGCGCGGCATCACCGTGAGCACCGTCGGACTCGTTCCCCGGATGAAGCAGCTGGCTGACGAGGGCATCCCGGTGACGTTGGCACTGAGCCTGCACGCGCCCGACGACGAGCTGCGCAACGAGCTGGTCCCGATCAACACCCGGTTCTCGGTCGCCGAGACCGTCGAGGCCGCCTGGGACTACGCGCGGCGTACCAAGCGGCGGGTCTCGATCGAGTACGCGATGATGCGCGGCATCAACGATCAGGCATGGCGGGCCGACCTGCTGGGCGACGTGCTCAACGGGTATGGCGATTGGGGCTGGGTGCACGTGAACCTGATCCCGCTGAACCCCACGCCCGGCTCTCAGTGGACCGCGAGCGATCCAGCCGACGAGCGTGAGTTCGTACGCCGCCTGGAGGCCAAGGGCATCCCGACCACGGTCCGCGACACCCGTGGATCGGACATCGACGGCGCCTGCGGGCAGCTCGCGGCCGTCGAGTAGGGCCTCCAGCACGGGTCCGGTAGCGGCCGATCGCCCAGCCCGGTGGACACCCGCCGTCGTGATCGGCGAGGATTCGGCCATGGCCGACGCACCCGACCCGAGCAGTCTCAAGCGCATCAACCGACTCGAGTCGCTGACCGATGCCGACCTCGAGACGGTGATCGCAGCCGGCAGGTACCTGCAGCTCCCCGCCGGGTGGGCTCTGATCTCCGAGCAGACCGGCGCCGACAAGGCCTACCTGATCGTCGATGGCGAGGTGTCGGTCCGCAAGGGCGGCAACGAGATCGCGCGGCTCGGCCCGGGCGACGTGATCGGCGAGATCGCGATCGTCAGCCAGAAGCTGCGGACGGCCAGCGTGGTCAGCCTGACCCCGCTCGAGGTCGTCCACTTCACCCGCGAGGCGCTGGAGGGACTGCTCGACTCGGTGCCCGCCTTCGCCGAGGCGCTGCGCGGCACCGCCGCAGAGCGTCTCGGGCAGGATCAGGCGGACCGTGGCTGAGGAGTTCGATCCTCAGGCGATCTTCGAGGCCCTCGAGCTGCACCTGCTCGGCAGCCATCCGACGCTGACCGGCCAGCAGCTGGCCGATGAGATCGGGATCCCCCTCGATCTCGCCAGGGCCCGCTGGCGCTCGCTCGGCTTCACGGCTGTCGGCGACGACGTGGTGGCGTTCACCGAGCTCGATCTCCAGGCGCTGCGACTGACCCAGCGGATGCACGAGCTCGGGCTGATCGACCCCGATGACGAAGCGGCGCTGATCCGCACGCTCGGCCGCAGCTTCGCCCGCCTCGCCGAGTGGCAGATCACCATGCTGGCCCGCTCGGTCGACCCGACCCAGCTCGACGGCGTCGATGGCCTGGTGGGCCTGATGGACGAGGTCACGCCCGTGATCGAGGGCGTGCAGAACTACATCTGGCGCCGGCACACGCTGAGCGCGGCCTCCCGGCTGCTGCTCGCGCCGCCCGTCGAGGAGGGCGAGGAGGGCGAGGCGCCGACCGCGATCGGGTTCGCCGACATCGTCGGCTACACCCGGCAGACCCGCAGCCTGACCCAGGGCGAGCTCGCCTCGCTGGTCGAGCACTTCGAGGCGCTCGCGCTGCAGATCATCACCGGCCACAACGGCAGGATCATCAAGACGATCGGCGATGAGATCCTCTACGCCGCCGACTCTGCTGCCGATGCTGCGGCGATAGCCCTGGATCTGGTCGAGGAGCACCTCGAGGACGAAGACTTCCCGCAGCTCCGCGTCGGGGTCGCGTGGGGCCCCGTGCTCAACCGGCTCGGCGACGTCTTCGGGCCGACGGTCAACATCGCCTCCCGGCTCACCTCGATCGCCCGCCCCGGCCGGGTGCTGATCGACAAGGAGCTCGCCGAGGCGATCGAGGGCAACGAGGACTTCAAGCTGCGCCGGATGCGGCGTACGTCGGTCAAGGGCTACCGCCGGCTCGAGCCGTGGGCGCTCCGCCGCCCGCTGGACGAGGACGGCCTACCCCCCGTCGCCGCCGTACTGCATGAGGTGGGGCAGGACCTCCTCCGCGCTGTCGACGAGCGCCAGACGCGGGCCGAACGGACGTCCGGAACCGAGCCCGGCCAGTAGGTCCCAGGCGGCGACCTGCCGGGTCCAGTGCTCGCGGCCGACCAGGACCATCGGCACCACCGCGGTGGGGTCTGCGTAGTAGTTGGTGCACGCGGCCTGGAAGATCTCCTGCACCGTCCCGGCAGCGCCGGGCAGGAACACCAGCCCGCCGCGGCAGGCCTTGAGCAGGACGTCCTCCCGGGTGGCGTTGCTGAAGTACTTCGCGATCACCGAGGCGAGCGCGTTCGGCGGCTCATGGCCGTAGAACCAGGTCGGGATGCCCAGCGATGCCGCACCCGAGGGCCACCGCTCGCGGACCGCGAACGCGGCTCGGGCCCATCCGGTGATGTCGCCAGCGAAGCCCGGTGCCCCCGCGAGCACGGCGAGCGCATCGTCCAGCGCGCCCTCGGGCGCTGTGGACAGCCAGGCACCCAGGTTGGCTGCCTCCATCGCGCCCGGGCCGCCGCCGGTGGCCACGGTGAACCGGCTCGCCAGCGAGCGCCCGAGGACAGCTGCGTCGCGGTAGCCGGGAACGTCGCGGCCCAGCTCGTGGCCGCCCATCACGCCTACCAGCAGCCGGCCGGAGCAGAAGTCCTCGAGGGCGTCGTCCACGGCGTGGTCGTGGAGCGCTGCAGCCAGGGTCCGGTCGAGCGAGCGCGGAGCTTGGGACCAGGCGTAGGCGAGCGCGTCGGGGGTGCTGTCGTAGCCGTCCCCCAGGCCGGCGTATAGGTCGTCGGGGGAGTAGAGCCTGCTCCGATAGGCGTCGAACGGGACGTCGGGGACGGTCGGGAAGATGAGCCCGCCGCGGCGGCGTACGTCGTCCTCGCCGCCGGGACCGTCCCCGGCAGGCAGCTTGCAGCCGAGGAACACCGCGCCGGCCACTCCGAGCCGGGCGAGCTCGGTCGCGCGATCGGTCAGGTCGAGCGATTGCAGGTGCCAGCCGCGCAGTCGGACCAGCCCGTCGGCCACCGATTGGTCGAATTCCTCGAGGCTCTCGATCTCCTGGATGCGCACGCACTGAAACTAGCCGGGAACACCGCGCGAACAGCGCATGTCGAGCGCTACCTAGCCCTCATCTGCCGTTCATGAACACGAGTGACGGGACTTGCTTTCCGTTGCGGGGTGATTCCTACCTTCGGATCATGAGCACTCTGGGCACGACCCTCGCTCGACGGGGGATTCCCCACCACGCAGGCGGCTCCGGACTCCGGATCCTCATCGTCACCGAGTCGTTCCTGCCTCAGGTCAACGGCGTCACCAACTCCGTACGCCGCGTCCTGGAGCATCTCCAGCACACGCCGCACCAGGCGCTCCTGGTGGCGCCCTCCGGCCCAGATGAGTACGCCGGCACGCCGGTACGCCGGGTCACCTCGGTAGCGATGCCGACCTACCGCGACTTCCCGATCGGCCTCGCCTCCCAGCACACACTGCGCCGGATCTTCGCCGAGTTCCGCCCGGATGTTGTGCACCTAGCCTCACCGGCCCTTCTCGGGCGGGCCGCTGCGGTGATGGCGCGCAGCCAGGGCATCCCGGTCGTGGCGATCTACCAGACCGACCTGATCGGCTTCGCGGCCCGGTACCGGATCCCCGGTGCGATCGCGATGATGCGCCGGCTGACGACCAGCATCCACGGCGCAGCCGATCTCAACCTGGTCCCCTCCACTGCCAGTCGGGACCAGCTCGACGCCCTCGGGATGCGCAACATCGCGCTGTGGCCGCGCGGCGTGGACGACGTCCAGTTCTCCCCGCGGCACCGCACCGATCAGCTCCGTATCGAGGTCGGTGCCCGAGCCGGCGAGGTCCTGGTCGGCTACGTCGGACGGCTGGCAGCCGAGAAGGAGCTCGACCTGCTGCGCGCGATCGAGCACCTGGCGAACCACCGCCTCGTGATCGTCGGCGGCGGGCCCGAGGAGGGCCGGCTCCGCTCGCTCCTGCCCGGCGCCCACTTCCTCGGCGTACGCCACGGCTCAGATCTCGGCCGCATCGTGGCGTCGTTGGACGTCTTCGTGCACACCGGCAGCACCGAGACGTTCTGCCAGGCCGCGCAGGAGGCGCTGGCATCCGGCGTCCCGGTGATCGCCCCGGACTCCGGCGGACCTCGCGACCTGGTGCGGGTCGGTCATAACGGCCTCCTGTTCGAGCCCGGCGACGGAAGCGACCTGTACGGATGCGTCGAGGCGCTGGTCAGCAGCCCGGGGCTGCGTTCCCGGATGGGCGCCGCGGCGTACGCCGGCGTGCGCGATCGGACCTGGTCGGGCGTCAACGAGATGCTGCTGGACTACTACCGGCAGCTGGTGGGGTCCGACGAGGTCCGGCTGGTCGGCTGAGGCCGACCCGCCAGCCTCACTAGATCAGCCTCACCAGACCACCTCACCAGGCCGAGCTCATCAGATCGGCGAACAAGGCGTCCTGGTCGACCTCGAGGCCGCGCCGCGCGAACCAGCTGCAGACGTTCTGGCAGTCGCGCAACAGGAAATCGGCTCCCTGCGGGTTGGCCACCAGGTCGACCATCTGCGGCACATCGATGATCACCAGCTGCTCTCCGGCCACCAGGATGTTGTACGGCGACAGGTCGCCGTGTGCGAAGCCTCGCTCGGCCAGCAGCCTCATCGCCGTGCTGAGCTGGTCGAACCACGCGGCTGCCAGGTCGCGCTCGGGCCGGGTGGTCGCGAGCCGTGGTGCTGCATCCCCGCCGGGAGCCGTCACGAGCTCCATCAGGATCTCGGTCCCGTCGATCTGCACCGGGTAGGGGACCGGCACGCCGGCTTCGTAGCAGCGCTGGAGCGACTCCCACTCGGCCCACGCCCACTGGCCGGCAGCGGCCTGACGGCCGAAGGCGGACTTGCTGGCGATCGCCCGAGCCTCCCGCGAGTCCTTGGTGCGGCGACCTTCGGTGTAGCCGGCTTTGCGGTGGAAGTTGCGGTGCTCGGAGCTGCGGTAGCGCTTCGCCGCGAGCACGACGCCGTCCTGGCCCGGCACAGCTCGCTCGAGGAGGAACACGTCTGCCTCCTTGCCGGTCTTGAGCACGCCGAGGTCCGTCTCGAGCGCTGCGCGGTCGGTGACCAGCCAATCGGGAGCCGGCTGCGGGCCGCGCATGAGCGGCTCGAGATCCCAGTAGCGCGTCTGGCGCTGCCCGTCGGCAGGGTCGTCGTAGGCGACGAAGGTGCAGGTGAAATCAGGATCGGGCAGGTCGCCCGGGAGATACGTCATCGAAGATTCTCCGGAGAAGGTGTGAAGGGACGGCGGGCACGCCGAGGACCGTGACGGACATGTCGCAGCTCCCTTCTCCGGGCATCCTTCGTGGACGCGCTGGTACGACTGTTGCCCACCTCAGCAGGGGCCTGCAACTGGTTTTCGCTGGGCTCGGTCCGACGCGCCGTCAGGGGTGCAGGATCGCCGCGAGCTCTTCGATGCCGTCTGCCAGCCGGGTCCCCGGCCGCGCCCACGAGGCGTTCGCATCCACGGCGTACACCTCGACGCCGATCGGCAGCACACCCGCTGCGACCAGCTCGTCGGCCAGCAGCGCCGAGCCGGCCCGGTCGTAGCCGCAGGGCGCCACCACCACGACCTCGGGCAATGCGCCGTGCACCTGCTCCCAGGTCACCCGCACCGACTTCTCGCCCGGAGTGGCGAGCAACGGCTCGCCGCCAGCGAGCACGATCATCTCCGGGATCCAGTGCCCCGGGGCGAACGGCGGATCGGTCCACTCCAGGAACATCACCCGCGGACGGGCCCTGCCGGCGACGCGGTCCCGTACGGCGGCGATCCGGGCCCGCTGATCGGCTACCACCGCAGCCGCCTCGACCTCGTGCCCGGTCGCGCGGCCGAGCCAGGTGATCGAGTCGAGGACCTCGTCCAGGGTGTGCGGGTCGATCGTGAGCACCTCGGCGGTGCAGCCCAGATGTGCCAGCGCCTCGTCGACCACCGCGACGTCGACGGCGCAGACCGCGCAGAGGTCCTGGGTGACGACCAGGTCCGCGTCCAGTCCGGCCAGGGCGCCCTCGTCGAGGTGGTACAGGTCGTCCCCGCGCGCCATCGCCGCTACGACGAACGCATCGATCTGCGCGGGGGTCAGACCCTCCGGCATCGCCGAGGTCGACACGATGGTCCGAGTGCGGGCCTCGGCCGGGTAGTCGCACTCGAAGGTGACGCCCACGACGTCGTCCCCGGCCCCGATCGCGAACAGGATCTCGGTGGTGGAGGGGAGCAGGCTGACGATGCGCACAACCGAACCCTAGGCTGGTCTGGTCGTACTACCCCTGGGAGGAACCAGATGAGTCTCGCGCCAGCCGAACAAGCCGTCCTCGACGCCGTACCGAAGCAGCTCTGGATCGGCGGTGAGTGGAGGGACGCCACCGGCGGCGCGGCCTTCGAGGTCGAGGACCCGGCCACCGGCAAGGCGCTGTGCTCCATCGCGGACGCGACTCCCGACGACGCCCGAGCCGCTCTGGACGCGGCCGTCGCCGCTCAGGCCGGCTGGGCGGCGACACCGCCGAACGAGCGCTCGGAGATCCTGCACCGCGCGTTCCTGGCGCTGGGCGAGCAGGCCGATGAACTGGCGCTGCTGATGACGCTGGAGATGGGCAAGGCGGTCTCGGAGTCCAAGGGCGAGCTGGCCTATGCGGCTGAGTTCTTCCGCTGGTTCTCCGGCGAGGCGCTCCGCCTCGACGGCTACTACAAGACCTCCGGCAACGGCGCCAGCCGGGTGCTCGTGATGCGGCAGCCGGTCGGCCCGTGCTACTTCATCACCCCCTGGAACTTCCCCAACGCGATGGGGACCCGCAAGATCGGGCCGGCGATCGCCGCCGGCTGCACGATGGTCGTCAAGCCGGCGCAGCAGACTCCGCTCTCGATGCTGGCACTGGCCAAGGTCCTCGACGAGTGCGGCCTGCCGCCTGGCGTCCTGAACGTGATCACCGCGACCAGGTCCGGCGAGGTGTCGGCCCCGATCATCGGCGACCCGCGCCTGCGCAAGCTGAGCTTCACCGGCTCGACCGAGATCGGCAAGAAGCTGATCGCCCAGGCCGCGGACCAGGTGCTCAAGGTCTCGATGGAGCTCGGCGGCAATGCTCCGTTCCTGGTCTTCGCCGATGCTGACCTCGACGCAGCCGTCGATGGCGCGATGCTCGCCAAGATGCGGAACATGGGTGAGGCCTGCACCTCGGCGAACAGGTTCCACGTGCACGAGTCGGTGGCCAAGGAGTTCGGCGACAAGCTCGCCGCGCGGATGGGTGCGATGAAGGTCGGCCGCGGCACCGACGAAGGCGTCGAGGTCGGGCCGATCATCGACGCGACTCAGCGCGACAAGGTCGCCGACCTGGTCACCGATGCCCTCAGCAAGGGCGCGACCAGGCTCGTCGGCGGCAAGAAGGTCGACGGCGACGGGTACTTCTTCGAGCCGACCGTGCTGATCGACGTACCGGCTGATGCGCGGGTGCTGAGCGAGGAGATCTTCGGTCCCGTCGCCCCGATCGCGACCTTCAACACCGACGCCGAGGCCATCACCGCCGCCAACAACACCGAGTACGGACTGGTCGCCTACGTCTACACCAAGGACCTGTCGCGTGCCTTCCGCGTCTGCGAGGCCCTGGAGACCGGGATGATCGGCCTCAACCAGGGCATCGTCTCGAACGCCGGGGCCCCGTTCGGCGGCGTCAAGCAGTCCGGCACCGGCCGCGAGGGCGGCAACGAGGGGATCGCCGAGTACCTCGAGACCAAGTACGTCGCGCTGAACATCTA
>DATAZI010000046.1:0-27061 GCA_036272095.1 Marmoricola sp. | reverse complement strand
GCATAGGCCCGGCTCAGCGAGACGCTGCCGAAGGAGGCTGCGTAGTCGATGATCGCCCCGATATCGACCTGGGCCGCAGCGAGCTTGATGTCGATCGGGTCCTCGGAGCCGGTCGCCCCGCGGTGCTTGCGGGCCTCGTCGTTGCGCCAGGCCAGTTTGCCGTGGATGTTGTCGTAGCGCGAGATGATGACGTTGTCGAAATCGATGTAGACAGCAACCCGCTCGCTCATGCAGTGAGCGTACGGCTCGTGAGGACTATCGCGGGACGTCAGATCCCCATCGGGTGCCAGACCGTCTTGGTCTCCAGGAACTTCGTCATCCGGACCAGCCCCGGAGCGGCCAGCAGGTCCTCGGGGCCAGGTCGGCGGACCCGCTTGAGGTTCTCGGCGGCCGACTCCTCCAGGGTGCGGGCCAGCTCGGGATCGGTGACCCCGGTCAGGTCGAGGCCGTTGACGTCGAGGTGGGAGGCGAGCCAGGGGGCGATCTCGGCGACCGACCCGGTGAGCAGGTTGACGACGCCGCCGGGCAGGTCGCTGGTCGCCATCACCTCGCCCAGCGTGATCGCGGTCAGCGGGTGCGGCTCGCTGGCGATCACCACGCAGGTGTTGCCGGTGGTGATCAGCGGGGCCACCACGCTTACCAGGCCGAGCAGCGGACCGGCGGGGGCGACGACGGCGATGACGCCGGACGGCTCCGGAGCCGAGTGGTTGAAGTAGGGGCCGGCGACCGGGTTGGCGCCGCCGGTGACCTGGGCGATCTTGTCGGCCCAGCCGGCGTACCAGACCAGGCGGTCGATCGCGGCGTCGACATAGGTGCGCGCCTTGGCTGCGGTCAGGCCCTCGGCGGCCTTCAGCTCTGCCTCGAACTGGTCGCGCCGGCCCTCGAGTACCTCTGCGATCCGGTAGATGACCTGGCCGCGGTTGTACGCCGTCCGGCCAGACCAGCCGCCGAAGGCCGCCCGGGCCGCACGGACGGCATCGCGGGCGTCCTTACGGGAGGCCTGCGAGGCGTTCGCGAGGAAGCCGCCCTGAGCGTCGGCCACGACGTAGGTCCGGCCGGACTCCGAGCGCGGGAACTCGCCGTTGATGTAGAGCTTGTAGGTCTTCTTCACATCCAGACGACTCATCGCAGGTACGCCTCCAGTCCGTGCCGGCCGCCTTCTCTGCCGTAGCCGGACTCCTTGTAGCCGCCGAACGGCGAGGCCGGGTCGAAGCGGTTGAACGTGTTGGACCACACCACGCCGGCGCGCAGCTGCGACGCGGTCCAGAGGATCAGCGAGCCCTTGTCGGTCCAGATGCCGGCCGAGAGTCCGAAGGGAGTGTTGTTGGCTTTCTCGACAGCCTCCTTCGGCGTCCGGAAGGTCAGCACCGAGAGGACCGGTCCGAAGATCTCCTCCCGCGCGATCCGGTGCGCCTGGGTGACGCCGGTGAAGATCGTCGGCGGGAACCAGAAGCCCGCGCTCGGCAGGTCGCACTTCGGCGCCCAGCGCTCGGCGCCCTCGGCCTCGCCGATGTCGGAGAGCTCGCGGATCTTCGCGAGCTGCTCGGCGGAGTTGATCGCGCCGATGTCGGTGTTCTTGTCCAGCGGGTCGCCGACGCGCAGCGTCTTCATCCGGCGCTTGAGCTTGGCCAGCACCTCCTCGGCGATCGACTCCTGGACCAGCAGTCGCGAGCCGGCGCAGCAGACGTGGCCCTGGTTGAAGAAGATGCCGTTCACGATGCCCTCGACGGCCTGGTCGACCGGGGCGTCGTCGTAGACGATGTTGGCGGCCTTGCCGCCGAGCTCGAGGGTGACCCGCTTGTCAGTGCCGGCGACGGACTTGGCGATCGCCCGGCCGACCTCGGTCGAGCCGGTGAAGGCGACCTTGTTGACGTCCGGGTGCGACACGATCGCGCGTCCGGTCTCGCCGGCGCCGGTGACGATGTTGACGACCCCCGGCGGCAGGTCGGCCTGCTGGCAGACCTCGGCGAAGAGCAGCGCGGTCAGCGGAGTGGTCTCGGCCGGCTTCAGCACCACGGTGTTGCCGCAGGCCAGGGCCGGGGCGATCTTCCAGGCCAGCATCAGCAGCGGGAAGTTCCACGGGATCACCTGGCCGGCGACGCCGAGGGGCTGCGGGTCGGGTCCGTAACCCGCGTGCTCGAGCTTGTCGGCCCAGCCCGCGTAGTAGAAGAAGTGCGCCGCAACGGTCGGTACGTCGACGTCGCGGGTCTCCTTGATCGGCTTGCCGTTGTCGATCGACTCCAGCACCGCGAACTCGCGCGCCCGCTCGGAGATGATCCGCGCGATCCGGAAGAGGTACTTGCCGCGCTCGGCTCCCGACATCCGTGACCAGACCCGGGTGTAGGCGCGACGGGCCGCCTTCACGGCCAGGTCGACGTCGGAGGCATCGGCCTCGGCGATCTCGGCCAGCACCTCCTCGGTGCTTGGGCTGATCGTCTTGAAGGGCTTGCCGTGGCCGTCGACGAACTCGCCGTCGATGAACAGGCCGTAGGAAGGTCTGATGTCGACGATGCTGCGCGACTCGGGAGCCGGCGCGTAATCGAATGCGCTGCCGTTGGCCGAGCCTGTCGAGACCTTCTTCGCCATCGTTGCCTCAGTCCAGGGTCACGTAGTCGGGACCGGAGTAGGCGCCGGTCGTGATCTTCTTGCGCTGCATCAGCAGGTCGTTGAGCAGTGTGGAGGCGCCGAAGCGGAACCAGTCCGGGTCCAGCCAGTCCTCGCCGGCGATCTCGTTGACCATCACCAGGTACTTGATCGCGTCCTTGGAGTGCCGGATGCCGCCGGCCGGCTTGACGCCGACCATCTGGCCGGTCGCCTCGCGGAAATCGCGGACGGCCTCCAGCATCACCAGGGTCGCCGGCAGGGTCGCGGCCGGTTGGACCTTGCCGGTGCTGGTCTTGATGAAGTGCGCTCCGGCGAGCATGGCCAGCCAGCTGGCGCGGCGCACGTTGTCGTAGGTCTGCAGCTCGCCGGTCTCGAAGATGACCTTCAGGTGCGCGCCCCGGCAGGCCTCGCGCACCGCGACGATCTCCTCGAAGACCTCGAGGTAACGGCCCGAGAGGAAGGCCCCCCGGTCGATCACCATGTCGATCTCGTCGGCACCGGCCTCGACGGCGTCAGTGGTGTCGGCGAGCTTGATGTCGCGGGCGGCACGGCCGCTGGGGAAGGCGGTCGCGACCGCGGCGACGTGCACGTCGGAGCCCTTCAGAGCCTTCTTCGCGACACCCGCCATGTCCGGGTAGACGCACACCGCGGCGGTCGCGGGACAGCCCGGGTCCTCAGGGTCGGGGCGCATCGCCTTGGCCGAGAGGGCCTTCACCTTGCCCGGGGTGTCGTTGCCCTCCAGCGTGGTCAGATCGACCATCGAGATCGCCAGATCGATGGCGAAGGCCTTCGCGGTGGTCTTGATCGACCGGGTGCCGAGGCCGGCGGCCCGCTGCTCGGCTCCCACCTGGTCGACGCCGGGGAGGCCGTGCAGGAAGCGGCGCAGCGCAGCCTCGGAGGACGTCACCTCGGCCATCGCCGAGCCGGGCCCCCCTGGCGCCGTTGCCTTCAGGGTCGTCACCTCACGAGTCTAGGAGCCCTGCACCGGTCCCGGCCAATCCCTCTAGTCTGTGCGGATGGCGAGCACAGTCCTCGAGCAGGAGTACGGGCCGACCTCCGGCGTGGTCACCGGCTGGATCGGAATGGTCATCTGCACGGCCGTAGTTGTCGCGGTGCCCGTCGTGAACCACGACCTCGAGTCGGCGCGGATCGCTGTCGGCGCCGCGGTGGCTGGCACCTTGATCTGGATGACGATGCTCCGGCCCCGGATCATCGTCCGGCTCCCGGACACGCTGCTGCTGCGCAACCCGCTCTCGACGTGGGAGGTGCCGCTGGCCGCGGTCGACTCCGTGAGGGTCCGCGCGATCACCCGGGTCGGTGTCGGCGAGCGGAACTACGACGGGGTCGCGGTCGGACGGCCGGTGCGGCCGCCGCGTCCGGCCGGTCTCGGGCTCCCCGGCATCGGTGGGCGCCGGGGAGCCGTGACGCCCGATCCGTCGCCGAGCCGCGCACGGCTGCGTCCCAGCGCGACCACGCCCAACGCGATCGCCGACCTGATGACCGAGCAGCTGCTGGCGGCCGCCGACCGGGCCCGGGCCGCCGGCCAGGCCGGTGCTGGAGTCGACCGCGTCTGGGCTGTTCCGGAGCTGGCCGTCCTCGCGACCCTGGTGGTCGCGTTCGTCATCCTGCTGCTGGTATGACCTGCCAGTGCTGATCAAGGCCTGATCAGACCTCGCCGCGGCCGATCGTCAGGAAGCCGAGTGGCCTCGCGAACGCCGGGCCCGGCGCGTAGAAGGCGTCCAACCCGGAGACCGTGAAGCCGGCGTCGCCGACCAGCCCCGGGATGTCCCGGTCGAGGTGGCAGCCGCCGGCGACCTTCTCCCAGCGCGGCTGCCAGCGCCGCTGCCGGGCTGCGACGTCCGCGTCGGGTGCGAGCGAGTGCTCCACGAAGTGCAGCGCGCCGCCGGGGCGCAGCACCCGCCGGAACTCCGCCAGCGCCCGGTCCAGGTCCCCGATCGTGCACATCGTGTACGCCGAGACGACGGCGTCGACGCTGTTGTCGGCCAGCACCAGCTCGGCACCGTCCAGCCCGACCCGGTCGACCGGCCGGCCGAAAGCGGCCGCCTTGGTCCGAGCCCGGCGCCACGCGGTCTCCGAGGGCTCCACGACGGCGATGCTGGTGACCTTCTCGGAGTAGTGCGCGAGGTTGGTGCCGGAGCCGAAGCCGACTTCGAGCACCTCGCCCGAGACACCCGCCAGGGCCTGCTCGCGCCAGCGCCCGGTTGCCTTCTCCGAGAGCAGGACGTCGATCACCCGCGGCAGCAGGTGCTCGTCCCAGGTCTCGCGGAGAACGCTCACAACCCGGCTGCCTTGGCCACGTCGGCGCGGATGGCGTCCAGCCGGCCGACGGCTGCGATCCGGGCAGCGTCCACACCTCCGGCGTCGCCCGCCTCGACCGGGACGACCACCTCGAGGTAGCACTTGACCTTCGGCTCGGTGCCCGAGGGCCGCACGATCACCCGCGCCCGGTCGGCCAGTGTGAAGCGGAGGCCGTCGGTCGGCGGCAGCGAGGCGGAGCCCTCGGCGAGGTCCTCGACCCGCTCGACCGCGAGCCCGCCCAGGGAATCGGGGGGAGCGGTACGCAGCCGCGCCATCGTCGCCGGGATCTGAGCCAGGTCGTCGAAACGCACGCTGAGCTGGTCGGTGGCGTACAGCCCGTGCTCGCGGGCGATATCGTCGAGCAGGTCGCGGACGGTCCGCCCGGCAGCCTTCGCATCGGCGGCGATCTCGCAGACCATCAGCATCGCGGAGATGCCGTCCTTGTCCTTCACGCGGTCCGGGTCGACGCAGTAGCCGAGGGCCTCCTCGTAGCCGAACGCGAGACCAGGGATCCTGCCGATCCACTTGAACCCGGTCAGCGTCTCGACGTGCGCCTGGCCGGCCGTTGCCGCCATCGCGCCGAGCAGGCTCGAGGACACGATCGACTGGGCGTAGATGCCCTGTTTGCCCTGGCCGAGCAGGTGCTGGGCGAGCAATGCGCCGACCTCGTCACCGCGCAGCATCTGCCACCCGTGCGGTCCCGGCACCGCCATCGCGCACCGGTCCGCGTCCGGGTCGTTGGCTACCACGATGTCGGCGCCGACCTCGGCGGCCAGCTCGAGGGCGAGGTCCATCGCGCCCGGCTCCTCGGGATTGGGGAACGCCACCGTGGGGAAGTCGGGGTCGGGCCGGGCCTGGCGGGCGACAAGGTGCGGATGGCTGAAGCCGGCTCTGCGGAGCACGTTGACCGCCGTGTGCCCGCCGACGCCGTGCAGCGGTGTGTAGACGATGGCCAGGTCGCGTGGGCCGTCCTCGGCTAGCGCGACGATGCTCTCGACGTACCGCTCCCAGACGTCGTCGCCGAGCACTTCGGCCGTGGCGCCTCGAGGAATCTCGGTTAGCGCTCCGACCGCGGCGATCTGCTCCGCTATCCCGGCGTCGGCGGGTGGCACGATCTGGCTGCCGTCGCCGAGGTAGACCTTGTAGCCGTTGTCTTGGGGCGGGTTGTGGCTGGCGGTGACCATCACACCGGCGACGCAGCCCAGGTCGCGGATCGCGAAGGCGAGCAGCGGGGTCGGCAGCGGTGCAGGCAGCAGCAGCGCGCGCAGGCCGGCGCCGGTGACGACCTCGGCGGTGTCGCGGGCGAACACGTCGGAGTTGTGGCGGGCGTCGTACCCGATGACGACCGAGTCGTCCGGCCCCGCGCCCTGGTCCCGGAGGTAGGCGACCAGGCCGGCGGCGGCCCGGAGCACGACCACCCGGTTCATCCGGTTCGGCCCGGCGCCCAGCGCGCCGCGGAGGCCGGCGGTCCCGAACTCCAGGGTGCCGCCGAAGCGGTCGGCGAGCTCGTCGAGGTCGACGGCGGCGACCAGGCCCTCGAGCTCGGCGCGGGTCTGCGGGTCGGGGTCCTCGGCGGCCCAGGCGCGGGCCCGGGCGAGAAGGTCGTCGCTCATGGCCCGACCCTAACCGCGCCGTGGACGCGCGCTCTAGGGTGGCGGCGTGGCCGCCTCCGAGTACGTCTTCGCGCACGTCACCGAGGTCGCCGCGGCGCCCGAGCGGGTGCACGAGGTGCTGGTCGACCTCGAGCGGTACGTCGCGTGGTGGCCGCAGGTGCGGGCCGTGGCCAGCCTCGGGCCCCAGGACGCGCTGGTGGTCTGCCGCTCGTCGCTGCCTTATGACCTAGAGCTGCGGCTGCACGCGGTCAGCCGAGCGGCCGACCGGCTCGAGGTCGCGATCGACGGGCCGATCCGCGGGCATGCGACCTGGTCGCTCTCCCGGACGCACAACGGCACCCGGCTCGAGTTCGAGCAGCGGGTGCACGTCGTGGGTCGGGCTCTGGTGGTGGCGTCGTACGTCGCCAAGCCGCTGCTGGCCTGGAACCACCAGCAGATGATGCGCGGTGCCGAGGAGGGCCTCGCGCGCTACCTCAGCTGAGGGCAGCGATGGCCGCGTCGTAGTCGGGCTCCTGGCCGATGGCCGGGACCAGCTCGCTGTGCAGCACTGTGCCGTCGGCGTCGACGACCACGACCGCGCGGGCGTAGAGGCCCTCGAACTTCGTGTCGGCCAGGGTGACGCCGTAGTCGGTGCCGAAGCTCGACCGGAAGCCGGAGGCGACCGAGACGTTCTCCAGGCCTTCGGCGCCGCAGAAGCCGGCGAGCGCGAACGGCAGGTCCATCGAGACGTTGAGCACCGTGGTGCCCTCCAGGCCCGAGGCCAGCTCGTTGAACTTGCGCACGCTGGCCTGGCAGACGCCGGTACCGATGCTCGGGAAGATGTTCAGCACGGTCTTGGTGCTGCCCAGGTCGGCGGAGCTGACCTCGGCGAGGTCGCCTCCGACCAGGGTGAACGAGGGGGCCTTGGAGCCCGCAGCAGGGATGTCGCCGACGGTGTTTGCGGTGGAGTCACCGAACGCAGTGGTAGCCATGCGACCTTTCTACACCGTGGCCGCACGCGTGCCGTCAGGGGTCTCAGCCGACGAGGTCGGCGCCGCTGAGGGTGGTGGCGAAGGTGACGTCGGGATGCGCGTCGCAATCCTTGCCGTTGGGGTAGAAGCCGGTGAACTCGAAATGGTCGGTGTGCCCGAGCACGGTGCGCCCGCCCTTGGCCACGCCGAGCACGGTCAGCGTGCTCGGGCTCCCGGCCTTCCAGTCCTTGCCGAGCAGGCCGACGTCGACGACGTACTCCTCGCCGCTCAGCGTGACGCCCTTCCCAAGGGCTCCGCCGGGCGTCGCAGGCTTGCTCGCGAAGCTGGTGGTGGAGCACCGGGTGCCTTGGCACAGCCGCACGTCCAGGCTGCGGGTCAGGTGGGCGATAGCGGTGGGGATCCGGATCCGGATCGTGCTAGCGCCGGTCTTGTGGCCGCAGTCGCTTGATGCCAGGCAGCCGGAGGCGAGTGCCAGCACCGCGGTGAGGGCAAGCCCGAGCAGGGCTCCCCGTGTAAGCCCCCGTGTCAGCCCCCGTGTCCCTCGACCGATCCGCATCGGGCCATCCTGCCCGATCAGGCATCGATCGTTGACATGTCCCCGTAGCGCTCGCCCTGGACGGCATCGCGGGGCACGACCTCCTCGAGGCGGGCCAAGTCGTCGGCGGAGAGCTCGACGTCGGCGGCAGCGGCGTTCTCCTCGAGGTAGGCGACCCGCTTGGTGCCGGGGATCGGCGCAACGGCGGTCAGATCGTGCACGGCTCCCTGGGCCAGCACCCACGCGAGCGCGAGCTGGCCGGGCGTGCAGCCCTTCTCGGCCGCGATCGTGCCGATCTCGTCGACCAGGCGCAGGTTCGCGGCCAGGGCATCGCCCTGGAAACGCGGGAAGTACGCGCCACCTCGGCCGTCGCCCTCCTCGAGGGTCTTCCACTCCTGCTTGCCGGTCAGCAGGCCGCGGCCCAGCGGCGAGTACGGCACCAGGCCGATGCCGAGTTCGCGGATGACGCCGAGGATCTCGTCCTCGAGGTCGCGGGTGAACAGCGAGTACTCGGTCTGCAGGGCGGTGATCGGGTGCACCGCGTGGGCTTTGCGGATGTTCGCCGCCGAGGCCTCGGAGAGGCCGAGGAACCGGACCTTGCCGGCCGCGACCAGCTCGGCCATCGCGCCGACGGTCTCCTCGATCGGGACCGTCTGGTCGACGCGGTGCTGGTAGTACAGGTCGATCACGTCGACGCCGAGGCGCTGCAGCGAGGCGTCGCAGGCAGCGCGCACGTACTCCGGCGAGCCGTTGACCCCTACCCGGGTGCCGTCAGGCAGCCGCTCGTTGCCGAACTTGGTGGCCAGCTGGATCTCGTCGCGGTGCCCCGCGATGGCCTTGCCGACGAGCTTCTCGTTGGTGAACGGCCCGTACATGTCGGCGGTGTCCAGGAAGGTCACGCCGAGCTCGAGGGCCCGGTGGATGGTGGCGATGCCATCGGCCTCGTCGGCGTTCCCGTAGAACTCCGACATGCCCATGCAGCCGAGCCCGAGGGCCGAGACGGTGAGAGGTGCGGTCTTCCCGAGGGTGCGTGTGCTCAGTGTCATGAGACCAGCCAACTCCTTCGAGCGCACTCCAAGTCAAGCCGGCCGTCAGCCGGCGTTGCCGACCCGCCCCTCGTAGACGCCGATCTTGTGGTCGATCGCGCGCAGGTGCCCGGTCACCTCGGCGAGCTGGGCCTCGACGCGGTCGCGGTGCGCCTTGAGGAGCTCGAGCCGGTCGGCTTCGTTGCCGTCGCCGGCCCGTACCAGTCGGGAGTAGCGGCGTACGTCGCTGATCGGCATCCCGGTCGCCCGGAGCCGGGTGATCATCCGGATCCAGGTCAGGTCCTGCTCGGTGTAGCGCCGGTGCCCCGAGCTCGACCGGTCGACCGAGGCCAGCATCAGTCCGTCGCGCTCGTAGTAGCGCAGCGTATGGGCGGTGAGGCCGGTGTGCTCGGCCGCCTCCGCGATCGTCAGGGTCGTCCCGGTCGCCATGGTGGTCACCCGGCCAGTCTCACCCTTGGAGTGCACTCGAAGTCAACCGGGGCTTCTGCCGATGTATCACGAGCGCCGCGGCGTGCTCTAGATGGTCAGGCCCACCGGGCCCGCTGATCCGAACCCCTCCCGAGAGGACCACCGAGATGGTCAACCGATCCATGACGACCGGCGGCCGGCCCCCGCGCGGCGACACCCGCGCCGAGCTGCGCCTGCTGGGCTCCGTGCCGACCTTCAACCACGCCCCGGCCGCACTGCTGGCCGCGATGGTCGACGTCGGCCGGGTCGTCCAAGCCGCCCCGGACTGGCCGCTGATGCTGGAGCGGACCGCGCCGGAGAAGGCCTACGTGCTGCTCGACGGCCACGTCGAGGTACGCCGCAGCGGTGTCGACCTCGGCGACTGCCGGCCCGGCGAGATCCTCGGCGAGCTCGGGATCGTGCATCGCCGGCTGCGCTCGGCAACCGTGCTCACCGCGACCCGCACCACGCTGCTGCACCTGGGCCGCAGCGAGTTCGAGCAGCTGCACGCCGAGTTCCCGTACTTCCGCGACCTCGTCGGCGAGGCGATGTCGCGCAAGACCGCGTGAGGCGGTCCCCGCGTCGGCGCCCGGTCAGATCCGAGGAACGATCGCGCCGAGGAGCGCGCCCATCCGGGTCGCGGCGGCGTTGCCCGCGGCCAGCACCTCGGTGTGGTTCAACGGCTCGCCCGAGAGGCCGGCAGCGAGGTTGGTGACCAACGAGATCCCGAGGACCTCCATACCGGCCTCGCGGGCCGCGATCGCCTCGAGCGTGGTGCTCATCCCGACCAGGTGGCCGCCGATCGCCGCCACCATGTTGATCTCGGCGGGGGTCTCGTAGTGCGGCCCTGGGAACTGCACGTAGACGCCTTCGTCGAGGTCGGGCTCGATCTCCTGGCACAGCGCGCGGAGCCTCGGGCTGTACAGGTCGGTGAGGTCGACGAAGTTGGCGCCGACGATCGGCGAGGTGCCGGTCAGGTTGATGTGGTCGGAGATCAGTACCGGCGTACCGGGCGACCAGGTCGGGCGCAGGCCGCCGCAGCCGTTGGTGAGCACGATCGCGCGGCAGCCGGCGGCCGCTGCGGTCCGGACGCCGTGCACGACCGAGGCCACCCCACGGCCTTCGTAGTAGTGGGTGCGGCCGAGGAAGACCAGCAGGTTGGTCTCGCCGGAGCGGACCGAGCGGAGCTTGCCGCCGTGACCGGCCACGGCAGGCGCCGCGAAGCCGGGCAGGTCGGCGATATCGATCTCGGCGACGGCCTCGCCGAGCGCATCGACGGCCGGCAGCCAGCCGGACCCCATCACCAGGGCGACGTCGTGGTGGGCGACGCCGGTCTTGCTGGCCAGGACGTCAGCGGCCTCGCGGGCGGCTTCGTAAGGAGTGCTCGTCACGGTGATCGAGCCTAGGCCATCGGTGCCGCGGTCAGCCGCCGAAAGTGCTGCGGCACGGTCGCTGGCGCAGCGCCGCGACGTAGTCGCTCGGGGCATCAGCTGCCTCGGCGGCGTCGGCGAGAACGCCGAGATAGGTAGCCGAGGGCAGCCCGCCCTCGAACGCGTCCAGCACGTAGACCCAGGCCACCACCTCGCCGGTCAGCGAGGAGACCCGGACCTTGGTCTTGCGGAACAGGCCGGTGTCGGCCGACTCCCAGCCGTCCAGGGTCGCGACGTCCTCATCGGTGACGTCGTAGAGCGCCACGAAGACCTGCTCGAACGGGTCCTGGACGATCGTGGCCAGAGCGCCGTCCCAGCCGTGCTCCTCGCCGCCGAAGGTCATCCGCCAGCCGTCGAGCCAGCCGGTCCCGTGCAAGGGGGAGTGCGGGCAACGCTCACCCATCCTGGCTGGGTCCAGGTTGGTCCCGTAGGCGGCGTACAGCGTCACATGGGCCAGGGTAGGGCAGGCGGGGGGTGCTGCGGCGATGCGACACAATGGCCGGGTGACTCGAGTGGTGATCATCGGCGGTGGACCCGGCGGCTACGAATCGGCCCTGGTGGCCGCGCAGCTGGGTGCAGAGACGGTGGTGATCGACTCCGACGGGGTCGGCGGGTCGGCGGTGCTGACCGACTGCGTGCCGAGCAAGACCCTGATCGCGACCGCCGAGCTGATGACCGACCTGGCCACGGCGCCCGAGCTGGGCATCGGCCTGGTCGACCCCACTGCGCCGTCCTCGCAGGTCCAGGTCGACCTGGCCCGGGTCAACGCCCGGGTGCTGCGGCTGGCCGCCGAGCAGTCGGCCGACATCGGCCGCCGGCTCGAGCGCGAGGGTGTCGTCGTACGTCGCGGCCGTGGCCGGCTGATCGCGCCGCGGCCCGGTCAGGCTGCCTCGGTCACCGTCGACCTCGCCGCCGGTGGCTCGGAGACGATCGACGCTGATGCGGTCCTGATCGCGACCGGCGCCGCGCCCCGGACGCTGCCGACCGCGGAGCCCGACGGTGAGCGGATCCTGACCTGGGAGCAGGTCTACGACCTGACCGAGACCCCCGAGCGGCTGATCGTGGTCGGGTCCGGTGTGACGGGTGCCGAGTTCGCCAGCGGCTACCTCTCACTGGGCATCGACGTGGTGCTGGTGTCCTCCCGCGACCGGGTGCTCCCCGGTGAGGACGCGGACGCTGCGGCACTCCTCGAGGGCGTGCTGACCCGGCGCGGGATGACGGTGCTCTCGAAGTCCCGGATGGCCTCGGTGACCCGCGACGGCGACCAGGTGACGGTCGCGCTGACCGACGGGCGCGCGGTCACCGGCTCGCACTGCCTGCTGGCGCTCGGCTCGGTGCCCAACACAGTCGGCCTCGGCCTCGACGTGGCCGGCGTCGCGGTCGATGAGGGCGGCTTCATCGCGGTCGACCGGGTCTCGCGCACCACCGCCCGGGGCGTGTACGCCGCCGGCGACTGCACCGGCGTCCTGATGCTGGCCAGCGTCGCGGCGATGCAGGGCCGGATCGCGATGTGGCACTCCCTCGGCGACGCCGTCGCGCCGCTGGACCTGAAGAAGGTCTCCTCCAACGTCTTCACCGCCCCCGAGATCGCCACCGTCGGGTGGTCGCAGCAGGCAGTCGACGCTGGCGAGATCGTCGCGGAGTCGGTCCGCCTGGACCTCTCGGGCAACCCGCGCGCCAAGATGCAAGGCGTCCGGGACGGGTTCGTGAAGCTGTTCTGCCGCCCGGGCACCGGCATCGTCGTCGGGGGCGTGGTCGTCGGGCCTCGTGCCAGCGAGCTGATCCACCCGGTCTCGCTCGCCGTCGCGGAGTCGCTGACCGTCGACCAGCTCGCGAACGCGTTCACGGTCTACCCGTCCAACAGCGGGTCGGTCGCCGAGGCCGCCCGCCGGCTGCACCATCCCGCGACCTGACGCTTTGCGACAAACCGGGTTAAGGTCGAGAGGTCCCACCGCCCCCTCCAGCCACAGGTTCCTCATGCGACTCCGACTGCTCTCGGCCTTCGGGCTCCTCCTCATCGCTTCGCTGCTGTGCAGCGCCGGCCCGGTCCAGGCCCACGGGGTCGACGAGCCGGTGCTCCCGGTCGGCCCGACCACCCCGGTCACGATCACCGGCGACGGCTTCGGCCATGGCATCGGGATGTCGCAGTACGGCGCCCAAGCACGCGCCACAGCCGGCCAGAGCGCCGAGACGATCCTGAGCTTCTACTACCCGCAGACCGCCAGGGGCACGCTCAACCCGATGGTCCGGGTCCTGATCACCGAGGACGACCACATCACCATGGTCCGGCCGGCGAAGGGCCTCAAGGTCACGGACGTCGGCACCGGCAAGACCTACCTGCTGCCGACCTCCAACAAGGCGACCGCATGGCGGCTGCGGATCGTCTCGGGCAAGACCAGGCTCGCCTGGCTGCGGGGCAAGGCCTGGCACCAGTACCTGCCGAAGGGCAGGCTGCTGGCCGGGCCGGCCGAGTTCCGCGCGGCGTCCAACCTGGTCACCCTGGTCTACGGCGGAGCGAACCACGTCTACCGCGGCGCAATGCGCCAGGTCGCCGGTCGGACCGTCAACGTGCTCAACCTCGACAACTACGTGCGCGGCGTCGTCCCGGCCGAGATGCCGGCGCTGTGGAAGCCGGCCGCACTGCAGGCCCAGGCCGTCGCAGCCCGCACCTACGCGGCGTTCGAGCGGGCCGAGAACCTGCACGACGGCTACCAGATCTGCGACACCAGCGCCTGCCAGGTCTACCGCGGCTACGGAGCCGAGCAGCCGACGAGCAACGCGGCGGTCAAGGCCACTGCCGGCCGGATCGTGACCTCGGGCGGCGCGCCCGCCTTCACCCAGTTCTCGGCGAGCAACGGGGGCTGGACCGTTGCCGGCAGCCGCAGCTACCTGATCGCCCAGCAGGACACCTTCGACACCACGGCGTACCACCACTGGACCGCGACGATCGGCCCGATCTCGACCAAGGAGCTCCAGGCCGCGAACCCGAGGCTCGGCGCGCTGAAGTCCATCCAGGTCACCGCCCGCGAAGGGCACGGCGAGTGGGGCGGCCGGGTGACCAGCCTCCAGCTGACCTACGCCGGCGGGACCGCGACGATGTCCGGTACGACGTTCCGCTCGACGCTAGGGATCCGATCGGACTTCTTCACGCTGTCCTGACTCTTGACTGCCTCTTGCCTGACCCTTGCCGGCCCTTACCGGCCAGCCTGCCTGCCAGTACCGTTCGGGCATGAGCCTGCCCACGCCTGCCCCTGACCGTGCCGCTGTCGTCACCGGAGCGTCGTCGGGGATCGGGGCCGAGATCGCCCGCGACCTGGTCCGCCGTGGGCACCAGGTCGTGCTGGTCGCCCGGACCGAGTCCAAGCTCGCGGCGCTCGCGGCGGAGCTCGGCAGCGGCGCGCACGTCGTCGCGGCCGACCTAGCGGACAGGGCAGCACGCGCGGGTCTGCTGGGGCGGATCACGGCGCTCGGCCTGACCCCCGACATCCTGGTCAACAACGCCGGCCTCTCCACCCTCGGCCCGGTCCACCGCAGCGACCCGGAGGCCGAGATGCAGATGGTCGAGGTCGACGTGGTGGCGGTCGTCGACCTGTGCAGCCGGTTCCTGCCCGGGATGGTCGAGCGCGGGCGCGGCGCGGTCCTCAACGTCGCCTCGACAGCGGCGTTCCAGCCGCTGCCTGGCCAGGCCGGGTACGGCGCCGGCAAGGTCTTCGTGCTCTCCTACACCCAGAGCCTCTCCGGCGAGCTCAAGGGCACCGGGGTCAGTGTCTCGGTGCTCTGCCCCGGCCCGGTCGACACCGGCTTCGGCGAGGCCGCCGGCTTCACCAAGGAGCAGGCCGACGAGGCGCTGCCGGCGTTCATGTGGATCCCCGCCGACGTCGTCGCGCGGACCGCGGTCGACGGCCTGGACAAGGGCCGCCTGGTGGTCATCCCCGGGGTCGGCAACAAGGCCGGCGCGCTGTTCGCCAAGATCACCCCGAAGCGCATCCTGATCCCGATCCTGACCAAGCAGCACCCCGGCCTGCCCTGAGGGCCGGCACGGCTCATCGCGTGCGGCTGGTTGACCGGAAGGTCCGTGCCACCGCCAGGATCTCGGTCTGCGCCGACCGGCACGGCGAGCAGGACTCCAGGTGCTTCTCCACGTGCTTCCGGCGGGGCGGGGTGCCCGACCGGGCGCCGCGCGCGATCAACGGGACCACCGCTCGGCACTCCTCGGCCTCCGCGGCGCGGGCGTGCTGCTCGAGATACGCCATCCGCAGCGCCTCGCGGGCCCGGTACGCCAGCGTGCCGACGGCGCCCGTGCTGATCTCCAGGCGCCGGGCGACCTCGTCGAGCGGAAGCTCCTCGAGCGTGGCCAGGCGGATCACCAGCTGCTGGCGCGGCGGCAGGCTGGCGAGCGCGGCGGCGACGAGCTGGTCCTCGATCACGGAGTCGTAGGGGTCCACGCCCTGCTCGACGACGACGGTCGATACGTCCTCGACCGGGACGATGCGCAGGCTGGTCCGGTAGAGCGTGTAGTAGATGTTGCGCACCGCCGTCAGGACGTACCCGCGGAACGCCCGGTCCGGCCCGCGATCGGAACCGAGCAGCCGCAGGGTGCGCAGGAATGCCTCCGCGACGAGGTCGTCCGCGCCGGCAGGACCGGCGAGGGTCCGCGCCAATCGGAGCGCGGCCGGGCGGTGCCGCTCGTAGAGGACCGCATAGGCGTCGAGGTCGCCGCCGCGGACCAGGGCCAGTAGTGCGGCATCGTCCGGCTCGGCGCTGTCTGGGCCCGCGGTGTCGGGCTGGGTCGGTGAAGAGATAGGGCGTGTCATCAGGTGCTCTGTTCGGGTGGAGGGACGGTGCTCTCCCAGAGTCGCCTGGACGCAGGTGGCCCGGCATCCGCTGAATTACCTGTTTCGTCTGCGCGGCTTACGTGTCCTGCGCGGGCACCTCGGCGATCGGGGGCCGGTGGCCGGCGTACTGCAGACGCTCCATCCGGGCCAGCGCACGCTCGGCGCGGGCGTCGAGTACGGCAGTGCCGCCGGGAAGCCGCCCGATGACCTGGGTCCAGACCACGTTCGAGGCCACCCGGTACGCCGGGTACCACGGCAGCCGGGCCGGCTGGCCGACGTCCTTCATGCCGTAGCCCAGGTTCAGGTACGTCGCCATGCTCAGCGCGCGCTCACGCTCGTAGCGGCGCCGCCAGCTGCTGATCCCGGGCGCGTGGTCGTGCATCCCGATCAGTCCGGCGCCGAGCCGCCGCGAGGACTCCTCGGGCGCGGAGAAGCCGGCGATCACGTTGCCGAGCACCCGGCGGCCGACCTTCTCGGTCCGCGGCAGCCAGCGCTCCTCGACGCCCATGAGCCAGCCGACGTAGGACCACAGGTGCATGATCGCCTCGGCATCGGCGGCCGGCACCCGGACTCCGAGCGCGCGGGCCTGGAGCAGGTAGCTGGTGCTGAACGACCCGATCGTGCCGGCGGAGTCGAAGCAGTTGATCGGCACGCCGCGGAACTCCCAGTCCCAGGTCGGGTCGTGCTCGAGCTGGTAGTTCACGAAGGCGTGCATGATCCGGACGTGCACCGAGAGCCGCCAGCCCTCTCCGTCGCGGGCCAGGCCGCCGGGGGCCGTGCAGCCGAGCCACCACTGGCCGGTCTCGCCGACCCGCTTGAGGGTCTCCTCGCCGATCCGGCCCGTCCGGACCAGGGGCTCCAGCGCGCCGCCGGAGCGGTATCCGCCGAGCAGCGAGCCGAAGGCCAGGATGTCGAAGCCGTCCTTGCCGATCCGGCGGGCAGCAGCAGCGCCGCGCTCGAGCAGATCGTCCTCGACCCAGTCGGGCCGCTCCTCGATGGCCGCGAAGAACGCGACCAGCGCCGGATGCGGCTCGACGAGCGCCCCGACCCCTTCGGCCATCGCAGTGCGCACCTGCGGCATCGTGAGCGCGTGCTCCTCGCGGACGGCTCGCACCAGGGCCGCTCCGAGCTCGTCGCGGCGCATCATCCCCGAGGTCAGGTCGTCCAGCTCCTCGCCCCGCATCCGGGCGCCGGGCCCGGCCATCGCGAGCATCGGCTTGGCGAACCGCTCGGACCAGTCCGGTGCGGAGTGGTAGCGGCTCGGTACGGCCATGTCGGTCGGGATCGCGGTCTCAGCGGTCATGGGTTCAGGATAAAGTGAGTAAATGCTCGACTTCTACTCGCGTTTTGGATCTAGATCCTGAGCCCCGCACGGCAGCGGCGTGCACCCGTCCAAGCCCGCTCCAAGGCGATGGTCGAGCAGATCCTCGATGCGGCGGCTCGCGTTCTGGGCGCATCGGGCTATGCCGAGATGACGACCAACCGGATCGCCGAGGAGGCCGAGGTCAGCGTCGGCTCGCTGTACCGCTACTTCGCGGACAAGAACGAGATCTTCGACGAGTTGCGCGACCGGGTCACCGTCGCAGTGATGTCCGATCTGACCGAGGCGATCACCCAGGCGGCCGGGTCCCCGCCGTACGACGGGGTGCGGGCCGTGGTCGCCGCCCTGGTCGCCTCGCTGACCGAGCACCAGGCGGTGATCAGGGCGCTGGTCAACGAGGTCCCGATGGGCACCCAGTCCAACGTGCTGCCCGAGATCGAGCGCGGGCTGGCCCAGTTCACCCGGATCTACGCTGCCCAGCAAGTGCCGGACCTGGCACGCGCGGAGCTGGACGCCCGGATCTACCTGGCGATGGGCGTGACCCTGAACAGCTGCCTGCGGATCGCTCTGGAGAAGCCGGACGACCTCGACGCCGATCACCTGATCGACCTGGTGGCGGGGATGCTGGCACTCGGGCTGACGTAGGGGTTTCCGTCAGAAGGTCACGGTCCTCATGTCCTTGGACTAGCCCAGCGATTCACGGGGGAAGGGCATCGGTCCGTCGATGAGGCATTTGTGGAGGTGAGACGCGGATGAAACCTCTGTTCCCTTCGAGACGGCCGCGGACGACTGGGATTCGATGGCGCTGATGCCACCGCACAGGACGGTGGCCGTCACCGAACGGGGTCTACATCCATGCAATTCACACGGAAATCGCGAGCTGCGAGCGTAGTCGCAGCGCTGTCACTGGCGGGGGCTGGCCTGCTGGCCGTTGCGCCGACAGCGACCGCTGCCAACTCGGTGGCAGATCCGGCCAACATCGTCTCCAATTCGAACTTTGCTACGCCGGTACCCGCGTCGGAGTTCAACACCTACGGCGTAGGGTCGACCGCCATCACCGGATGGACGGTCTCCGCCGGGACGGTCGACCTCAACACGCCGGCCGCCTGGGAGTCGCCTGCTGGTGACCCGAGCGCCACGCAGACGATCGACCTCAACGGGACGTCCCCGGGTGCCCTGACCCAGACACTCGCGACCCAGGCAGGATTGCACTACTCCGGCTCCTTCGAGCTGGCCGCGAACCCGGGTGGCTGCATTCCGCTGTTGGACCCGAAGACAGGCACCCTGTCGGTCGGTTCGGACTCGCAGCCCTTCTCGTTTGATGGCACCGGACACTCCAGCTCCGACATGGGCTGGACCCAGGTGAGCTTCGCGTTCGTCGCATCCTCGGCGAGCACGCCGATCACCTTCGCCTCCACGATCTCCGGCTCGTGCGGTCCCGTGATCACCGACGTGGTCGTCGACCCGCCACTGCCGCCGACCATCGCGACCAACGCGAATGTCCAGGTACTGCAGACGGCCCCGGCCGGCACGAAGGTCACCTTCGCGTCGCCTGCCGCTTCCGACCCGAACACGGGAAGCGCGCTGACATCGACCTGTGCACCGGCCTCGGGGACGATCTTCCCAGCCGGCACTACCACGGTCACCTGCTCGGTGACCGAGCCCGAGGGTCTCTCGGCGACGTCGAAGTTCACCGTGAAGGTGGAGCCGGTCGTCGGTTCGTGCGAGGCGCGCGCGCTGGGCTTCGATGGCACCAAGCACGTCTCGATCGACCAGTCGAACCCGGCAACGTCGCCGTGTGCTGCCAAGTCGGGCACTCTCCTGGCGGCGAGCTCGACGCTGTCGCCGGGCATCCTCGGGATCGGCTCGGTGACGGCTAACGGAAGCGTGCTGAAGAGCAGCACCAGCACGACCCTCGGCGCCACGTCGGCGACCACCGGCGCATCCGACCAGATCGCCTCGTTCTCGTTCGTCGCCCCGGGCATCACGGTGAAGACGACCACCATCAAGTCCGAGGCGTCGTCCACGCTCAACGCGAGCTGCGTGGGGACGAGCACCGGGTCCTCGGACATCGAGGGGCTGGTCATCAACGGCAAGCACTACACGATCGGGTCGGCGCCGCTGACGATTCCGCTGGGCCTGGGCCTCGAGCTCAACCTGAACCAGCAGATCGTCACGGGCAACGTCGTCACGCAGCGGGCGCTGTCGATCACCAGCACGCACCAGACGGTGTACCACACCGTTATCGGAGAGACGGTCGCCGGACTCAGCTGCGGCTGATCTGCACCGGCAATAGGGTGCCGCCCGCGACATGACGTCTCGGGCGGCACCTGCCATTTCGGTGTACCCACCAGAACACCGCAGCCCTGGGCAGCGGAACAGTGCGTCCTGGTCCACGGTCCACCACGGAACTGGGCCGAGCCAGGACTCACGACAAGGAGTCGGGGCGCCTGTCCTGTCAGGCGCTCCGACTCCTTGCTCGGGCGGAGACTGTCGAGGCGCATCTCCTCCAGCGTCAACAGGCTGAAACAACAGAGCACCTAGGCGCCTACCGCGGCGATCAGGCGGTGAACAGCTTCTTGCCCCACCAGTCGCCCGGGCCGGTGAGGCCCGGCGGGATCGCGAACAGGCCCGAGCTGGTGTGCTGGATGTACTCGTTGAGCGCATCGTGGATGCCGAGCTGCTCCTGGATCTTCACGAACTGCTCGTGTGCGTTCTTCTGGTAGGCGATGAAGAACAGGCCGGCGTCGAGGTACCCGGTCACCGGGTCGATCCCGTCGGTGAAGGAGTAGCCGCGGCGCAGGATCTTCTTGCCGCCGTTGCTCGCCGGTGCCGCGAGCCGGATGTGGGCGGTGGCGCCGATGACCGGCTGCCCGTCCTTGTCCTTGGCTGCGAGGTTGGGGGTGTCGAACTCGTGCTTGCCGGTCAGCGGGGCGCCGCTGGTCTTGGCCCGCCCGAAGACCCGCTCCTGGTCGGCGAGGTAGTCGGTGTCCCAGCTCTCGATCAGCATCCGGATCCGGCGGGTCACCACATAGCTGCCGTCGCGCATCCACGGCTGGTCGGTCTCCGCGCCGACCCAGACGTAGTCGTCCATGTCGCTGGTGTCTTCGCCCTTGACGTTGCGGGTGCCGTCCTTGAACCCCATCAGGTTGCGTGGCGTGGCCTGGGTGGTCGAGGTCGAGGAGGTCTTGCCGAACCCGAGCTGCGACCACCGCATCACCGCCGTGCCGCGGGCGAGGCGGGTGAAGTTGCGGATCGCGTGGAAGGCAACCTGCGGATCGTCTGCACAGGCCTGGACGCACAGGTCGCCGTTGCTCAGCTCTGCCTTCAGGTCGTCCCGCGGCAGCGCCGGGATGGGTGCCAGGGCGGCGGGGCGCTTGTCGGCGAGGCCGAAGCGGTCGTCGAAGAGGCTCGGGCCGAAGCCGACGGTGATGGTCAGGTTCGCCGCCTTCAGGCCGACCGCCTCGCCGGTGTCGACCGGCGGCGCGTCGGGCTGGTCGTTCACGTTGCCGACCGGCAGCCCGCGGGTCATCTGGGAGGCGGCGGCCGCCCAGGTCCCGAGCAGCTCCATGACGTCTTGGCGGTCGGTGGTGGTCAGGTCGAACGCGGCGAGCATCAGCCGGTCTTGGGACGGGGTCGCGATGCCGGCCTGGTGCCGCCCGTAGAAGGGCACCACGGTCGAGGGAGCCGTGCTGTCGGTGCTGTCGGCCGTCGCGCGGCCGACAGCGAAACCGCCACCGGTCACCGCGACGCCTGCTGCCCCGAGCGCGCCGCCTAGGAACAGACGGCGGCTGGTGGCGGGCTGCTCCTCGGTCATCCGGCGACCTTGCTGGCGACCTGGGAGAGCGGTTCGGAGACTGCCTTCACAGCGGCGGCGAGCTTGCGCTTGTCGTCGGCAGTCAGCGTGGTGTAAAGCACGAAGCCGGACGCCTGGCTCGGGTCGCGGTAGTTGTTGACCAGGGCGTCCAGCGCTGCGAACCGATCCTGGATCGTCGTGGTCAGCGACGGGTTGATCTTGGTCAGCACCGGCACCAGCTGGGCGAACGCCTGCTCCGAGCCCTCGTCGTTGTTGGCGAAGTCGAGCATGTCGATGTGCGAGTAGCGCTCCTCCTCGCCGGTGACCTTGCTGGTGGCGACCTCGTCGAGCAGCTCGACGGCGCCGTTGGCCAGCTCGGAGGGCTGGTAGGTCAGGCCGGTCGTCAGCTTCTGCAGCTTCTCCACGTTGGCGACCAGGCCGGCGCCGTACGTCGCGAGGCCAGTCAGCGACTTGTCGGCGAACAGGCCCTTCTCGATCCGGTGGAAGCCCATGAACTGCGAAGCCGGTACGTCGTTGGCGCGGGCGTCGATGTTGGCATCCAGGTTGACCTTGCCGACGGTGAAGGACTCCGCAACCGGCTCGATCTTCTCGTAGAACGGCCGGGCCTTGGCGTAGGCGGCCTGCGCTGCAGCAAGGTCGGTGCCCTGCAGCGCTGTGCTCAGCTTCTGCACGCCGTCCAGGAGGTAGCCCACCTGGGTGCTGACGTACGCGGCGTAGCCGTCGCTGGCCTGCTTGAGCAGCGTGGCGGTGTCGGAGTCGACCGCGGCGGCCTTGCCGGTGACTTTGAGCGGCGTCTTCTCCTGGCTCGCTCCGGGGCAGTACAGCGTGTAGTCGCCGGCACCCGCGGTGATCGAGAAGGTGCCGCTGAAGCCCGGCGGCAGGTTCTCCTTCTCGCCGACGATCCGGTCGCCGGCAAGGACCTCGACCTCGCTGATGGCGGTCGCGTCCTTGTTGCTGACCTTGAAGTCGATGCCACCGGCCTTGAAGGACGTGCTGTCGATCGCGCAGCCCTTGGCGGCGGTGATGCTGACGGTCGCGGAGTGGCCGTCGCTCTTGGCCGACGCCGCCGGCTTGTCGGAACTGCTCGACGAGCCGCACGCGGCGACGACCGGGAGCAGCGCGGCGGTCAGCAGGCCGACACGGACCGGGGTGGAGGAGAGGTTCATCAGGGGGCATCTTTCTCAAGGGCGGGCCGAGTACCGCGCGGAGCGTGACGGTTCTTCAGTCGCTCATCACGGCGAGCATTAAGGTAAGGCTAACTTAACTTACTAGAGCCTTACCAGCGGGGTCACGGGTCGGGACCGGAGCCGGCTGCCGACGGCGCCCGAACGAGGCGGCTGCGCCGATTGCGGCGGCGCCTCCGAGGATCTCGAGCAGACGGGCCCACGCCTGGCGATCGGCCCGCGAAGCCGAGGCATCCTCGGCACGGCGTACCTGCTCGGCAGCATTGCGGACCGTGGCACGCGACAGCGCGCTCGTCGCGCTGGCCGAGGTCTTGCTCAACGGCACGTCCTGGCCGGAGCTGCCCTTCGCGACGACCTGTCGGCCCGCGTCCCACACGAGGCCGACCACGGTGCGGGTCTGCGGCTCGACCGCCACCGAGAGCTGCACCTGGTCGACGTAGGTCACGGTGACCTTGCCATTCTGGGGCCGGACGCCGAGGGGGAGTCGGCCGCCGTTGAGGGCGGCGAGCTGGGTGGTACTGATCGGCGAGGGGCCGCTGCCGGGAGTCGTGGAGCTCCGGGTGTAGATCTCGGCGGCCACCCCGGTCGGCGTACCGGCCACCGTCGCGGTCTCCGAGCGCTTCAGCCGGAGGTCCGCGGGCGCGCCGACCAGGCCGGTCAGCGGTTGCTGCTCCTGGGTGTGCAGCACCAGGGTGCCGGCGGTCATCGAGACCACCCGTGCCGAGACGCTGGCGTCCCGGGTGACCGAGGCTGCTGGTGTCGAGGGTGCTGTGGCAGCGAGCGCGATGCCGGCTCCGATCCCGACGACGGCGACGCCGCCCAGGGCTCGGCGCAGGCTGCTGACGGCGACCACCCGCCCCGGGGGCCAGGCTACGAAGACGGCAACCGGGACCACATAGAGCAGCCAGCCGGCAACCTCGGCGAGCACCGGGAACGGCTGGACGCCGAGCATGCCGGTCAGCAGCGAGGCGAGCACCGATCCGGGGCGGACCACGGCGGAGAGGTCGAGCAGCTGGTGCTGGCCGGAGTTGAGCCAGCCGGCCTCGTGGGCGGTGTGCAGGGCGCTGACGACCAGGCCGCCGGCGACCAGGACGAGCACCAGGCCGGTCGCTCGGAAGAACTTCGACAGGTTGATCCGTACGCCGCCGCGATAGATGCCGTAGCCGAGGGCGACCGCCAGCACGATGCCGAGGACCGCGCCGACGACGGCGCTGGGCCCGGAATCGGACTCGTTGAAGGCGGCGAGCAGGAAGACGACCGTCTCGAAGCCCTCGCGCAGCACGGCCAGTCCGGCCATCACGACCATCGCGCGGCCGGCGGTACCGCCCGAGCCCGAGCCGGTGCCGATCGCATCGGCGGCCATCGCCTCGAGCTCGGCCTTCAGCCCGCGCGAGTGCTCCTTCATCCAGATCACCATGTAAGTGACCATCCCGACCGCGAGCACGCCGATAACGGTCTCGAGGCCCTCCTGCTGCTTCTGCGGCAGGTTCTTGGAGAAGATCTCCAGTGCGATCCCGCCCGCGGTGCAGAACAGCACCGCTGCGGCCACCCCCAGCCCCATCTGACGCAGCAGGTCGCTGCGGCCCTGCTTGCGCAGGAACGCCGCGATGATCCCGACGATCAGCGCCGCCTCGAGTCCCTCACGGAGACCGATGACGAAGGTGGGCAGCATGGTGGGATGACTCCAAGGTAGGAAAGGCTTACCTTTGGAGTCTACGCCAGTCCTGCCCGCCTGTCGGCGCCGGTTCAGCCGCTGTTCAGGTCAGCCTTCGGCTGACTTGATCTCGCAGAGGACCTCGCCGTTGCCGACGGTGGCCCCGACGGTGGCGGCGAGCCCGGTCACGGTGCCGGCCTTGTGGGCCTTGAGCGGCTGCTCCATCTTCATCGCCTCGAGGACCACGATCACGTCGCCCTCGGCGACGGTGGCGCCCTCCTCGACCGAGACCTTGACGATGGTGCCCTGCATCGGGCTGGTCACGGCATCGCCGGACGCAGCGGCGCCGGCCTTCTTGCCGGCTGCGCGCTTGGGCTTCTTGGCGCCGCCCGCTGCAGCGGCGCCGATCCCACCGAGACCGGCAGGCAGCACGACCTCGAGTCGGCGGCCGCCGACCTCGACGGTGACCTTCTGGCGCTCGCCAGCGTCCTCCGCCTCGCCGGCCTGGCCGGAGAAGGGCTCGATCTGGTTGTCGAACTCGGTCTCGATCCACTGGGTGAAGACAGTGAACTCGCCCTCGCCGGTCGCGTTTGAGGGTCCGACGTACGCCGGGTCGTTCACGACCGCCTTGTGGAAGGGGATCACTGTCGGCATGCCGTCGACGATGAATTCTCCGAGCGCACGACGCGAGCGCTCCAGCGCCTGGGTGCGGTCACGGCCGGTGATGATCAGCTTGGCGATCAGCGAGTCGAACGAGCCCGGGATCGTCTCGCCGTTCTCATAGCCGCCGTCGACCCGGACGCCGGGGCCCTGCGGCGGGTTCCAGGCGGTCAGGGTGCCGGGGGCCGGCATGAAGTTGCGGCCCCCGTCCTCGGCGTTGATCCGGTACTCGATGGAGTGCCCGATGATCTCGGGGTCGCCGTAGCCGAGCTCCTCGCCGGCCGCGACCCGGAACATCTCGCGGACCAGGTCGATGCCGCTGACCTCCTCGGAGACGCAGTGCTCGACCTGGAGCCGGGTGTTGACCTCGAGGAAGGAGATCGAGCCGTCCTGGGCGACCAGGAACTCGCATGTGCCCGCCCCGTAGTAGCCCGCCTCGCGCAGGATCCGCTTGGAGGACTCGTAGAGCTCGTTGGTCTGGGCCTCGGTCAGGAACGGCGCAGGTGCTTCCTCGACGAGCTTCTGGTTGCGTCGCTGCAGGGAGCAGTCGCGGGTGGAGACGACCACGACGTTGCCGTGCTGGTCGGCCAGGCACTGGGTCTCGACGTGCCGGGGCTTGTCCAGGAACTTCTCGACCAGGCACTCGCCGCGGCCGAAGGCCGTGACCGCCTCGCGAACTGCGGACTCGTAGGCGTCCGGGATCTCCTCGAGGGTGCGGGCGACCTTCAGGCCGCGGCCACCGCCGCCGAAGACGGCCTTGATGGCGACCGGCAGGCCGTTCGCCTTGGCGAACTCGACGATCTCGTCGGCGTCCTTGACGGGGTCCTTGGTGCCGGGTGCGAGCGGGGCGTTCGCCCGCTCGGCGATGTGCTTGGCCTTGGCCTTGTCTCCGAGCGCCTCGATCGCGGCCGGCGGCGGTCCGATCCAGATCAGCCCGGCATCGATGACGGCCTGGGCGAACTCGGCGTTCTCGGCGAGGAATCCATAGCCAGGGTGCACCGAGTCGGCGCCGGAGTCGGCGGCGATCTTGAGGATCTTGGCGATGTCGAGGTAGGACTCCGCCGGGGTCGCCCCGCCTAGGGAGTGGGCCTCGTCGGCCAGGCGCACGAACAGCGCGTCCCGGTCGGGGTCGGCGTACATGGCGACGCTGCCGATGCCGGCGTCCTTGCACGCGCGCACGACGCGCACGGCGATCTCGCCCCGATTGGCGATCAGGACCTTCTGCAAGGGACGGGTCTGCGGCGATTCCTGGGGCACGCTCTACTCCTGAAGTCTGTTCGGATCCTCGCGGAGTCTATTGCGAGCGATCCCGAGGTTCGCCCGGGGTCCCACTGACCGGTCAGGCGGGATCAGTGACCGGGCTGGTAGACCATCAGGAACACGATCGCGGCGAAGACCAGGCCGACGATGCCGCCGGTCGCGGCGACCTTGCCGGTAAGGCTCTCAACCGCCTCGCCTGCCCCGATCTTCGTGGTCGCCTGCTGCAGCGCCGGCGCGATCACGCCGAGTGCCAGGGCGACAGCGACCAGCCACAGCAGGATCGAGAGCCAGATCCAGGTCTCGCCGAACGTCGCGTACGCCTTGTGGGTGTCGCCGAACGGGGGCTTCGCCGACATCAGGCCGATCCCGAGGATGATCACGACCACGGAGATGTAGGAGTACAGCGTCACGGTGCGGGCCGAGCTCGCGGTCGCGGCTCCGTCGGCGGTGCGGAGGCCGCGGGAGGCGGTCGTGGCAGCGTGGACCAGCGGACCGATGGCGAACACGGCGGTCAGCAGGTGCAGGGCGAGGAAGATCTTGAACACGCCCCGAGGCTAACCCCGGCGGATCGGGGCGCGGACGGCGGGCCGGTGTCCGGCCAGGTTCGTCGGACCGGGTTAACGACCGTTAACCACGGTCTACGATGAGTCCATGACTTTCGAGCTGGCAGCCGAGCACGAGCAGTTCCGCCGTACTGTCCGCGACTTCGCCGAGAAGGAGGTCGCGCCGCATGCTGCGCAGTGGGACCGTGACCACTACTTCCCGGTCGAGGTCGTCGCCCGGATGGGCGAGCTCGGGTTGTTCGGCCTGACCGCCCCCGAGGAGTACGGCGGCGCCGGCCTCTCAGGCGAGGACGGCGGCTTCACCAGCCTGTGCCTGGCGATCGAGGAGCTCGGCCGCATCGACCAGTCGATCGGCATCACCTTGGAGGCGGCGGTCGGTCTGGGCATCAACCCGATCCTGACCTTCGGCACCGAGGAGCAGAAGCAGCAGTGGCTGCCCGATCTGGTCGCCGGCCGGACGCTCGCCGGGTTCGGCCTGACCGAGCCGGGGGCGGGCTCGGACGCCGGAGCCACCAAGACCAGGGCCGAGCTGTCCAACGACGAGTGGGTGATCAACGGCTCCAAGCAGTTCATCACCAACTCCGGCTCCAGCCTGACCTCGGTCGTCGCGGTCACCGCCCGTACCGGCGCCGTGACCGACTCCCAGGGCAACGAGAGAGCCGAGATCTCGGCGCTGCTGGTCCCCGCCGGCACGCCGGGCTTCACCGCCGAGAAGGCCTACGACAAGCTCGGCTGGCACGCCTCGGACACCCACCCGCTGTCGTTCGAGGACGTGCACGTGCCGGCCGCCAGCCTGCTCGGC
>DATAZI010000045.1:0-16395 GCA_036272095.1 Marmoricola sp. | reverse complement strand
GCACAGCGCCGGCCTCAGCACAGCGCCGGACTCAACACAGCGCCGGACTCAACACAGCGCCGGACTCAACACAGCGCCGGACTCAACACAGCGCCGGACTCAACACAGCGGACCCGCCCCCGGGACAGCACGGTCGAGCAGCCGCGCGAAGGCCTCACGCACGTCGCAGCCGCAGACGACGGTCTGGTCGAAGGCGACTCTCAGATCGCAGGCGCCGTCCGCCTCGCGGACGCGCAGCACCAGGCCGTAGCGGTCGATCCCCAGGGCGCGAACATCGCTCGGCGGCTCGTCCCATCCGAGCTCGTGACGGGCGATCTCGAACAGAACCTCCCCGTGGTGGGCCTGCAGGTGCGGCAGCCAGCCGGCCTCGTAGCCGAGCAACGGGTCGGGGAACGAGGACCGGTAGTCCCCGATCGCGATCATCCGGTCCGCCGGCTCGCCGGCGATGGCCTCGCACCGCCAGGAGAGGCCGACCCGGTCCGGGACCAGCCGGATCAGCCGGGTCTGGCGGTCCGGCTCGGCCGATCCCGTCAGGTGCAGCCGCATGCCGGCCGGCAGAGGCTCGAGGACCTCCTCCAGCCAGCCGGCCAGGGTGAGGGTGCCGCGGATCCGGTCCGGCTGCGGCACCGTCGCCACGTCGACCGCAGTGGCGGTTGCCGGACCAGTGGTCAAAGACAGGTCGGCCGGTGCGCAGATCAGCACGGACCCGTCCGGGACGACGCCGTGCCGGTGCACGTCGAGGGAGGCCTCATCGGTAGCAACCAGCAGGGTCGAGGCGCTTGCGATGATGGTCCGGGCCCGCTCAGCAGGCGTCAGGGCCGGAGCGCTGGGCGTGCCGGCACGAGGGTGTCGCATGAAGTTAGGTTAGCCTAACCTTTATCAACAGACCAAGGTGGTGGGTCCTCGCCGGTACCGACGTCAGGCACGACCCGGCGAGCCGGTCAGAAGCTGTAGCCCACGATCGCCAGGACCAGGACCGTCACCAGCAGGCCCGCGCCGGCCAGCTGCAGGTCCCACGTGGTCGCGCGGACCGTACTCGCCGCCGCCGCTCCCTCGTAGCCGTCATCCGGGTCATCGTCTTCGCCGTCGAAGTACGCACCTTCGTCGGGCGCCGGCACCTGGTCCGGACCGCGCAGCCCGTACGCCGCCCCGAGGAATGCCGGGACCAGGCTCGCCGCGACGAACGCTGAGCGCAGGGCCTCGGTGCCAGCCTTGCTGGAGATCGCCGCTGCCACCAGGCCGACTCCGGCGACGACCATGATCAGCAGCGCGGTCAGGCCCCTGGGCAGCGGGAACGGCAGCCTGAGCCTCATCCCGCGCTCGCCGAGGAAGACGGCGATGTCGGGCAGTACGAACAGGACGAGTCCCGCCCACAGCTGCCAGCAGCTGCCGAGGAACACGTGACCGAGGAAGCCGAGCGCGGCGGTGCGGACGACGACGCCGGCGAAGCGGACCAGCAGGCTCGGTGTCGGCAGCGGCTCGGGGATCTCGGTGAAGCGGAGCCGCTCGGGCCACCAGGCGTTGGTGGCGTGCTCGACCAGGACCCGCAGAGCGATCGCTGCGCCGGAGACCAGCGCGACCTTGCCAGCATCGACGGGGATGCCGGTTGCCTTGTTGCCGAGGATGTCCAGCGCGCCGGCGATGCGGGCAGCGATCCACCCGCACACGATCGCGGTGATCGCCAGATCGGCTAGGCGGTCCCAGCGGAACTTCCAGCCGCCCTCGCCGTTGCGGCGCAGCGGCCGGAAGGTGCTCGCGATCAGCGGCAGCCCGGTCCACAGGAACGCGAGCGCCAGCACCACGACTGCACCGGGTGTCGTCATGTTGCCGGACACCAGGAGCGCGAAGACTACTGACGCGCAGAAGCCGGCGAAGGCGTCGAAGCTGGCGACCACGACGATCCCGAGCAGGATCCCGAGTGACGGGGCGGTCGGCTCGGACGCGACATTGTGGGCGGCGGCGACGCCGAGCGCGATGCCGCTGATCGGCAGCAGGTACCACAGCGTTCCGAAGACCGCCCGGATCGCGTTGCCGTCGACCGCGAGCCGGCCGAGGAACGGGCTGACCCGGGCGATGTAGCCGGGCGCGGTCCGGCTCCAGAAGTCGGTGGCCTCATGACCGATGGCCGCCCAGGTCGGAGAGAAGTCGCCGCGGCCGACGCGCTCGCGTACCGGCTGGTCGGGGTCGCGGACCTCCTCGGCGTCGGAGAACGCTGACGAGCGGCCGGCCAGGACCCGCGACAACGCTGTCGGACGGGCGACGCCGATGATCGCCAGCGCCAGGATCAGCAGCTCGAGCAGGTCGCTGATGGAGCCGTGCCGGGTCTTGTGGTGGTGAGTTGTCGGCTCGGTGACCGGCGGCGCGGTGATCGTGCTCGGGCCGTTCGAGGGGGTCGCGGACGGGGACGGGCTCGGGCTGGTCGCCGCCGCGGTCACCGTGATCTGCAACGACGCAGCCGGCGAGGCCTTGCCCGGGTCGGTCGGGTTCAGCGCCCGCACCGTGATCGTGTGGTTGCCGGCGGCCAGGCTGCTGGGCAGGGTGCAGGCCCAGGTCTGCTTGGCTCCGACCGTGCAGCTCGTCGTCGGCGCGGACCACTTCGGCCCGGAAGCCGGAGGGTCAACGACGAGCTGGATGAGCTGTCCGGCCGCGGATGCGCGCCCGCGGATCGTCAGCGGCTGGTGGCTGCCGCTCTGGGTGGTGCCGCTGGTGAAGGACGGTGTGCCGGGCTTCGTGGTCGGCGTCGGGGTGGAGGTGGGGCCCTGGCCGATCACCTGGACCGACGTACTGTCCGAGCGGCTGCTGCCACCTGAGGACTCGGTCACGGTGACCGTGTACGTCGTCCCGGACGGGCTGGCGGTGGCGCCGGCCTGCAGCGAGCAGGTGAACGAGGTGCCCGAGGTCGAGCAGCCGACGCCGCTCTGGACGGTGCTGCCGTTCGCGGCGGACCGGGCACTGACGTGGTACGAGCCGCCGTCGAAGTGACCCGACACTGTGTAGCCCTGGCCGGCGGTCACCGTGCCGCTCGAGCCGGAGATCCCGAAGCTGCTGGAGATGCTGATCGTCTTGCTCGACGTGCGGGTCTCGCCGCCACCCGTCGCCCGCGCTGTGATCGTCTGCGAGCCGATAGGCAGCCGGCCGCCGCCGGCGGTGCACTTCCAGGTGCCGAGGCCGTTGATCGCACCGGCGGAGTGGCACGACATCGAGCGACCGCCGATGGACGCGGAGAGATGGCTGTTATCGAGCCGGTCGAACACGGTGATCGTGTACGGGACCGGCTGGCCGGTGTAGCTGGCGGAGGAGGCGAAGATGACCGGGGTGTCGCCGGCCGCGTTCGCCGCGACCGGCAGCCCGAGCACGATCAGGGCGGCGAAGAAGATAACCGCTAGCGATCTGGACATCGGAAACCTTTGCTGCTCGACGGTGCCGGACCCCCACGATCGGTCGGCATTGTCGATCTTCCCGCGTCCGGGGCCCGATTCGCGCTCTTTCGGCCCATCGTGACCGAAGAAAAACCGCGCGCTGCGCCAGAGCGATCGCTGTTCTGCGGCTCTGGGAGGCCTCGCCGAGAACTCGAGTGCGGCTCGCACGCTGTTCGGCGATGATCGGGTTATGCCTGAGATCACGGATCTGGACTGGCCGCGACGGACCGAGCGGCTCGAGGTGCGGCCGGTCGACCAGGCCGATGTCGAGACCTTGTGGCGGATCCGCCGGCTACCGGGGGTGAGCCGCTGGATGACCTGGTCCGATCCAGGGCTCGCGGAGTACGTCGAACGCGCCCAAGAGCCCTCCTGGGCGGCCGCGACCCTCGTTGTCGAGCTCGACGGGGCCGTGATCGGCGACCTGATGCTGCGTCGCGAGGATGCCTGGGCCCAAGGCGAGGTCGTCGAGCAGGCGGTCGGTGTCCAGGCCGAGCTCGGCTGGTGCCTGAACCCGTCGGTGCAGGGCCACGGATATGCGACCGAGGCTGTCGCCGACCTGATCGCGGTCGCCTTCGAGGGCCTGGGCCTGCGCCGGGTCACCGCGCTGTGCTTCGCTGAGAACGACGCGTCCTGGCGGCTGATGGAGCGGGTCGGGATGCGCCGCGAGGCCCACAACGTGCAGGACGCCCTGCACAGTGACGGGACCTGGCGCGACGGGTACCTCTACGCGATGCTGGCCGACGAGTGGGCCCGCGGCTGAGTCTTTCTTGGGCAATTCTTGACCTAGCAGGCCACCCTCGACCGTCGAGCGTGCGGAGCGCCCGAGTACCTTGGCGGCGTGAAGCAATTGCTGACTGCCTACACGGTGCTGGCCTCCGTGGTCGGCACCTCGATCATCACCCTGCTCTTCATCGGGGTGCCGTTGAAGTACGTCCACGAGATCTGGCCGAGCGTTCTGCCGGTCGGGACCCACGGCTGGAAGATCGGCTCGGACATCAACCTGTACCTCGGCACCGCGCACGGCTTCATCTACATGGTCTTCGTGCTCGTCGCCTTCATGCTCTCGCTGCGACTGCGCTGGCCGATCGTCTTCACCGTCATCACGCTGGCCTGCGGCACCATCCCGTTCCTGAGCTTCTGGGCCGAGCACCGCGCGATCATCCGGGCGCAGGCCGACATCGCCGCGGCTGAGGCGACCGCCGCAGTCTGAGCGCTGCCGCTGGACCTGTCAGGCACGGATCGGTCAGGCTCAGCGCTGGCGCCGGGTCGCGCCCCACAGGCCGACGCCGATGCCGACCACGGCGCCGCCGAGACCGACGAAGATCTGCGACTTCGTCATCGTCGCGTGGGTGCGCATCCCGCCGAGCAGGTCGGAGGCATCCGCGCCGCCCGAGGCTGCGAACCAGCCGCGGGTGTCCTTGCCGCGGAGCGCGGCTTGGACGAGCAGCCCGCCGATCAGCGCATCGCGGTAGCCCATCGAGTGCAGCAGCAGCCGGGCTGTCGGCTCCGGCGGTTTCGGGTCTCCCCAGAACTTGTTGGCCTTCTCGGGCGCGACCAGGAACGAGACCCCGGATGCGAGTCGGATGCTGCCGGCAGTGAGCGCGGCGTAGTCGACGGTCATCCTCGGATCGTAGGGCCGAGCGGGCTTCGTGTCAGCGACGACGCGATCGCTTCTCCTGGGTCTCGGTGAGGACCTCGTCGAAGAACGAGGTGAGCGAGTCTGCCGGTGCGGCTTGTGGTGCCGGCGCAGGTTCCGCCTCGGCTGCAGGAGCCTGGGCGGCCTCGGCCGCAGCGTCGTCGATGGGTGCCTCTGTCGCCAGCCGGTCGAGCGACTCGGTGTCCGGCCCGGAGACGACCGGCGCCCCGGAGGACGGCTCAGAGGACGGCTCAGAGGAGGGCCCGGAGGTGGGTTCAGCAGTCGGCTCCGCGGCTGGGGTCTCAGGAGCCGGGGTCTCAGCAGCAGCCTCGGCGGCTGGCGCTGCCGGGTCGGTGGCCGGCGCGTCTGCGGCTGGGGCGGCCGCTGGAGCGGGATCCGGGACGGCATCGGGGACAGGGGTCGGCCGCGGCGCCGGCGGAGGGACGCTCATTGCGCCCGGCGTACCGCCGCCCATCGCCTTGGAGGCGGCGTACCCCAGTCCTGCGAGCACCAGCAGCACGAGCAGTTTGCGACCTCGGCGCTTCGGCTTGGGCGCCGGGCGCACGACCTCCGAGATCGCCGCCCTGATCTGGTTCTTGCCGGCCTTCTTGCGTGCCTTCTTCGACCTGCGGCTCATGGCTTCCCTCCATCGCGTCGATGCGCTTGTGCTGCTAGCGGACTGGCTCCCGCAACGATCATGCCTCGGGGGCGCGCCGAAGGAAACCTTGGCACTCGTGGGAGGATCGGCGCGGACATTCCACACGACCTGTCCTCATCACCTGTACTCATCACCTGTACTTATCATTTGGAAGGCGCCCCATGTCTGACCTGAAGGCCACCCTGCACACCAACCGTGGCGACATCGTGCTCAACCTGCTCCCGAACCACGCTCCCGCGACGGTCGAGAACTTCGTCGGCCTCGCCGAGGGCACCAAGGACTACAGGGCTGACGGTGGCAAGACCGGCAAGTTCTACGACGGCCTCGGCTTCCACCGCGTGATCGACGGCTTCATGATCCAGGGCGGTTGCCCGCTGGGCACCGGCACCGGCGGCCCGGGCTACACCTTCAAGGACGAGTTCCACCCCGAGCTCGGGTTCACCAAGCCCTACTTGCTCGCGATGGCGAACGCCGGCCCGGGCACCAACGGCTCTCAGTTCTTCATCACCACTGGTGCGGCCACCTGGCTGAACAACAAGCACACCATCTTCGGCGAGGTCGCCGACCAGGAGAGCCGCGACGTCGTCGACGCCATCGGCACCACCGCCACCGGCCCGGGCGACCGTCCGGTCGAGCCAGTCGTGGTCGAGTCGGTCGAGATCACCCGCGGGTGATCTGAGCTCACGTGACCCAGCCCCAGGCTGCCGCCCCGCTCTGCTACCGCCACCCGGATCGCGAGACCTGGATCCGGTGCCAGCGGTGCGATCGTCCTATCTGCCCTGACTGCATGAACTCGGCTTCGGTCGGGTTCCAGTGCCCCTCCTGCATCAAGGAGGGCGCCAAGGGCACGCGGACGGGGCGGCTGCCGTACGGCGGCGAGCGTGTTGCGGTGCCGGGCATCGTCACCTATGTGCTGATCGGCATCAACGTCGTGGTCTGGGCACTGATCCAGGCGCGTCCGTCGCTAGGGAACTCTCTGTCCATCACTCCGGGCGGACTCTGTGCGGCCGGCAACGACGGCAGCTCGTTCCCCAACCTGACCACCGCTGCGCAGTGCGTCCGGTTCGGCAACGCCAACGCCCACTGGGTCCACGGCGTCGCGAACGGCGCGCCCTGGCAGCTGATCACCTCGGTGTTCGCCCACCAGCAGATCGAGCACATCGGCTTCAACATGATCGCCCTGTACTTCATCGGGCCGCAGCTCGAGACGATCCTCGGCCGAACGCGCTACCTCGGCCTGTACCTGGTATCCGGCATCACCGGCAGTGCCGCGGTGATGCTGCTCTCATCAGCGCACCAGGCCACTCTCGGCGCTTCCGGGGCGATCTTCGGCCTGCTCGGCGCGCTGCTGGTCGTCTGCCACAAGATCGGCGCCGATCTGCAGCCGATCCTGGTCTGGATCGGCATCAACGTGGTCTTCACGTTCATCGGCAGCAACATCTCCTGGCAAGGCCACCTCGGCGGCTTCCTCGGAGGCGCGGCCGTTGCCGGGGTCCTGGTCTACGCCCCGAAGAAGAACCAGGCGGCCATCCAGTGGGGCGGCATCGCCGGCGTACTGCTGATCGCCCTGGCCCTGATCGGGCTGCGCGCGGCCGCTCTCGCCTGAGGGCTGCCGCCTGAGGGTTGCCGTACGCCGTGCCGGCAGCGGCAGAGTTATCCCCAACCTGGGGACAACTCTGTGGAGAACTACACGCGTGTCATTCCCACTTGGTGGCGAACGTGAAGCCCACCGCCATGAAGGCAACGCCGACCAGCAGGTTGAACTGGTCGAGGCGGTTCATCACCGGGACGTGGAAGGACGTCGAGTTCTGGGTGAAGTAGTACGTCACGATCCAGATCAGGCCGATCAGGAAGCAGCCGAGCATGCCGACCACGACGCCGCGCCCGCGGCCGAGCGGGGTGGTGGCGTGGGCCGAGAGGATCAGGGCGAAGAAGACGGACCCGAAACCGATCAGGTAGTTCCACTTGTAGAGGTGGGACATCCACGGGAGCGGGTTGTGCTTGGGCTTCACCGCGAGCTGGTGGGCATACAGCGCGTGATCCATGGCAACGTTCGTGTACACCGCGATCCAGGCGATGCCGGCGATGACCAGCAGCAGCACGATGCCGCAGCGCACCCACGAGGTGGTGTACCCACTAAGCGAGACGGTGGGTTTGCGGGCCGAGGTCTTGGACACAGCGATGCTCCTAGGGATTCGAGTTCGTCGGTTAGCGTAGTCACCGTTGGCCCTGTTCAGGGCAGTGGCCGGGTATTCGGTACCAGTGGGGTCGTCGGAAGGGTCGTCAGTGTCGAGCGAACGCCGCGCCTCGCTGGCGCGGTGGCGCGACCTGTTCCGGATCCGGCTCGAAGGACGTTGGCGCCCGTGGGCGGTGGCCATGTTCGTCTTCGCCGGAGCCCTGTTCGTCACCTCGGCGATCAACTCCAAGGGCCTCGACCTGCGTGCGGGGAGCGTTACCGACCTCGCTCACGTGGTCCTGGCCGAGCGCGACCACGCCAACGGCCTGCAGACCCAGGTCACCGACCTGAACAAGCAGGTCAGCCAGCTGAGCCGGCAGGTGAGCAATACCCAGGTCGAGTCGCTGCAGAAGCAGGTCGACGCCCTCCGCGGGCCGGCCGGCTTCAGCCCGGTGCACGGACCGGGGCTCACCGTCGTCCTCAACGACGCGCCCAAGAGCGAGATCGATGAGGCAGATCAGCCGGGCGGCGTCTCGGCCGACGAGCTGGTGGTGCACCAGCAGGACATCCAGGCGGTCGTCAACGCGCTGTGGACCGGCGGCGCCGAGGCAATGACGATCCAGGGGCAGCGGGTGATCTCCACGACCGGGATCAAGTGCGTCGGCAACACCGTCGTGCTGCACGGTGTGCCGTACTCGCCGCCGTACCGGATCTCGGCCATCGGCAGTCCCGCGTCGCTGCAGGCAAGCCTGGACAGCAGCGACTACGTTGCGGCGTACCGGACTTTCGTCGATGCCTACGACCTGGGTTATGAGGTCCGGGACAGCTCGTTGCTCGATTTCCCGGCGTACGGGGGCGCCATAGCGCTGAAGTACGCGACCGCAGGCACACCGCAGGCACCCAGCCGGTAGCAGCCAAGGAGAACAGTGGGGCACTCGCACTCGCATTCGCACGGCTCGGCCAACGTCGCCTCGGCGCGCGGCCCGGCGACGGTGCTGCTCGTCGTGCTCGGCTTGGTCGCGATCGCGACCGTCGTCGCGGTAGTCACCCTGTGGCCGGACTCGAGCAAGGTCGCCAAGCTCCGCAGCGAGGCCCAGTTCACGGCGCCGGGAGTCACCTACGTGAAGGCGACCGTGACGAGTGTGCAGAAGCCGTGCCCGGCAGATGCCGACGCCGGCGGGACCTCGGGCGGCGGGACCGGCAGCACGAGCGCGGCACCGACCTGCGGCAACGTCGTCGCGACCGCCGATTCGGGCCCCGAGGCCGGCGACAACCAGACCGTCGGCGTGCCGACGGCGGTGGCGGAGTCGGGCCTCGGCAAGGGCGACACCGTGCGCCTGATCCGGGTACCGCCGCAGGACGGTTCGCCGGCGTCGTACTCCTTCGATGACGTGGTCCGGCTCAAGCCGCTGTGGATCATGTGGTTCGCGTTCGTGATCGTGGTCGCGCTGGTGGCCCGGCTGCGCGGGATCCTGGCACTGGTCGCACTCGGCTTCGGCGGGTTCGTGCTGCTGAAGTTCATGCTGCCAGCGCTGCTCTCCGGGTCCTCGGGGATCGAGGTGTCGTTGGCGGGCTCTGCCGCGATCATGTTCGTCGTCCTCTACGTCGCGCACGGGCCGTCGATCCGGACCAGTGCAGCCCTCGGCGGCACCTTGCTCGGGATCGCTGCGACGGCCGGCATCGGCGAGCTTGCGATCCACGGCGCCAACCTGTCCGGGTTCTCCGACGACAGCAGCGCCTTGCTGTCCACGTTCGCTGACACCCTGTCGTTCCAGGGGATCTTCACCTGCGCCCTGGTGGTCGCCGGTCTGGGCGTCCTCAACGACGTCACGATCACCCAGGCCTCAGCGGTCTGGGAGCTGCGCGAGGCCGGCCCGGACCTGAGCCGCGGCAGGCTGTTCTCCAGCGCGATGCGGATCGGGCGCGACCACATCGCCTCCACGATCTACACGATCGTGTTCGCCTACGCCGGCAGCGCCTTGGCCGTGCTGCTGCTGCTCTCGCTCTACGACCGGCCGCTCTGGGAGGTGATCTCGAGTGAGTCCATCTCCGAGGAGATCGTCCGCACCTTGGCCAGCGGGATCGGCCTCGTGCTCGCCGTACCGCTGACGACCGCGGTCGCCGTCATGACGGTCGCTGGCCCCGGAGAGACCCGCCGGGTCAGCGCCCGCCGGCACTAGACGATCTAGCCGGCCCGTCCTCGCGCGCAGGAGCAGTGGAGGACGGGCACGCCTCGGGTCAGGGTGAGATGCCGTCGGTGGGAGTGCCCGTCGGGGTCCCGGTGGGCGGCCCGCTCGGCGGCATGTACGTCGAGATGCCGATGAAGATCGTCGTCCCGCGGTTCTGCGTCGAGTTGGCTGGAGGCGTCATGTAGGTGACGGTGCCCGCCGGCTTGGTGGAGGTGTCGTCGTCCTGGGGGACCACCTTGAAGCCGGCGGCCTCCAGGATCTGGGTCGCAGCCGCCTGGGTACGGTTCGTGACGTCAGGGACCTCCTGCGGGCCGGCCGAGACCCTGACGGTCACGGTCGTGTTGATGTCCACCGTCGCGCCCGGGGCGGGCTTGGTCGAGAGCACCGTCCCGGCGTCCTCGGTGCTGGCTTGCGGCACCGTCTTGAGCACGACCTTGAGCTGATCGGCGACCAGCTGCGCCTTGGCGTCGTCCTGGTCCTGGCCGACCACGTTGGGCACGGCGACCTGCGGTGTCGGCGCCGGACCCGAGGAGACGACCAGGTTGATCGTCGACCCGGGGTCGACGAACTGCTTGTCCGTCGGGCTCGGGTCCTGGGAGATGACCGTGCCCTTGGCGATGGTCGCGTCAGAGTGCTGGCTCACCTCGCCGACGGTCAGGCCGGCCTTGGTGATCTTGGCCTCGGCCTGCTTCTCGGTCAGCGTGACGACACTCGGTGTCGAGGTCTGCTCAGGGGCCTGGCTGATCAGCTTGGGGATGAAGAAGATGGCGCCAGCGATCACCGCGAGCAGCAGCACGATCAGCAAGGTGATCGGCCCGAAGCGGCGCTTGCGGTCCACAGCAGCCCACTCGCCGGTCCCGGGGACGACCGAGGTGGTGGCGGTCTCCATGCCAGGCACCAGCGGGGGCACGCCGACGGGAAGGACAGGCTCGGACGAAACGAGAGGCGCCTGGACGGGGCGGCCGGCGAGGAACCGGTCGATGTCCTCCTTCATCGCGGCCGCGCTCTGGTATCGGTCCTCGAGGCGCTTGGCCAGCGCCTTCATCACGATGGCGTCGACCTCGGGCGGCAGGTCGGCGTCGAAGGTCGACGGCGGCTGCGCCTGCTCGCGGACGTGCTGGTAGGCCACCGCCACCGGGGAGTCGCCGATGAACGGGGGCCGTCCGGTGAGCAGCTCGAAGAGCAGGCAGCCGGTCGAGTAGACATCCGAGCGCGAGTCGACGGTCTCACCGCGGGCCTGCTCGGGTGAGAGGTACTGCGCGGTGCCGACGACTGCGGCGGTCTGGGTCATCGTGTTCTGCGCGTCCGAGACCGCGCGGGCGATGCCGAAGTCCATCACCTTCACATCGCCGGCCGGGGTGAGCATCACGTTGGCGGGCTTGATGTCGCGGTGGATGATCCCGGCGCGGTGGCTGTAGTCCAGGGCTCCGAGGGTGCCCGAGGCGATCTCGAGCGCGCGCTCGGGCAGGATCTTGCGGCCCTCGCGCAGGATGTCGCGCAGGGTCCGGCCAGCGACGTACTCCATCACGATGTAGGGCTGCGCGACCGGCGGTCCGCCGGCGCTGTCCTCGGCGAGCTCCTCCCCGGTGTCGTAGACCGAGACGATCGCCGGGTGGTTCAGTGAGGCGGCCGACTGCGCCTCTCTGCGGAAGCGCGCCTGGAAGGTGGCGTCACTGGCCAGGTCGGTGCGAAGCCGCTTGACCGCGACGGTGCGGCCCAGCCGGATGTCGGTGCCCTTGCGGACCTCTGCCATCCCGCCGCGGCCGAGCAGCTCACCGATCTCGTAGCGCCCGCCGATGCGGTGCGGCCCAGTTGGATCAGCCATCGAGGTGTCCCCTCATCTGTTTCCGGTCGTTTCTCCGAGATCCGCGCGTCAGGCACGGAGGAGTCTGGCTCTTGGACGTCTGCTGGGTCATTTCTGGTTCAGCACCGCTTCCATCACGGTCTTGGCGATCGGGGCGGCCAGGCCGCTGCCGGAGATCGCATTGCGCTCGACGTTCGCGTCCTGGATCAGCACAGCCACCGCGACCCGGGCGTTGTCCGCGGGCGCGAACGACACGAACCAGGCGTACGGCGGCCGGCTCGGGGCGCTCTGCGCGGTGCCGGTCTTGCCGGCGACCTTCACCCCAGGGATCTGGGCAGTCGTTCCGGTGCCCTCATCGACCACCGAGACCATCATCTGAGTCAGCTCGCGGGCGACCTCGGGCGAGACGGCCTGGGGGTCGGAGGGATTCAACGGCACCGAGTCGACCGGCTTGATCACGTCGAGGTCGGCGCTGCGGATCTCGCTGATGATCTGCGGCTTCATCACCTTGCCGTTGTTGGCGATGCCGGCCGCGACCATGGCCATCTGCAGCGGCGTGGCCTGGACGTCGTACTGGCCGATCGCCGAGAGCGCCGAGTTCGGTGCGTTCAAACCGGTCGGGAAGACGCTGGGCACCTGCGAGGTCAGCGAGTCGTCGAGGCCGGTGAAGTAGGGCTTGGAGGCGTTGAACCCGAACTTCTCGGCCTGGTCGAGCAGCGCCTTGCCGCCGAGGGCGATGCCGACGGTGCCGAACGCGACGTTGCAGGAGACGTCCAGCGCCCGGGTCAGGGTGATCTTGGTGCCGCCGCAGGAGCCACGGCTCTCGTTGTGCACGACCGAGGAGCTCTGTGGCAGGTCGAGGGTCGCACCGCCCGGCACCAGGCTTTCGGGGTTGTACTTGCCGCTGGAGAGCGCGGCCGCCGCTGTGACCAGCTTGAACGTCGACCCGGGGGGCAGCCGCTCCTCGATCGCCCGGTTGTTCAGCGGGGCGAGGGTGTTCTTCAGCAGCCGCGAGTAGTAGTTGCTGGACGCGGTGAAGTTGTGCGACGAGAGCCGTGTCGGGTCGAAGGTCGGGCTCGAGACCATCGCCAGGATCTTGCCGGTGGCCGGCTCGATCGCCACCACCGCGCCGCGGGTGTTCTTGCCGAGCCGCTGCAGGCCGGCGTACGCAGCCTGCTGGGCAGCGGCATTCAGGGTGAGGACGACATCGCCGCCCTTGGGCGGCTGGTTGCCCAGCGTGTCGAGCACCCGGTTGACGAACAGGCCCGCGGCGTCGCCGGTCAGAACGTCGTTCTCGCTGGACTCGACACCGCCCAGACGGCCCTTGGAGAAGTAGCCGGCGACGTGCGCGTACTCCGAGCCGAACGGGTAGACCCGCTGGTACTTGTACTGGTCGGTGGACTTCGTGCTCCGCGCGATCGCGCGGCCGTTGACGATGATCGCTCCACGCGGCTCGGCGAACGCCGCGTCGGCGACCCGGGTGTTGTCGGAGTGCTTGGTCAGCGAGGTCAGGTTCTTGGCCTGGAAGTACTGCAGGTAGGTGGCGTTGGCCATCAGCGCCAGGAAGAGCAGCAGGCAGAACACGGCGAGGTTGCGGATCGGGCGATTCATCGCATGCTCACCACCTGGGTGGAGTCCATGTCCGGGCGCTCGTCGTCGAACTCCGGCGGCGGTCGCCGGGCCTGGTCGGAGATGCGCAGCAGCAGCGCGATGATCACCCAATTGGCGACGAGGCTGGAGCCGCCCTGGGAGAGGAACGGCGTGGTCAGGCCGGTCAGCGGGATCAGCTTGGTGACGCCGCCGATGACGACGAAGACCTGCAGCGCGATGACCACGCCGAGGCCGGTGGCGACGAGCTTTCCGAAGTTGTCGCGGCAGATCAGCGCCGTGCGCAGGGCGCGCTCGACGATCAGGCCGTAGAGCAGGATGATCGCCAGTACGCCGGTCAGCCCGAGCTCCTCGCCGAACGCCGGCAGGATGAAGTCCGAGGAGGCGATCGGGGTGTCCTGCGGCGAGCCGAGCCCCAGTCCGCGACCCGACAGCCCGCCCCACGCCATCCCGAACATGCCCTGGACGACCTGGTAGCTGCCCCTGGTCACCGGGAACGGATGCAGCCAGGCGTCCACGCGCACCTGCACGTGCGCGGTGACCAGGTAGGCGAGGTAGGCGCCGATCATGAACATGGCCCCGCCGACGATCAGCCACCCTGGCCGCTCGGTGGCGACGTAGAGCATCACCAGGAACATCCCGAAGAACAGCAGCGAGGAGCCGAGGTCGTTCTCGAAGAAGAGAACGCCGAGGCTGATCACCCACATCGCCAGGATCGGCCCGAGGTCCCGCCCGCGCGGCAGGTCGACGAACAGGACCCGGCGGCCGGCCAGCGCCAGGGCGTCGCGGTAGAGCACCAGGTAGCCGGCGAAGGTGATCACCAGCAGCACCTTGGCGATCTCGCCGGGCTGGAAGCTGAGCGGGCCGAGGTGGATCCAGATCCGGGCTCCGCGGATGTTGCGCCCGATCCCGGGGACCAGCGGCAGCAGCAGCAGGACCAGCGCTGCGAAGCCCGCGGTGTAGGTGAATGCCTGCAGCCGGCGGTGGTCGCGCAGGACGACGAGCACGATGATGAACAGCAGCACGCCGAGCGTCATCCAGACCAGCTGCGAGGCGGCGAGCTCGTGGTAGCCGGGGTCGTTGGCCTTCATGCCCAGGTCGATGCGATGGATCATCGCCAGGCCGAGCCCGTTGAGCGCGGAGACGATCGGGAGCAGGATCGGGTCGGCGTACTCGGCCTTGATCCGGATCGTGACGTGGGCTGCGATCACCAGGGCGGTCAGCCAGCCGCCGTAGGTGTAGAGGTTGGTCGGCACCTTGCCGTCCACGCCGAGGCCCACGGCGACGTAGGCGCCGATGCCGACGGCGAGGCTGAGCACCAGCAGGAAGAGCTCGGCACCGCGTCGGCGCCGGTGCACGAACTCCATCAGCGGACCCGGTGGACGGGCGCCGCCGCGACCGGCCGTACGAGTCGGGCGGCGGGCCGGCTGCCGCTGCGCTGCTGGCCGGGCGGTGGCGCTCATCGGGTCGCCCCGCAGGCCAGCTCGGTCGGGTCGATCGGACCGGCCCACATCGTCATCGTCGCCGGCGGCAGCGAACCGACCGGAGCCAGCGAGACGGTCACCAGGTGCAGGCCGAGTCGGTGCAGGAGCAGGTTGCTCTCGGCGATCTGGGCGGCCGAGGTCGACTTCGGAGCGATCTTGTCGCAGTGCGCCTGGGCGACGTACTGCCGTGCGTCGGCCAGGCTGCTGAAGCTCGCGACGTCGCGGATCTTGGCGGCGTACTCGTCGCTGACGTCGGTCAGCGAGTAGCCGGTGCCCTCCTGGAAGTGGTGCATCGTGACCAGCGGGACGGTGATGTCGACGCCACGGTAGATGCTCACCGCGCCGTGATGGTCTGCGCTGAGGTAGTAGCGGGTCTGGGAGTACTTGTAGGCACCGAAGCAGGCACCGCCGAGAAGGGCCAGGACGATCACCAGCGCAAGTACGCGGCGTCCCCAGGTCCCGCGCGGCGGCGGCTGCGGCGCGTACCGGATCGCCTCCGGGTCGTACTCCGTCTCGCGGCTCAGGGTGTCGACGTCGGAGTCGGTGAGGTTGCCGGTGGCATCGCTGCTGATCTGCAGATGCGGTGCGGCGACCGCTGCGCCGACGGTGATCGGGGCTGCGCCGTCGGGCTCGCCATCGACGACCTCGGCGACCAGGACCGTGACGTTGTCGGAGCTGCCGGCCTCCAGGGAGGCGTGCACCAGGCTGCTGGCGACGACCTGGAGGTCATCACCGACCAGAAGCGCCGCGAGCCGGTCGTCGGTGAGCACGCCGGCGCACCCGTCGGAGCAGAGCAGCAGCCGGTCGCCGACCTGCAGCGGCAGCGAGAACAGGTCCGGCTCGGGCTCGTGGACGCCGTCGACGGCTCGGAGGATCAGGGTGCGGTGCGGGTGGACCCGCGCCTCCTCGGAGGTGATCCGGCCCTCGTCGACCAGGCTCTGGACCAGGGTGTGATCGGAGGTGATCTGCTCCAGGACGGACCCGCGGAACAGGTAGCCGCGGCTGTCGCCGACGTGGCCGACGCGTAGGTGGGTGCCGTCGAAGATCGCTGCGGTGACGGTGGTGCTGGTGCCGTCGAGGTCGGGGTGCGCCTCGACGATCTCGGCGAGGCGGTCGTGGGCGAGGTGGATGGTGGCGGCGATCTCGCTCAGTGCGTCGTTGCTGGCCGGTCCGTCGAGCTTGCGGATCACGTCGACACAAGCGCTGCTGGCGATGTCGCCGCGGGCCGCACCGCCGACGCCGTCGGCGACGACGAGCAGGTTGGGGCCGGCGTACCCGGAGTCCTGGTTGTCGCGGCGTACCCGCCCGACGTCGGAGACCGCGGCGTAGCGCAATGACATCGTCATGCTGCGCTCACCCCGGCATTCGATTCCGGGCTGACTTCCGGGCTGACTCCTGGGCTGACTCCTGGGCTCACTTCC
>DATAZI010000044.1:0-4721 GCA_036272095.1 Marmoricola sp. | reverse complement strand
GACCTTGCCGACCAGGATGTCGCCCGGCTGGACCTCGGCACCGATCCGGATGATGCCGCGCTCGTCCAGGTCCGCGAGGACCTCCTCGGAGACGTTCGGGATGTCCCGCGTGATCTCCTCGGCGCCGAGCTTGGTGTCCCGCGCGTCGATCTCGTGCTCCTCGATGTGGATCGACGTCAAGACGTCGTCCTGCACCAGGCGCTGCGAGAGGATGATCGCGTCCTCGTAGTTGTGGCCCTCCCACGGCATGATCGCCACGAGCAGGTTCTTACCGAGGGCCATCTCGCCGTCCTCGGTACACGGCCCGTCCGCGAGCACCTGGCCGATCTCGACCCGCTGACCCTCGTCCACGATGGGCTTCTGGTTGTTACAGGTGCCCTGGTTGGACCGGCGGAACTTGTTCAGCCGGTAGGTCTGGCGGGTGCCGTCGTCCGCCATCACGGTGATGTAGTCGGCGCACAGCTCCTCGATGATGCCGGCCTTGGCCGCCACCAGCACGTCACCGGCGTCGACCGCGGCACGCAGCTCCATGCCGGTACCGACCAGCGGCGACTCGCTGCGCAGCAGCGGCACCGCCTGCCGCTGCATGTTCGCGCCCATCAGGGCGCGGTTGGCGTCGTCGTGCTCGAGGAACGGGATCAGCGCGGTCGCCACCGAGACCATCTGGCGCGGCGAGACGTCCATGTACTCGACGCCGCGCGGGCTGATCAGGTCAGGCTCGCCACCCTTGGTACGGACCAGGACGCGCTCCTCGAGGAAGCGACCCTCGTTGTCCAGTGGCGCGTTCGCCTGAGCGATGACCTGGCGGTCCTCCTCGTCGGCGGTGAGGTAGTCGATCTGGTCGGTGACGATGCCTTCGGTGACCTTGCGGTACGGCGTCTCGATGAAGCCGAACGGGTTCACCCTGGCGAAGGAGGCCAGCGAACCGATCAGGCCGATGTTCGGGCCTTCCGGCGTCTCGATCGGGCACATCCGGCCGTAGTGGCTCGGGTGCACGTCCCGGACCTCCATACCGGCCCGCTCCCGGGACAGACCTCCCGGGCCGAGCGCGGACAGGCGGCGCTTGTGCGTCAGCCCGGCCAGCGGGTTGTGCTGGTCCATGAACTGGGACAGCTGGCTGGTGCCGAAGAACTCCTTGATCGCGGCCACCACGGGCCGAATGTTGATCAGGGTCTGCGGCGTGATCGCCTCGACGTCCTGCGTGGTCATCCGCTCGCGGACGACCCGCTCCATCCGGGACAGGCCGACCCGGATCTGGTTCTGGATCAGCTCACCCACGGTGCGCAGCCGGCGGTTGCCGAAGTGGTCGATGTCGTCGGTCTCCACCGGGATCTCGACGGACGCGTCGCCCTCGCCCACGGTCATCATCGTGTCGCCGGCGTGCAGCCGGACGAGGTACTCGATGGTGGTGAGGATGTCGTCCTCGGTGAGGGTGCCCACCGTGGTCGGCGAGCGCAGGCCCAGCTTCTTGTTGACCTTGTAGCGGCCAACCTTGGCCAGGTCGTAGCGCTTGTCCTTGAAGAAGAGGTTCTCCAGCAGGGTCTGCGCGCTCTCCCTGGTGGGCGGCTCGCCCGGGCGCAGCTTGCGGTAGATGTCGAGCAGCGCCTCGTCCTGCCCGGCGGTGTGGTCCTTCTCCAGGGTGGCCAGCAGGGTCTCGCTGAAGCTGAACCGCTCACGGATCTGCTCCGCGGTCCAGCCGAGCGCCTTCAGCAGCACGGTGACCGGCTGGCGGCGCTTGCGGTCGATCCGGACACCGACGGTGTCGCGCTTGTCGACGTCGAACTCCAGCCAGGCACCCCGGCTGGGGATGACCTTGACCGAGTAGACGTCCTTGTCGGTGGCCTTGTCTACGTTGTGATCGAAGTACACGCCGGGCGAGCGCACCAGCTGCGACACCACTACGCGCTCGGTGCCGTTGATGATGAACGTGCCCTTATCGGTCATCACCGGGAAGTCACCCATGAACACCGTCTGGCTCTTGATCTCGCCAGTGCTGTTGTTGGTGAACTCCGCGGTGACGAACAGCGGTGCCGCGTACGTCATGTCCTTGTCGCGGCACTCTTCGACCGGAGCCTTGACCTCGTCAAAGCGGGGGTCGGAGAACGACAGGGACATCGACCCTGAGAAGTCCTCGATCGGTGAGATCTCCGTCAAGATCTCCTCGAGTCCGCCTACCGGGAGCTCCTCGCCCGCATCAATGCGGCGCTGGAACCAGGCCTCGTCACCGACCAGCCACTCAAACGACTGGATCTGCAGGTTGAGAAGGTCGGGAACCTCGAGCGGCTCACGGATCTTGGCGAAGGAGACTCGGGTCGGTGCGCCCGGGAAACTCGGGTTCGCCGAGGCCGGTGTCGCAGTGGTCGCGGTGGCGCGGGAGACAGCCAAGATGCGTCCTTCCGAGAACTACGCTCGTCTGGCACGCGGCGCCTGAAGCGGGTACCTTCTGGCAGTGTGACCCGGGCGGGAGGTCCGGGTCGGGCCTGCCTTGCGGTGGGCTGTGGCGACGCGTTGCCTGTGTTGTGTCAGCGCGCTCCCCAACTCTTCGACCCCCCGGACGGACCTCGCCCCTAAGGGCTGAGATGGATCATCCGGGGGCATGTCTTCAGAATGAAGGCAGCGCAAAGAGGCAGTCTAGCTGCAAAAGCAGCCGCTGTCGAGACGGGTCGCTGGAGCAACCATCGCGCCACCAAGAGTGACGTGCACCGCTCTCCGAGTCAAGACGCTAATCGTCGGCAAGTGGTCTCTTTTGGAGGACGACCGGCGCCGCTGTGACTGCGGAGGGTCACTTCTGGTTGACCCCGGAGACCTTCCACTGACCGTCCACCTTCTGGGCAGTGACGTTGAGCCGAACAGCGGCTCGCAGCGGCTGTGGGTTGTCCCCTCGGTGACCGACCTGATTCACCATGACCAACAGCGTGGCGCGACTCTCCGTGAGCGACTCCACGCCCGCCCCGACGACCGTCGAGACGAGTGACGCCTTCTCCTGCGGGCCCAACTGACGCACCGTGGCGAAGTTCGCCTTGAACTCGTCGGTGTAGGACCCGGTGATGAACGACAGCGCGCGGTTCTCGCTCTGGTCCAGCTGCGCGGAGTCGTAGGAGTAGATCGCCTCGATCGCCTTGCTCACCTGATCCTTGACCTCGGCGGTGGCCACGCGGTCGACGAACGCGATGTCACCGGTCGGCCGCGCGTGGTCGGCCTGCTGCGCCTTCGTCCAGCTGAAGAACCCGACGCCGGCGGCGACCACCGCGACCACGAGCAGCGCCATCGCCAGCACGGCCGGCCTCGCCTGCTTGCCCGCGCCCGGCCGGTCGTCGGTGTAGCGCGGGATCAGCTCGGTGCGGCCCTCACCGTCGTCGTCCAGCTCCGGCCGACCCGCGCGCACACCCTCGTCGCCCGAGTAGCCGGCCAGCAGCTCCGGGCCGACGGCGTGCGGGCTGTCCGGGTTGGCGACCGCGCCGTGCGCCGCCATCAGGCCGGCGGCGGGCACGGCGGCGACGAGCGCCTCGTCACCGGGGTCGGTGTGCTGGTCGGCGTTCTTCTGGTCGGCCGCGCTCTGGTTGGCCGCGCTCTGGTTGGCCGCGTTTGAGGTTCGGTCATGGGCGCGGCGGTCGGCCTGGGCGGTCGACTGGTCGTCGTCGGCTCGCTGGTCCGGTGTCCCCGGGCGCCCCTGCTCCGTCGGCTCGTCAGCGGCCAGCTCGGCGGCCAGTTCGGCGGCGGACTGCTCGGCGGTCGGGTAGTCCGCGTGGTCGATGACGGGCTGGCCGTTGGTGTTCTGGCCGTTGGTGTTCTGGCCGTTCGTGCTCTGGCCGTACTGCTCGTGGCCATGCTCGTCGTGCCCGTAGCTGTCCTGCCCGTAGGTGTCGTGGCCGCTGTCGCGGCCGCTGTCGGCGGCGGTGCCCGGCTCGGCGGCGTGGCCCTCGGCGGGGGCCTCTTCGGCGGTCGCCGGCTGCCCGTCGTCGTCGACGATCGTGCCGTGGTCGGTGATCCTGGGGATGATCGCCGTGTCGACGTACTCGTCCTCGGCCGGGTGGTAGCTGCCGAAGAGCTGTTCGGACACCGGCACCGGCTCGGCCGGGGTAGCCGGTTGTGCCTGGTCACCGTCGACGTAGTCGGCTTCGGTGTACTCGCCGTCCGCGTACTCCGCCTCGGTGTACTCGCCGTCGGTGTACCCCGCGGCCGGCTGACCGTGGCCGCCGTCCTCCGTGTAGCCGCCGTCCTCCGCGTAGCCCGCGTCCTGGTAACCGCCGTGCTCGTGGCCGCCCTGCTGGTAGCCCGCGCCGTCGTGGCCCTGCTCCGGGTACCCCTGCTCGGTGTAGCCCTGGTCCGCGTAGCCCTGCTCGGTGTGGCCCTGCTCGGTGTGGCCCTGCTCGGCGTGGCCCTGCTCGGTGTGGCCCTGCTCGGTGTAGCCCTGCTCCGGGTAGCCCTCGGCGTCGTAGACCACGCCGTCGTGGCCGGTCTCCTGATAGCTGCCCTCGGCGTAGCCGGAACCGTCGTGCGCGACCTCCGTGGCGTAACCGGCCTCGGGAGCGTCCTGGTAGCCCTGCTGACCGTCGCTGTAGCCCTGCTCGGAGTAACCCTGGTCCGCGTGGGCCTGCTCGGCGTAGCCGGTGCTGACGTGCCCGGCGTTGTCGTAGCTGGCCCCGTCGTAGCCCGCGCCGTCGTGGCCGGCGTTGTCGTACGCCGCGTTCTCGTACCCGTTGTTCTCGTGCCCGGTGTTC
>DATAZI010000043.1:0-57496 GCA_036272095.1 Marmoricola sp. | reverse complement strand
GGACTTCGCCTGCTCCTTCGCCGGGTTGTACTTCGGGCACTGGGTGAAGAACGACACCTCGCCGCAGGTCCAGACGCTCGGGAACTCCGACTTCATCCAGAGCGTGAACTGAGCAGTCGAGCCCGAGCCGTCCGAACGCACCACTGGCGTGATCATCAGCGGCGGTAGCGACAGTCCTGGGTTGTCGGCCTTTATCTTGGCGTCGTTCCACATCGTGATCGTGCCCTCGAAGATGCCGGCGATCGTCGGGCCGGAGAGCTTGAGGTTGGTCAGGCGCTTGCCGCCGACCGTCAGGTTGTACATCAGGGCAGTACCGCCGGCCACATCTGGGACGTAGGCGAACCCACGACCCGGCACGCCGGGGGACGTGCCCTTCACGCCGTACGGAATGTCCGAGGCGGCGAAGTCGTCGCTGCCGTTGGCGTAGCCGGTGAGGCCTGCCACGGACCCGGTCGCGGCGAAGTTCACGGTGATGCCGGAGCTGTGCACGTTCGACCGCCAGTCATCGATGGCGTTCGCTGCCCACGAGGATCCCTCCGCCGTAATCGGCGTGTAGGTCGCGGCATCGGCGGTCGGCAGACCGGCTCCGAAGCCCAACGCGACCAGGCAGCTCAGTGCTGAGAGCAGCAGGACGGACACAAGGCGGTTACGCATGAGTGCTCCGGGGGGAAGTCGTGGAGGTTGCGGAGTCGGGCGCGGACGGACGGGTCCTGTTGACCAGATGGGAGACACGCCCGCGGAGCGCAGCCCGGGACTGCTTGCGCTTGGCCTTCTTGGCCACGTCCTGGGCCCCGAGGATCCGGGCGGAGACGAACAGGATGAGCACCAGCAGCATCAGCACAACCGCGGCACCGAAGGCGCGCGCGACCATGTTGGGCTCCGGGGACTTCACGAACTCGAAGACTGCGAGCGGCAGCGAGACCATCGGACCGTGCAGCGGGTTGGTGTTCAGCGAGGCGGTGAAGCCTGCGGTGAGCAGCACCGGCGACGTCTCGCCGATGCCACGTGCGGTGGCCAGGATGATGGCGGTCGTCAGGCCGCTGCGAGCTGTCGGCAGGACCACGTTGAGGACCGTGCGGAACTGTCCTGCGCCGAGGCCGAGGCTGGCTTCCTTCAGCGTCGAGGGGACCAGCCGGAAGACGACGTCTGCGGCCCGGATCATGATCGGCAGCATCATCACGGTGATCGCCAGACCGGCCGCGAGCCCGGACTTGTCGAAGCCGAGGACCAGGATGAACGAGGACAGGATGAACAGGCCGGCCACGACCGAGGGCAGTGCGGTCATCGCCTCGACGATGGTGCGGACGAACCGCGAGAACGGGCCCGGGACCTCGGAGAGGAACAGCGCCGCGGTGATGCCGAGCGGGATGGTGATCGCCAGCGCGATGGTGATCTGGATCAGGGTGCCGACGATCGCGTGGCCGACGCCTCCGCTGGTCAGCGGGTCCAGCGGCCCGGTCGTGGTCATGTCGTGGGTGAACAGGTTCGAGTGCACGACGGCCTTGTGGCCGCGTTCCACCGTGTAGAAGAGGACCGAGGTCAGGGTCAGCACCAGGATGAACGCACCCGACTGGACGATGACCGCCACGATCCGGTCCACGACGACCGAGGCGGACTCATCGAGCCAGACCAGCAGCGCGTAGATCGCCAGGAACAGTGCGTAGGTCACCAGGATGAACGTCAGCGCGCCTCGGATCGGGGCGATCTGGGTGGAGAACACGGTCGCGAGGGCCAGCGCGGCCAGGACGGCGCCGATCAGCGACAGCGTGTCTCCGATCCGGATACCGGCCGTCTGGCGGCGCGGCTGCGGGCCGGACGCCATCTCCTTCTCGTGCTGCGGCAGGTACGTCGTGGGCTGCTGCGGGCTGGTGCTCAACTGCTTGCCCCCGATCTGGACCGGGCGACCACCGAGGAAGCTGCGAAGTTGATGACGAGGGTCATCAGGAAGAGCGTCAGGCCGGCGGCCATCAGAGCCGAGAGGCCGAACGAGTTCGCCTCGGCGAACTGCAGCGCGATCAGCGAGGAGACCGAGATCGCGCCGGACTGGAGGATGTGCGGCTGGATGGTGAAGACCGGCGAGATGATCAGATACACCGCGATCGTCTCGCCCAGCGCACGACCCAGACCGAGCATGGTGCCGCCGATCATGCCGCCGCGGCCGAAGGGAATCACCACGGTGCGGATGACGCCGGCTTTGGTGGCGCCGAGGCCGAGGGCGCCCTCGCGCTCCCCGATCGGCACCTGGGAGAAGACCTCCCGCATGATCGAGGTGATCACCGGCGTGATCATCATCCCGACCACGAGCCCGGCGATCAGAGTCGAGGAGGTGAACACCGTGTAGGACGAGATCGCCGTGTGCGAGTTGACGCCGCTGACATGGAAGATCGGGATCCAGCCGAAGTGCTGGGCGATCCAGGCCGACACGGGCGCCAGCCGGCTTTGGAGGAAGAAGAAGCCCCAGAGCCCGTAGACGATCGACGGGATCGCGGCCATCAGGTCGATGACGCCGATGAACACGGTCTTCATCCGGCGCGGTGCGTACTCGGTGATGTACAGCGCGGTGCAGGTGGACAGCGGGACCGCGATCACGACGGCGACCAGCGCGATCAGGATCGTCCCGACCAGCACGGCTGCGACTCCGAAGTTCTTGCCGTCCGGGTTCCAGGCCTGGGTGGTGAAGAACTTGAACCCGGCCTGGTGCAGAGCGGGAGCCGCCTTCAGGGCCAGGAAGGTGCCGACGAGCAGCATGATGAGCAGGACCGTGACACCGCCCGCAGTGGCGACGCCACGGAAGAGCTTGTCCGGGAGGTCCCGGACAAGCTTGATCTTGCGGGGCAGATCGATGACTTCCGCGATCGCCCCGTCATCGTTCGCCTCATGCACAGGTGCAGCATGGGGAACTTCGGGTACCGGCTGGGGGCCGCGTGGTTAACGCAGGGTGAATAGGCCCCGTGCAAACGTCACACGTACGCCGGGGCTATCACCCGGCCCAAGGCCCTTCCGGCGCCTGGACCCGGGCCTCGTCGGCCTCCTGATCGGTCGGCTTCTGCTGGCTCTGCCGCTCTGCTTCTACCCGTCTGAGGTAGTGGTCAACCTCTTCGGCGACCCTTGCCTCCTCCCACCCCAGGACACCGCCCATCAGCTCGGCGACCTGCTGGGCCGAGAGCGCCCCGCGGTCGAAGGTCTCGATCGAGATCCGGGTACGCCGGGTCAGCACATCGTCGAGGTGCCGGGCACCCTCATGCGTGACCGCGTAGACGACCTCCGCTGCCAGGTAGTCCTCGGCATGGATCAGCGGCTCTGCCAGCTCGGGGTCCTCAGTCATCAGGCTGAGGACCTCGTCGACCATCCCGCCGTACCGTCCGAGCAGGTGGTCGATCCGGGCCAGGTGCAGGCCGGACGTGCGCGCCAGCGTGGCGCGCTGGTTGGTCCGGGTCTCGAACCCATGGGCACCGAGCAGCGGCACCCGGTCGGTGATGCTGTCCCGTACGCCGCCCTCCAGGGACCGCGCGGCCACGTCGACGGCATCCTTGGCCATCACCCGGTACGTCGTCAGCTTGCCGCCGGCGATCAGCACCAGCCCGGGGACCGGGGCGACCACGGTGTGCTCGCGGGAGATCTTCGAGGTCGCCTCCACCTCGCCCTTGAGCAGCGGGCGCAGGCCGGCGTACACCCCCTCGACGTCGTCGTGGTCCAGCGGGTCCTTGAGCAGCGTGTTGACGTGGCCGAGGATGTAGTCGATGTCGGCACGCGACGCGGCCGGGTGCGCGAGGTCGAGGCTCCACTCGGTGTCGGTGGTGCCGATGATCCAGTGCCGGCCCCACGGGATCACGAAGAGCACCGACTTCTCGGTCTTGGTGATGAAGCCGGTCTCCGAGCGGATCCGGTCGCGGGGCACCACGATGTGCACGCCCTTGCTGGCCTCGACGTGCAGCGCGCCACGGCCGCCGACGAGCTCCTGGATCTCATCGGTCCAGACGCCGGCGCAGTTGATCACGACCTTCGCCCGGACCTCGTAGGACACGTCGTCCTCGAGATCGCGGATCGTCGCTCCGACGACGCGGTCGCCTTCGCGTAGGAAGCCGGTGACCTTGGTCCGCGAGGCGACGTGCGCCCCGTACGCCGCGGCGGTCCGGGCGATGTTCATCACCAGCCGGGCATCGTCGACCTGGCAGTCGTAGTAGCGGATCGCGCCGGTGAGCTGGTCGGTGCGCAGGTCCGGTGCCATCCTGGCGACCTGACGGCGCAGCAGGTGCTTGTGCTTGGGCACGCCCATCTCGTACTTGCCGGTCATCGCCATCGCGTCGTACAGGGCCAGGCCGGCGCCGACGTACGGGCGCTCCCAGGTGTGGTGCAGCGGGTAGAGGAACGGGACCGGACGGACCAGGTGCGGGGCGAGCCGGGTCAGCAGCAGGCCGCGTTCCTCGAGCGCCTCGCGGACCAAGGCGAAGTCGAACATCTCCAGGTAGCGCAAGCCGCCGTGCACGAGCTTGCTGCTGCGGCTGCTGGTGCCGCTGGCGAAATCGCGCTGCTCGACGATGGCCGTCGACAGACCGCGGGTGGTGGCGTCCAGGGCCGTCCCGGCACCCACGACTCCCCCGCCGACCACGAGCACGTCGAGCTCGGCAGCCGACATCGCCGCCAGCGCGGCTGCACGTGAACCGGGTCCGAGGTCAGCAGTCAGCGCCATGACCTCAGTCTCCCCCACGCGTGTAGACGCAGTGTTACTGGAGGAGTTACTGCAGGAGCTACTGGACGACGACCTCGATGCGCTGGAACTCCTTGACCTCGGTGTAGCCCGTGGTCGCCATCGCGCGCTTCAGGGCGCCGACGAGGTTCATAGTGCCGTCGGCGACGCGGGACGGTCCGAACAGGATCTCGTGCAGGGTGCCGACCGATCCGATCTGGACGCGCTCGCCCCGGGGCAGGTCCGCGTGGTGCGCCTCGGCGCCCCAGTGGAAGCCCTTGCCCGGCGCATCGGTCGCGCGCGCGAGCGGCGAGCCGATCATCACAGCGTCGGCACCGCAGGCGATCGCCTTCGCGATGTCGCCGCTGCGCCCGATGGAGCCGTCGGCGATGACGTGCACATAGCGGCCTCCGGACTCGTCCATGTAGTCGCGCCGTGCGGCGGCGACGTCCGCCACCGCGCTGGCCATCGGCACCGAGACACCGAGGACGGCGTGAGTGGTGTGCGCCGCCCCGCCGCCGAAGCCGACCAGGACGCCAGCAGCCCCGGTGCGCATCAGGTGCAGTGCGGCCTGGTGGGTGGCGCAGCCGCCGACGATCACCGGGACGTCGAGCTCGTAGATGAACTCCTTGAGGTTCAGCGGCTCGGCCTGGCCTGAGACGTGCTCGGCCGAGACGGTGGTGCCGCGGATGACGAACATGTCGACGCCGGCATCGACCACGGCCTTGGCGAACTCCTTGGTCCGCTGCGGCGAGAGGGACCCGGCGACGGTGACGCCGGATGCCCGGACCTCGCGGAGCCGCTCGGTGATCAGCTCGGCGCGGATCGGCGCGGCATAGACCTCCTGCATCCGGGCGACCGCAGCCTCGGCGCCGAGGCCGGCGATCTCCTCGAGCAGATCCGTCGGGTCGTCGTACCGGGTCCAGAGGCCCTCGAGATTCAGCACCCCGAGGCCGCCGTACTGGCCGAACGCGATCGCAGTGGCCGGGCTCATGACCGAATCCATCGGCGCCGCCATGATCGGCAGGTCGAACCGGTAGGCGTCGATCTGCCATGCGGTCGAGACCTCTTCGGGGTCGCGGGTACGACGACTCGGCACGATGGCGATGTCATCGAAGGAGTACGCCCTGCGTCCGCGCTTGGCGCGGCCGATCTCGATCTCAGTCACCGGTGAATCCTAGTGGCCGCGCTTTTAGTGACCGCGCTTTTAGTGACCACTGTAATTTGGCGCTTCCACCGTCATCTGCACATCGTGCGGGTGGCTCTCCTTCAGCGATGCCGCGGTGATCCGGACGAAGCGGCCCCTCTCCTTCAGCTCGCCGATGTTGCGGGCGCCGCAGTAGAACATCGACTGGTTGAGCCCGCCGATGAGCTGGTGGGCGACGGCCGAGAGCGGGCCTCGGTAGGCGACCTGGCCCTCGATGCCCTCGGGCACGAGCTGGTCGTCGCTGGTGACCTCGGCCTGGAAGTACCGGTCCTTGGAGTAGGACTTCTTGCCGCGGCTGGACATCGCGCCCAGCGAGCCCATCCCGCGGTAGGCCTTGAACTGCTTGCCGTTGACGAAGACCAGGTCGCCCGGCGACTCCTCGCAGCCGGCGAGCAGCGAGCCCAGCATCACCGAGTCGGCGCCGGCGACGATCGCCTTGGCGATCTCACCGGAGTGCTTCAGCCCGCCGTCGGCGATCACCGGTACGCCGGCAGGGCCGGCCGCCAGTGACGCCTCGTAGACCGCGGTGACCTGCGGGGCGCCCACGCCGGTCACGACCCGGGTGGTGCAGATCGAGCCAGGCCCGACGCCGACCTTCACGGCATCCGCGCCGACGTCGACGAAGGCCTGCGCGCCGGCCCGGGTGGCGACGTTGCCGCCGATCACCTGCACATGCCTGGTGGCCGGGTCGGACTTGAGCCGGGCGACCATGTCGAGCAGCAGCCGGACGTGGCCGTGCGCGGTGTCGGCGACCAGCACGTCGACACCGGCGTCGATCAGCGTGGTGGCGCGCTCCCAGGCGTCGCCGAAGTAGCCGATCGCGGCGCCGACCATGAGGCGGCCGGCGGCGTCGTTCGAGGCGTTCGGGAACTGCTCGGACTTCACGAAGTCCTTGACGGTGATCAGCCCGGCCAGCCGGCCATCGGCGTCGACCAGCGGCAGCCGCTCGCGCTTGTGCTGGCGCAGGATCGCGGTGGCGTCGTCGCGTGAGATGCCGAGCGGGGCGGTGATCAGCGGCATCGGCGTCATCACTTCGTCGACCTTGGTGGTGGCCCACTCGGCGACTGGCGTGAACCGCAGGTCCCGGTTGGTGATGATGCCCAGCAGCCGGTTGTCGATGTCGACGACCGGGAGCCCCGAGACGCGGTACTCGCCGCAGGTCTTGTCGAGGTCCTCCAGCGTCGCGTCCGGGCCGATGGTGATCGGGTTGGAGATCATCCCGGTCTGGGTCCGCTTGACCAGGTCGACCTGGTAGGCCTGGTCGTCGATCGACAGGTTGCGGTGCAGCACGCCGATGCCGCCCTCGCGGGCCATCGCGATCGCCATCCGGGACTCGGTGACGGTGTCCATGGCCGCACTGATCAGCGGGACCTTCAGCGAGATCTCGCGGGTCAGCCGCGTGGTGGTGTCGATCTCGTTCGGATTCAGGTCCGAGGACCCCGGGAGCAGTAGGACGTCGTCGTAGGTCAGGCCGAGAGCCGCGAACTTCTCCGGTACTTCGAAGGTCATGCTGAAGTCTATCCGGGAAGCAGCTCGCCGATCGGACGCACCCCGTGAAGACTCACGTGAACACTGAGCCCCTCTTCGGTCAACCGGATCCGCCCGCGCATTCCGGCGGCAGCCAGGACCGGCACGACACCCTCCTCGGTTGCCGGGGCCAGCATCGAGAGCTCGGCGGCGCCACGGCCGGCGGCCAGGCCGCAGACCTGGCGCAGCAGCTGACGTCCGATGCCGAGCCGGCGCCACGCAGGAGCGACCTCGAGCCCCGCTTCGACCGTCTCTCCGACGATCGCGTGCAGCGTGGCCGCTCCGACCACGTGCGCCCCGATCTTCGCCAGTACGGCGTCGTGCTCCACGACGTACTCGACCACAGCGCTGCCGGCTGCGGCCGTGGGGGGAACGGCCGCAACCGGCTGCGCGCTCTCGGCGAGCTCGGTCAGCGCCTCGGCGCGGACCTGCTCGGTAGCCGACCAGCTCACCCGCGCGCCGAGAAGCGCTGTGAGCTCGGCTGGGAGCCTCTCGGGCTCCGCCAGCACGACCTTCGCGGCACGAAGCCACGCGGTCGGCTGGTCTACGAGGTCGTGAGTGGCACAGGGGACGACGCTCACCTCGTCTCCTCCCGCGCCACTCACGAGTTCGACGACCGCCGCAGCGGTCCAGCTGTCCGGTGTCTCGACGACCAGGTCGTCGGTCACCGCCCCCAGCTCCGGGTAGATCTGCAGCGCAAGGATGTTGACCCCCGCGTCCCCACACTGCTGGGCTAGCAGTGCGAGGGCCCCCGGAGAGTCGGTGAGCCTGGTGCGTACCCGGTAGAACATGGCTTCAGCCTGCAGGCCGCGTATTGCGCACCCGCTGCGCGTGCGTTACGAGCGCGTCAACTCCGGCTCACGCCGCGGGCGCTGCCGGCCGGATCGGCTGCAGGTCGGGATCGACCGGATGCGCGGACGGCTCCCAGCCTGGAGGCCCGAAGAGGTAGCCGAGCCGGTCGCGCCAGGAGGCCGCAGCACGGACGCTGCGGGCGATCTGGGCGTAGTCGCCGTACTGCAGCTTGATCAGGTTGTGGGTCGCGACCGGCTTGGTCAGCCCGTACGTCGGCTTCTGCTTCTCCGCCACGAAGGTCCCGAGCAGCCGGTCCCAGACGATGAAGATGCCGGCGTAGTTCTTGTCGAGGTACTCCGGGTCGGAGCCGTGGTGCACCCGGTGGTGCGAGGGGGTGTTCATCACCAGCTCGACCGGCCGCCAGAGCTTGTCGATCAGCTCGGTGTGGGTAAAGAACTGGTAGATCAGGTTGAAGCCGAAGGCCAGGTAGATGGTCCACGGCGCGAAGCCGAGGAACGGCAGCGGCAGCCAGAAGAAGAACTCGAACCACGGGTTCCACTTCTGCCGCAGCGCGGTCGCGAAGTTCATGTACTCGCTGGAGTGGTGCGCCTGGTGGGCGGCCCAGCCGATGTTGACCCGGTGCACGAACCGGTGCGAAGCGTAGAACGCGAGGTCGACCCCGACGATCAGCAGCAGCCAGTACCACCAGGTGCCGGTCGGCAGCTTCCAGAACGCGACGTAGGTGAAGACCGCGGTGTAGACGAAGAACGACCCGACCTTCAACGCGAGTGAGAAGACCAGCGAGACCAGCCCCATGCTCATGCTGGTGCGCGCGTCCTTGCCGTAGTAGCCGGTGCGCTCGTGGCCCAGCAGGGTGTTGTCGTGGTCGAGCCACTTCAACGCGGCCAGCTCGATGCCGATGGTGATCAGGAAGAACGGCACCGCGTAGGTCACCGGGTTCTTCATCGGGTCGAGCAGGTCGTGCATCGTCGGTCCTCTCCTGATATGACTCACGAGTAAGTTACCACCAGTTCATATCTCTGGCTAGACTCCCGTCATGACCGCCGGGACCAAGGGCGTCGCCCGCGCCGACCGCGAGGCGCAGATCGTCGAGGTCGCCTGCCGCGCCTTCGGCGAGAACGGGTACGCCGCCACCTCGGTCTCCGATGTGGCGGAGGCAGCGGGCATCTCCAAGCCGCTGATCTACAACTACTTCGGCTCCAAGGACGGCCTGCACGCGGTCTGCGTCGAGCATGCGGCAGCGGTGCTGTGGTCGGAGTTCGAGCGCTCCACCGCCACCGGCACCGTCGGGCTGGCCCGGGCCGTCCTCACCCTCGATGGCATGTTCCGCGCGCTGGCACCGCAACGGTGGATCTGGCGGCTGGTCTTCGACCCCACGGCGCCGGCGCAGGGAGTCAGCGCGGACGCGCTGACCGCCTACGAGGAGCGGCTGTTCACTCTGGGCGAGGACGGCGTCAAAGAGCTGATGCGGGTGGCAGGCAACACCGACCCCGACGACGTCTCGGCGATGCACGCGGTCTGGGAGTCGATGTTCCGCTCGCTGGTCGGCTGGTGGTTGGACCACCCCGGGATCTCCCCCGACGCGATGTCCCAGCGCTGCGTCCGGCTGTTCAGCACCGTCTTCGGCGACCTCGACGCACTGGCGATCACGCCCGGTGGCGGCCTGGCTTCTGACGCAGTGCCTTCGCAGTGACCGCCTTCTGCCGGTGCACGACCGGGCGGTCGACGATCGGCAGGGTCTCCAGGGCCGGCCCGGCAGTCGCCATCACCGGCTCGCCGGGCAGGCCTTCGAGATCGAGCTGGACGCCCTCGGCCGCGTTCTCACGGCGGTTGACGAAGATCAGCGACGGGATCACCTGGACGACCAGGCTGACCACGAACAGCGCCATCAGCGGGCCGGGGGCGCCGTACCGGCGGGCCAGGAAGATCGACGCGGTGATGTTCGCCGGCACCGTGATCACCGCGCAGACCGCGGCGAACCGGGCACCGGCCGGGTCGACCATGCTCATCGCCAGCGGGTAGGCGACCGCGAGCACCACCATCACCAGGGCGATCATCGTCGGCAGGAAGTAGCCGAGGTGGATGTCGTCGCCGATGAGCCGGCCGAGGCGGTCGGAGATGAGCACCAGCGCCGTGCACATCAGCAGGGTGCCGCCGATGAACGCGCCGAAGATCAGGCCCAGGCCGGGCCCGCGCTGGCCCTGGCTCCTCGCCTTGGTGAACATCGGCCACAGCGGTTGCGCGATCGCGACGATCAGCCCCATCACCGGCGAGAAGATCTGCAGCACGACCGAGTAGTTGGCGACCGCGGAGGCAGTCGAGACGTGGCTCAGGACGATCCGGTCGCTGGTGAAGGCGATCGGGACGCACAGCGAGGTGACCAGCATCGGGCCGGAGAGGTTGAGGATCTTGGCGCCCCGGTAACGGTCGCGGAACGGGACCTGGCGCAGGATCCGGCCCCAGGGGAACCGCACCTGCCACTCGCTGAGCGCCATCGTGAACAGGTTGATCGCGAGCACTGAGAGCGCCGGCACCAGGATCACCCAGCGCGCATCCGCATGCGTGGAGATCAGCACCGCCACCGCCACCAGCCCGACGGGCGCCTGGAAGGACAGCACGATCAGGGAGATGTGGTTGCGGCCGGTCGCCAGCAGGACGCTCTGGGCCAGGCCGGGGACGAAGCTGACCGCGTAGACGATGATCCCGGCCGCGGTGAAGGCGTTCGAGCCGGCCTGGTCGCCGAGCAGCGTCGGCCACACGTCGAGCATGCCCAGCGCGGTGGAGACGACGGCGAGCGAGAGGGCCGAGACCGAGAGCACCCGCGCGGCCGTCAGGGCCGCACCGACAGCACGCTCGTCCTCGGGGCCGTGCGCCGCGATGGCCTGGGTGATCGAGGCGCCGACACCGAGGTTGTTCAGCGGGATCAGCGCCATCACCGAGACGATCAGGGCGTAGGTATCGAAGGCGTGCTTGCCGTAGTGCTCGAGGATCAGGTGACTCGCCAGCAGGGTGGCGATCCCCTGGGGCAGGAACCCGAAGGCGCGGGCGAGCCCGCTCATGACCATCGCCTTCATCGTGGTCACAGTCTGACAGATTCGGGGGTTCTACGTGCCCCAACCCTCGACATGGCCGAAGCGTGCCCGAGGCATGTCAACGACCTCCGGCCAGGCGAGGATCGCAGCCTCGTGACCCTTCAGGATGTCGGCCAGCAGGTCCTTGGGATCGGTGTAGTTCCGCGGGTCCAGCGGCTCGTGCAGCTGCAGGTAGTGATGGCCGTCCGGCTCGCGCTCGACCGTCAGCAGCACCACCGGGGCGTCCTTCATCATCGAGATCCTGGCGGCCCCGAACGACGAGAGCACCTCGCGGCCCAGGAACGTCGTCGGCGTGTGCCCGGGAATGTCCGAGGCGATCGCCATCGTCATCCCGGGCAGGAGCTGGTCGGCGATGAAGTCGGTGCCGCCCAGCGTCGGGATCTGGACGCCGCCCTGGGCGACCAGCCCGATGTGCTGGCGCATCCCGGGAGGCTGGTCCTTTCCCATCACCGAGTGCAGGGTGAGGATGGTCAGCGCGGCGCCGGCACGGCGTACGGAGGCGAAGCAGCCCTCGTACTGGTAGTGGTGCATGAAGTTGAGGATCGTCGGGCGGCTGGCGTCGCGCTTGGTGGTCAGCCACTCGATACCGCGCACCTCCTGGCGCACGATCTTCCACGGGTGCCAGCGCAGGTGCGTCTTGAGGATCGTCTCCTCGGCGAACCTACGGGCCAGCGCCGGGATCTCCGGGGCTCTGTCGGTGAACTCGAGCAGGAAGCGCATCTGCGCCTCCTGGAGCTCACGGTAGGCGTCGTTCTCCCACAACTGCTCGACCCGCTTGCGGGCCATGCTCCGGAGCAGGGCGGGCGGGATCACGCGCCTGACCTGATGTACCCCGTGTGTCATCGTCCGAGCCTTCGATACGCCCACCGCGGGAGGCTAGCAGCGTTTCGCCCTGGTCGGGACAAAAGGCCTCGGCCGCGCTGCGGACCGGACTAGGTGGCGGGCTCGGTTGCGGGCTCGGTGCCGGGCTCTTCTAGACGGTTCCAGCGCCCGAGTGGCGCGTCGAGCGCCTCGGGCCAGGCCAGCACCGCCTGCCCGTGCAGCCGCATCATCTCGGCAAGCAGGGCGGCTGGGTCTGCGAAGTCCGACGGCTCCAGCGGCTCGTTCACCTGCAGGTAGCTCATGCCGGCGTCGTCGAGGCACGAGGTCACCAGCACCACCGGGCTGTCGGTGATCGCAGCGATCCTGGCCGCGCCGAAGGAGGCGAGGACGCGGCGACCGAGGAAGTCGATCTCGGTCCGGCCGGGCACGTCCGAGGCGATCGCCATCATCACCCCGGGCTTCATCTGGGCCACCAGGCCGTCGGTGCCGCCGGTCGCCGGGACCAGCGGGCCGCCCCGGCGCACGACCCGGATGTGCTGCTTGATCAGCACCGGCGCCGTCGGCTCCAGCGCATCGGGCCAGGTCATGATGTGGCAGGTGGCACCGGCGCGGGCCAGCGAGGCGAACAGGCCGTCGTACCGGGCGTGGTGCATGAAGCTCATCACCAGCGGGCGGCTCTGGTCGCGTCCGGTCAGCCGCTCGACATTGCGGACCGGCTGCCGGGTGATCGCGCGCGGGTGCCAGCGCAGGTAGCTGCGCAGCATCATCTGCTCGGTGTAGCCGCGGGCCAGCTCAGCGCTCTCCGGGGCGCGGTCGGTGAACTCGAGCAGGTAGCGCATCTGACGCTCCTGCTGGGCCCGGAACTCCTCGCTCTCCCAGAGCTTGTCGACGCGGCGGCTGATCATGCCGGGCAGCGCCCGGGCGGGGACGAGGCGCCGAGTGTTCTGGAGCAGGTCGAGGAGCACGGGCGGACGTTAGCAAGCGGGCCGGCCGGCCGCTGCCGGTTCAGGCATATGTGACGGTTTCGGCCTCGAGCGCACCCCAGCGGTGCAGCGGGTTGTCCAGCGCCTCGGGCCAGGCCAGCACGGCCTCGCCGTGACGGCTCAGGATCTCGGCGAGCAGCTCCTCCCAGCCGCCGAAGGCCGAGGGCTCCAGAGGCGGGTGCACCTGCAGGTAGTGCCCCTCCCCCTCACGGTGGGATGTGACCAGGACGACCGGGCTGTCGGTGGCGACGGCGATCCTGGCGGCCCCGGACGAGCCGAGGACCCGGCGGCCGAGGAACTCCACCGGCGTCTGGCCCGCCACATCGGAGGCGATCGCGAGCGTGACTCCCGGCTGGAGCGCGGCGAGCACAGCGCCGGTCCCGCCGGTGGTCGGCAGCATGGTGCCTCCGCGGCGTACCACTCGGACGTGCTGGCGGATCTGGGTCGGCGCGTCCGCCTCGAGCGCATCGGCCAGGGTCAGGATCCTCAGATCGGCGCCGTGGCGTGCCAGCGAGGCGAACATGCCGTCGTACCGGGCGTGGTGCATGAAGCTGAGCACCAGCGGACGTGATAGGTCCCGCCGGCTGGTCAGCCACTCGGCGCCACGCACCTCCTGGCGGGTGATCGCCCGCGGCTGCCAGCGCATCCAGGTCCGCAGCATCCCCTGCTCGGTGTAGGCGCGCGCGAGCTCCGGCACCTCGCCGGCCCGCTCGCTGCAGCCGAGCAGGAACTCCATCTCGGCTTCGTGCCGGGCGCGGTACAGCGGGTCGGCCCAGACCCCGCGCACCCGCCGTCGGACCAGGCCAGGGACCAGCCGCGCCGGCACCAGGCCACGCACGCCCTGGAGCATGTCGTCCGCTCTCACCTATCTCCTACTTTCCGTACTGGCTTAATACAGAAAGAGGAACGAGCGAAGCCCGCCGTGGGTTACGGCGGGCTTCGCGTGGTTTAAAGACTGGTGCTAGTGACCGTGCCCGTGCCCGTGGCCGGCGGCAGCGGCCGGCTCGTCGTCCTCGGGCTTCTCCACGATCAGCGTCTCGGTCGTCAGCAGCATGCCGGCGATCGAGGTCGCGTTGGTCAGCGCCGACCTGGTCACCTTGACCGGGTCCAGGATGCCCTGCGCGATCAGGTCGCCGTACTCCTCGGTGGCACCGTTGTAGCCGACACCAGGGCCGCCCTCGCGGACCTTGGCGACGACGACGTAGCCGTTGACGCCACCGTTCTCTGCGATCCAGCGCAGCGGCTCGTCGATCGCCTTGCGGACGATCCGGACGCCGAAGGCCTCGTCACCGGTCAGACCGAGGCTGTCGTCCAGAACGGCTGAGGCGTGGATCAGGGCCGAGCCACCGCCGGCGACGATGCCCTCCTCGATCGCGGCGCGGGTCGCGGAGACAGCGTCCTCGATCCGGTGCTTCTTCTCCTTGAGCTCGACCTCGGTGGCCGCGCCGACCTTGACGACGCAGACGCCGCCAGCCAGCTTGGCCAGCCGCTCCTGCAGCTTCTCGCGGTCCCAGTCGGAGTCGGAGGCCTCGACCTCGGCCTTGATCTGGTTGACCCGGCCGTTGACCGCAGCGCTGTCGCCGCCGCCCTCGACGATGGTGGTGTTGTCCTTGGTCACCACGACGCGGCGGGCGGTGCCGAGCACCTCGATGCCGACCTGGTCGAGCTTGAGCCCGACCTCGGGTGCGATCACCTGGGCGCCGGTCAGGATCGCGATGTCCTGCATCATCGCCTTGCGGCGGTCGCCGAAGGCCGGGGCCTTGACCGCCACGGCGTTGAAGGTGCCGCGGATCTTGTTCACGACCAGGGTCGAGAGGGCCTCGCCCTCGACGTCCTCGGCGAGGATGAACAGCGTCTTGCCGGCTGCAATGACCTTCTCCAGTAGCGGGAGCAGCTCGGCGATCGCGCCGATCTTGCCCTGGTGCAGCAGGATGTACGGGTCGTCGAGGACGGCCTCCATCGACTCCGGGTCGGTCACGAAGTACGGCGACAGGTAGCCCTTGTCGAACTGCATGCCCTCGGTGAAGTCGAGCTCGGTGCCCATCGTGTTGGACTCCTCGACGGTGATGACACCGTCCTTGCCCACCTTGTCGAAGGCTTGGGCCAGCAGGGCCCCGATCTCGGAGTCGCGGCTCGAGACGGTCGCGACCGAAGCCATCTCCTCGACCGAGTCGACCTCGCGGGCGAGCTCGGACAGAGCACCGGAGAGCGCCGCGCCGGCCGCGTCCATGCCTCGCTTGAGGCCCATCGGGTTGGCACCTGCAGCGACGGCGCGGAGGCCCTCGTGCACCATCGCCTGGGCGAGCACGGTCGCCGTCGTGGTGCCGTCGCCGGCCACGTCGTTGGTCTTGGTGGCGACCTCCTTGGTGAGCTGGGCACCGAGGTTCTCGAACGGGTCGTCCAGCTCGATCTCGCGCGCGACGGTGACACCGTCGTTGGTGATCGTGGGGGCGCCCCACTTCTTGTCCAGGACCACGTACCGGCCCTTGGGGCCGAGGGTCACCTTGACGGTGTTGGCGAGGGCGTCGACGCCCCGCTCGAGAGCGCGCCGGGCGTTCTCGTCGAACTCAAGAATCTTGGGCATTACTGCTCCTAGTAAGAGGAAAACCGGTTCGAGTGCCCAGGCGATGCCGTAGCGATCACCTGAGCACTCGACTCGAGGTACGTCAGGTTGTGCAGGTTCAGCCGACGACGGCGAGGACGTCACGCGCGGAGAGGATGAGGTACTCCGCTCCGGCGTACTTCACCTCGGTGCCGCCGTACTTGCTGTAGATGACCTTGTCGCCGACGTTCACGTCGAGCGGGACCCGGTTGCCGTTGTCATCGATACGGCCGGGGCCGATCGCGAGGACCTCGCCCTCCTGGGGCTTCTCCTTGGCCGTGTCGGGGATGACCAGGCCGGAAGCCGTGGTCTGCTCGGCGTCGAGCGGCTGCACGACGATCCGGTCCTCGAGGGGCTTGATGTTGACCGACACGATGTCGACCTCCACTTTCACGCTTCGTTGGTGTGAATCGGGCTGTTTCAAGTTCTGCGCCTGCTCTTGCACGTACGCCGTCGCGGGGGTCGTACGCCGGTCACAGACGCTGGCACACTCACGGGGAGAGTGCCAGGTCTGAACTTAGCACTCGACCCAAGCGAGTGCCAACGAGGGTCGGTCAGCTGCTGAGCGGCCGGTCATGGGCCGCCTCGATGACGGTCCGCCTGTCCGCCTCGGGCGCTTCCGGCGTTCGCCTTGTTCGAGGCCTGCGGGATGCGCGCGACGGTCGCTGTCACCAGGCTCGCACCGCCGGCGCCATCGGTCGAGATCCGCCCCCAGGACGACCCGGCGACAGCGGCAAGCACTACCAGCGGCGCGGACAGCGCGACCCGGACCCAGAGACGGCTCATGGTCCGCGATGCTGGCGATCCCGTGCCAGCCCGACATGATGTCGGTGTGGACCTCGACGCGTTTCGCTGGCTGCTGACCCCTGCCGGGCAGCAGCTGCTCGAGCGCGCTGCACAGGCCCCCTCCGACCCGCTGGCCGCCAGCAGCACCCTGCGCCGTGACGCGGCTCCCGAGCACGTCGCCGCCGCGCTGACCCAGGCGGAGCTGCGCCGTAAGGCCGCTGCGAAGTTCGGGGCGGATGCCGCGCGGATGTACTTCACCCCCGAGGGTCTCGAGCAGGCCACCCGGGGCCCGGTCGCCCGGCACCGCGCGGCCCGGCTGACAGCAGCGAGCACCGGTACGGCGATCGACCTCGGCTGCGGGATCGGCGGCGACCTGATCGCAGTAGCCGGCGCCGGGATCACTGTCGCCGGTATCGACCTCGATCCGCTCCGGGTCGAGGTCGCCCGCGCGAACCTCGAAGCTCTGGGCCTCGGCGGCGCCGTCACCGTCGCCGATGCCACCACCATCGACCACTCGGGGTTCGAGGTCGCCTTCGCCGATCCCGCGCGCCGCTCAGCACGCGGTCGCTCCTTCAACGTCGACGGCTGGACTCCCCCGTGGCCGTTCGTCCAAGGCCTGCTGCGGCGTACGGCGTGCGTGAAAGTAGCGCCGGGCATCGGGCACGACCTGGTGCCCACCGACGTCGAGGGCGAGTGGGTCAGCGACCACGGCGAGGTCAAGGAGGCGGCGCTCTGGTCGGGGGCGCTGGCCACCTGCCGGCGCCGCGCGACCGTCATCGGCGACGGTGGGCTGGCCACGCTGACCGACGAGGACGCACCCGAGGCTGGCGTACGCGGGGTCGGGGCATTCCTCTACGAGCCGGACGGTGCGGTGATCAGGGCGGGCCTGGTGACCGCGGTCGCTGCCGGCGTCGGCGGCGGCCTGATCGACGAGCACATCGCCTACGTGACCGCGGACGCCTCCTTCCGTACGCCGTTCGCGCGGTCCTACCGGGTCCTCGACGAGCTGCCCTACAAGGAGAAGCCGTTGCGCGCTGCCCTGCGCGAGCGCGGGATCGGACGACTCGCGATCAAGAAGCGGGGCGTCGAGATCGTCCCCGAGGAGCTGCGCAAACGGCTCGCCCTCACCGGCGACTCCGAGGGCACGATCGTGCTGACCCGGGTCGCCGGCAAGGGCGCCTGCTTGCTGGTGGAGCCGTTCTAGCCGGCCCGCATTCCTGCCTGGGCTACTTCCAGGCCTTTACGTAGTCGACGCTCATCGTGCCGAGCGGCGCCCGGCCGTCGTAGACGTCGCCCGCCGCCCCGAGACCCTGGCTGAAGGCCACGATGTAGGGCTTGTTGAAGGCCACGCTGCGTGAGGTGTTGGTCAGGCAGGACTTGCCGTTGACGAAGATCTGCACCGTCGTGGGCGACCACTCCTCCGCGTAGGTGTTCCACTGCCCGCGCGGTGCTGTACAGGTCCAGGCTGTGTTCACGCCTGGCAGCGGGCCGGCCGCGTTGTAGTGCAGGAACGGGATCGACAGCGTCGGGTACGACGAGTAGGTCTCGCTGACGTCCATCTCCCCGGCGAACGGCCAGATGGTGGTCTGCTTGACCCGGTCGTCCGGCCACAGCCAGAACGTCTCCTGCAGGCCGGGGAAGGTGGTCGCGGTGTTCTTGATCCGAGCCTCGAAGCGGCCGTACTCCTGGCTGAACGTGTGGTAGCTCGACACTCCGCCGCTGACATAGCTGGTCGCGCCGGTCAGCCCGCCGAAGCTGCAGCTGACCGGGGTGCTCACCTTCCGCAGGGACAGGTTCAGGCTGCCGCCGGAGACGTTGACCGTCGACGGGTCGTCGATGGCGCAGTCGTGAGCCGCCTGGGTGCCCATCGCGAACTCGGTTTGCGGAGCCCAGACGGATCGGTCCAGCGTGGTGCCGTTGAACTCGTCGTCGAAGGTGCAGGTCCAGTAGGTCCCGTCGGCTTTCTTGATCAACGCTCCGCAGGCATCGGCGGTCGGCGTTGCCGCGACCGTCACCGGCTTGCTGACCGCGCCAGCAGCGGTCGCCCGGACCTGGGTCACCGCCGCGCTCTGCGCCAGGCTGGCGTGGTAGCTGCCCTTGGTCACCTTCGCGACCCGGACGACCGCCCACCTGCCGGACTTGCGCTGCTGGATCCGCACCGAGCGGGCGGCGCCGCGCACCTTGCCGGAGACCACCAGCGCCTTACCTACTTGGTGAGCCGTCGGCGTGAGCACAGTCACCTTGCCGCTGGCACTCGCTTCGGCCGGCATCGCCAGGACCAAAGTCCCGAGCAGTGCTGCGACCAGAAAGACGATCTTCTTCATGTCGACTCCTCCCAGGGGAGGAAGACCGCCGATCGGACGCTTCGTCACGCGAAGGTCCTCGACCTGTCGTTAGGTCGTCAGGCTTCCTGCCCCGTCTTGAGTCCACTTTAGGATGGAATGTCCGTTTTGTCACTAATCAGTTCTTTAAACCTTTTGCGAAGTTTATATACTTTTGTAACGACTAGCCAAACGATGGGGACCACCGGGACCGAGGTCCCGGCGAGCCGACGACAGGTCCGCGAGCTGTCAGTCGACGAGGAGGTCGTCGAGCTTGGCATAGCCCTCGACCACGCCCGCCTCCATCCCGCCGGCGAGGTGCGCGTCGCGCTCCTCCGCACTGGCCCCGACGCTCCGGTTGACCAGCCTGGTCCGGCCATCGGGCAGCGCCTCGAAGGTCGCGATCCCTAGTGCTACCGCGTCCGGGGCGCCACGCCAGGTGAAGGTCTGGACGATCCGCTCGCCGTCCCGGATCTCGTGGAACGAGCCGTAGAACTCGAACACGTCGTCGCCACGGCCCGAGGAGTACGCCCAGCTCCCGCCCGTCTGCGCGTCCCAGACGTCGATGTGGAACTCCAGATCCGCGGGCCCCAGCCAACGGGCGACCAGGGCGGGGTTGACGTGGGCCGCGAATACGCGCGCGGGCGGGGCGTCGAACTCGCGGATGATCTCGAACCACGCCTGGCCGTCGGGGGCGGTGATGGTGGTCTCGGCATGCTGCACGGCGCTCATGATGCTGCTCCTCGTCTCGTTGCTCGTTTCCTGGCTTTGGCGCTGGCGTCATCCTCGGCGAGGATCTCGTCCAGCCGGCGGTACCGCTCCTCGGCCTGACGCCGGTAGCGCTCGATCCACGCCGTCATCAGGTCGAGCACCTCGGCCTCGAGATGGACCGGGCGGCGCTGAGCATCCTGGCTGCGGCTGACCAGGCCGGCCTCCTCGAGCACCTTGAGGTGCTTGGAGACCGCCTGCAGCGACACGGCGTACGACGCCCCGAGCTCGCTCAGCGTCGTGTCGCCCTCCGTCAGCCGGGCAACGATGTCGCGCCGGGTCGGGTCGGACAGCGCACTGAACACCAGCGAGAGCCGATCGGCGTCCGTGGTTCGTGAGAGCTGAGCCATGCCCACTCCTTGTCAACTACTTGGTTGAACAAGGATGCTCCGCCAGCTCAGCGCTTGTCAACCATCGAGTTGAAGACGCTCGGCGCCGATCGTGGTGTCCTCACCATGGCCGGTGTGCACGACCGTCTCGTCGGGCAGTGAGAGCAATCGGGCGCGGATCGAGGCGACGATCTCGTCGGCGTCGCTGAACGAGCGGCCGGTGGCTCCGGGGCCGCCGTTGAAGAGGGTGTCGCCGGTGAAGACGCAGCCGAGGTCGGCGGCATACAGGCAGACGGCTCCGGGCGCGTGCCCCGGCGTGTGCAGGACCTTCAGGGTCGTCCCGCCGACGGCGATCTCGAGCCCGTCGGAGACGTCGACGTCCCAGAGCTCGTCGCTGTGGGTCAGCTCCCAGAGCGGGCGGTCCGCCGGGTGCAGCAGGATCGGCGCGACCGTCGCCGTTCGCAGCGCGGGCGCGACCCGGACATGGTCGTCGTGCGCGTGGGTGCAGACGATCGCCTTCACCTTGCGGCCGGCGACCACCTCGAGGATGCCCTCGACGCTGTGCGGTGCGTCGATGACGATGCACTCGACGTCGTCACCGACGACCCAGACGTTGTTGTCGACCTCGAAGGTCTGGCCGTCCAGGCTGAAGGTGCCCGAGGTGACGCCGCTGTCGACCCGAGCGGTCACGGGAGGACCACGACCGAGCGCAGCACGTCGCCGAGGTGCATCTTCTCGAACGCCGCCTCGATGCCGTCGATGCCGATCTCCTCGGAGACGAACGCGTCGAGGTCGAGCCGGCCCTGGCGGTACAGGTCCACGAGCAGCGGGAAGTCGCGCGAGGGCAGGCAGTCGCCGTACCAGCTCGACTTCAGTGAGCCGCCGCGGCCGAAGATATCGATCAACGGGATCTCCGGCACCTTCATTTCCGGGGTCGGCACGCCGACCAGGACGACGGTGCCCGCCAGGTCGCGGGCGTAGAAGGCCTGCTTCCAGGTCTCCGGGCGGCCGACTGCGTCGATCACGACGTCGGCGCCGTTGCCGCCGGTGAGCTCCTGGATCGCCGCGACCAGGTCGATCCCGGTGGAGTTGATCGTGTGGGTGGCGCCGAGGTTCCTGGCCCACTCGAGCTTCTTGTCGTCGAGGTCGACCGCGATGATCGTGCCAGCACCGGCGAGCGCGGATCCGGCGACTGCTGCTGCGCCGACGCCGCCGCAGCCGATCACCGCGACGGACTTGCCGCGGCCGACGTTGCCGGTGTTGATGGCCGCGCCGAGGCCGGCCATCACTCCGCAGCCGAGCAGGCCGACGGCGGCTGGACGGGCCTCGGGGTCGACCTTGGTGCACTGGCCGGCAGCGACCAGGGTCTTCTCGATGAAGGCGCCGATGCCCAGCGCCGGGGACAGCTCGGTCCCGTCCTCCAGGGTCATCTTCTGCGTCGCGTTGTGGGTGGCGAAGCAGTACCAGGGCTCGCCCCGGTTGCAGGCCCGGCAGTCGCCGCAGACTGCCCGCCAGTTCAGGATCACGAAGTCGCCCGGCGCCACCTCGGTAACGCCCTGGCCGACCGCCTCGACGATGCCGGCGGCCTCGTGGCCCAGCAGGAACGGGAACTCGTCGTTGATGCCGCCTTCGCGGTAGTGCAGGTCGGTGTGGCAGACACCGCAGGCCTGCACCTTCACGACGGCCTCGCCGGGACCGGGGTCGGGCACGTTGATCGTGACGAGCTCGACCGGTGCGCCCTTCGCGCGGGCGATGACTCCCTTGACCTGCTGCATTGCTCTCTCCTGCCTGTTGACCCCGGAGGACGACCTTCTCATGTGCAACCTTTTGCCCGCCCACCTCGTCTGGTCAGGGTGAAGGAGGCGATGATGCTCACGACGATGAGGGAGCAGGGCATGACCGAGCCGGCGGCGGCGGACTTCGAGTCCTGGATGTCCGCGCGCCAGCACCGGCTGCTGCGGACGGCGTACTTGCTGACCGGCGATGTGCACGCGGCCGAGGACCTGGCCCAGACAGCCCTGGCCAAGGTCTACCTGGCCTGGGACCGGGTCTCCGCGGCCCAATCGGTCGATGCCTACGCCCGACGGATCCTGATCAACGAGCACACGTCCGCCTGGCGCCGGCTCTGGCGGCACCGCGAGGTCATCACCGACACCAGCAGCCACGACGTACCAGTGCCCGCGGAGGAGTACGACGGCGTCACCGACGCCCTGTGGGAGGCCGTCCGGTCACTGCCCGAGCGGCAGCGGGCCGTGGTCGTCCTGCGCTACTACGAGCAGCTCTCCGAGCGTGAGGCCGCTGAAGCCCTCGCGGTCTCGGTCGGCACCATCAAGTCCCAGTCCAGCCGCGCGCTGGACACCCTGCGTGCGCGCCTCGGGAGCCGCACCGACCTCGCCGGATGGGAGGCCCACTCATGACCCCGGCACCCAGCAGCCCCCAGAACGACCTGACCCGCACCCTGAACCGTCACGCCGAGGGCTTCGCAGAGCTCGGCGGCAGCAGCCTCGACCTGGACCAGGTGCTCGCCCGCGCCGGCGAGATCCGCCGTGGCCGCCGGCTGCGTGCTTCGCTGGTGATGGCGGCCGTCGTGGTGGCCGTCGCGGTCCCGATCGGGATCACCAACCTGGTCGGCGGCAACAACGCCACCGACCCGGCGGCACCGGCGACCCACGGACCGACGCTGCCTGACAGGCCCAGTCCCACCACCACGAAGGCCAGGTCCTCGAGCAACCCGTTGCTGTCCCGGATCCCGTTGGGCGCCAAGCCCGACCACTCCTACGTCGAGCTCGGTGTGATGCACGACGTCGACGGCACCACCCAGCAGCTGCCCGCAGGGGCGACCGACAGGCTCTCGGGAATCACGCCGTACCTCGGCGGCTACCTGGTCGCCGGCGCCGAGACCGACACCGTCACCCTGTACGACGGCAGCGGCAAGGTCGTGAAGTCCGGGTCCGGACCGGGCTTCTTCGTGACCACCTCCGATGGCGTCGAGACGGCGTACGTGATGGACGGCAGGCTCTACTCCAACCCGGGCTCCGGGATGGCGAGCGGCGACGGAGCCGTCGGACCGATCTCCCCGAACGCCCGGCTGATCGGCTACCTGCAGGGCGGCGTGCTCTACGCGACCGGCCAGCACGACGCCGATGGCACGCCGCAGCTGGCACTGAGCGGCGGCAGCATCGGCCGCGACCTGGACGGCTTCACGTCGGTGAACGCCACCGATGACTCCGACGACCTGGTCGCCGGCATCTCCGACCCCGCAGGCACGGGCCGCGGCGTCGGCAGGGTCGTCTCGCTCCGGACCCACCAGACCGTCTGGTCCTCGCCCGACTGGGACCCGGTCTCCTTCAGCTACGACGGGAAGTACGTCGCCGCTACCGCCCTGGACACCGATGACACGACGCAGGTCGCGATCCTCGACGCAGCGACAGGCCAGGTGGTCGCTACGACGAACCTGGGCGCCAAGGGCTTCGACACGACGGACACGGCGTTCGACGACTCCGACAACCTGCTGGTCATCGCACAGCAGCGGGGAGACGGCAAGGAGGCCATCCTGCGGCTCTCGCGCAACGGCACGCTCGACCGCGCGACCGCAGTCGTCGGCGGGCTGCAGACCGACTACCAGACGCCGCTGATCATCCCCGCCGGCCCCCAGTAGGCCGGCCCTGGGGCCGCCGGAACAGCGGCGGCAGGAACCGGACCATCAGGGTCGACCAGGTCAGGTGCGTGATCAGCGGTGCCTGGATCCCGCCGGACTCCCGGCGCTGGAGGCCGAACAGCGTCCCCATCACAGACGCGGCCAGCACCAGCGCCGGGTTGCGGGTGGCGGCGGTCGACGCGGCGTACAGAGCGGTCGAGGCGGCGACCGGGCGGTGCGGTCCGAGGGCGTCGTACAGGGCGCCGCGGAAGAAGACCTCCTCGCCGACGCCGTTGGCCAGGGTGGTCGCGAGCACGAGCCGGTCATCGCCCGCGTGCGCGAATCCGAGGACGTCGGTGATCGCCTCCGCGAGCACCGGGATGCGCCGGGCCACCAGAGCAGCGCCGTAGAAGACGCCGAAGGCACCGACCCCCGTAGCGAGCGGGGTGAGCACCGGGCGGCGTAGCGCACTGCCCCGGCTCAGCCGTCCCGACAGCAGCCCGCCTGCGGACCAGGTCCCGGCAACGGCGGCAGTCGAGGCGTAGAACGATGCTGATCCCGGCGCCGTCGCCAGCGAGCGGCCGAGCAGGGCCGTGCCGACCAGCCCGGTCCCGGCCACGACCTGCCGGCGGCGTCGCAGCCCGCTCACCGCAGGCCCTTCCTCTCCTCGAGCGCATGCCGGACGGCGTCGTCGTACCCCGTCGGCTCGAAGGGGACCACCGAGCGGATCGAGTCGTCGTGCACGACCACCTCGTTGGCCATCGAGTCCACCAGGTTGCGACCGGTCCGGGTGTCGACATCGGTGACCAGCGACAGCCACCGCGACGAGAGCCCCGGCGTCAGCGCCGGCACCGGGAAGATCGGCAGCTTCCGGTCCTCCATCGCCGCGACCCTGGTCAGCATCTCGCGGTACTCCAGCACGTCCGGGCCGCCGATCTCGAAGACCCTCCCGATCGCCTCGGGCTCGTCCAGGACGCCGACGAGGTAGCGGACCACGTCGTCGATGGCGATCGGCTGGGTCCGGGTGCGCACCCAGCGCGGCGTCACCATCGCCGGAAGGTGCTCGACGAGCTGGCGGGTGATCTCCCAGGAGATGCCGCCGTGACCGATCACGATCCCGGCCCGCAGCACCGTCACCGGGACGCCGGCGGCCCCGAGCAGCTCCTCGACCTCGCGCCGGCTGCGCAGGTGCGCGGAGAGGTCGTCGGAGTCGTCGCCCAGGCCGCCGAGGTAGACGATCTGGCGGATCTCCGCATCGGCCGCTGCTCGCCCGAACGCCGCGGCCGCCTCGGCGTCGCGCTCCTCGAAGTCGGCGGTGTCCAGCGAGTGCACCAGGTAGTACGCCGATCCGCAGCCGGCCAGTGCCGCTGCCAGCGATCCCGGGTCGGCGACGTCGCCGTACACCGGCTCGCCCGGCCCGCGCTGGGCCTCCGGCGAGCGGGTCATCACTCGTACGTCGCGACCGTCCTCGGCAAGCGCTGCCACCAGGCGGCGGCCGACGAACCCGGTGCCACCGGCGACGAGGACAGGGCCAGCACTCTGTTCGGTGGTCACCTCACGCCGGTACCCAGCGGGCCCGTGCGCACACCTGGCCACACCCTGGCCGCCTCAGTTCAGCAGGTGGTCCACCGGCATCGAGGAGTCGGCCGGCAGATCCAGCGGCGACGGCGTCCGGCCGCGGGCGACCATCTCGGAGCCGAGCGCAGCCACCATCGCGCCGTTGTCTGTGCACAGTCCTGGCCGGGGGACGCGCACCCGGATGCCCTTCGCCGCGGCACGCTCCTCGGCGACGTACCGCAGCCGCGAGTTGGCCGCGACTCCCCCGCCGATCAGGATGTCCTCGATGCCCTCGGCCACCGCCGCATCGACCGCCTTGCGCACGAGCACGTCGACGACCGCCTCCTGGAACGAGGCTGCGACGTCGGCGACCGGGACCGGCTCGCCACTCGCTTCTCGGGCCTCGACCCACCGGGCGACCGCGGTCTTGAGCCCGGAGAAGGAGAAGTCGAAGCGGTGCCGCTCGAGGTCGCGACGCGACGTCAGGCCGCGCGGGAAGTCGATCGCCACGGTGCTGCCGTCGCGCGCCACCCGGTCGATGTGCGGGCCGCCGGGGAACGGCAGCCCGAGCAGCCGGGCGACCTTGTCGAACGCCTCGCCGGCCGCGTCGTCGATCGTCGCGCCGAGCGGGGTCACCGAGGAGGTGACGTCGTCGACGCGGAGTAGCGAGGAGTGCCCGCCGGAGACGAGCAGCGCAAGGCACGGGTCCGGCAGCGGGCCGTGCTCGAGCTGGTCCACGGCCACGTGCGAGGCCAGGTGGTTGACGCCGTACAGCGGCTTCTCCAGAGCGATCGCGAGCGCTTTCGCAGCAGCGACGCCGACGAGCAGGGCGCCGGCCAGGCCCGGGCCCGAGGTCACCGCGATCGCGTCGACGTCGCCGAGTGCGATGCCGGCTGTCTCGCAGGCGCGCTGCAGGGTCGGCACCATCGCTTCCAGGTGCGCCCGCGAGGCGACTTCCGGTACGACGCCCCCGAACCGCGCGTGCTCCTCGACCGAGGAGGCGACGGCGTCGGCGAGCAGCGTGTGGCCGCGGACGATGCCGATGCCGGTCTCGTCGCAGGAGGTCTCGATGCCCAGCACCAACGGCTCGTTCGTCATCGTCCGCCTCCCCCGCACCCGGCGACCAGCGGCAGCCGCATCACTACGGCATCGGTGCCGTCGCGGTAGTAGCGCGGGCGCCTGTCGATCTCCACGAAGTCGCGGGCAGCGTAGAAGGCGAGCGCGCCGCGGTTGTCGGAGCGGACCTCGAGCAGCAGCCGGTCGGCCCCGGTCGAGGGGGCGTGCGCGACGACGGCGTCGAGCAGTGCTGAGGCGAGGCCGTGGCGCCGGGCGGCGGTGGTGACCCCGATCCGCTGCAGCTCGGCGATATCCCCGGCGTACGACGCGACGGCGTAGCCGACCACGACCGCAGCATCGTCGCGGGCGACCAGGTAGGACACCGTGGGCAGCCCGCCCTCGACGCCCTCGCGTACCAGGCCCTCGCTCCAGGCATCGGCCCCTTGGGTCTCCGCCTCCAGCGCCACGACCGCGGCCACGTCCTCACCTACCGCCTCGCCGATGCTCATGAGACCTTCTTCGCGCTCAGCCCGGCGACGGCGTCGGGGCGGCGCAGGTAGAGCGGGTCCGGGTCGAGCAGCTCGAAGCGCTCGCCCACCACGACTTCGGCGAGCACGGCCGCATCGGGGTGCTCGGGTCCGGCTGCGTTGGGGAACGCCTCGGGGTAGAGCAGCGCCCCCCGTCCCACGACGAGCAGGTCGGTGGCGACGTCCGCGGGCGTGACCACGTCCGGGCCGCCGACGCGCTGCCGGCTCGCGTAGGAGGCCAGGTAGACCTCCTTGCGACGGGCGTCGGTGGCGATCAGGAACTCGTCGTGGCCGGCGTCCATCGCCTCGGCCGCCAGGATGTCGAGGGTGCAGACCCCGTACACGGGGACGTCGAGCGCCAGCGCCATCGTGCGCGCGGTGACCAGGCCCACCCGCAGCCCTGTGAACGGGCCCGGGCCGACGCCGACGGCGATCGCGGTGATGTCCCGACTGGCCGCGCCGGCCTGCTCGAGCACCGAGGCGATCCCGGGGGCCAGCATCTCGCCGTGCTTCATCGACTCCGCCGACGCGTACTCGGCCACGACTCGGTCGCCGTCGTGCAGGGCGACGGTGACGTGCGGCGTGGCGGTGTCGAAGGCGAGCAGCATTACCCGAGGCTACCGAGGTCCACGTCGGTCCAGCGGCCGCCTAGCGGCGTGATGGTGAGAGTGCGCACGTCGTCGGCGGCCCGGGTCAGTGCGAGCTCGAGGCGATCGTTGCTCAGCGCCTCGGCGAGGCCAGAGCCCCACTCGACCACGGTGACTGCGTCCTCGACGTCGGTGTCCAGGTCGAGATCGTCGAGCTCGGCCGCGTCGCCCAGACGGTAGGCGTCGACGTGGATCAGGCCGGGTCCGCCGACCAGCGAGGGGTGCACCCGGGAGATCACGAACGTCGGCGAGGTGACCGGGCCGCGGATGCCGAGCCCGTCGCCGAGCCCCTGGGTGAAGGTCGTCTTGCCGGCACCCAGGTCGCCGGTGAGGATCACCAGGTCGCCAGCCCGCAGGAGGGCGCCGAGCGCGTGCCCGGCTCGCTGGGTGTCCTCGGGTGCGGGCAGGGTGAGCTCGGTCGGCAGCAGTCGCTGCAGGTGCAGCCGAGGCCCGTCGCGGTCGGTCTCGACGTACCCGTGACCGTGCCAGAACCGGACCGTGCTGGGCAGCTCGACCCGGGCCTCGAGACGGAGGCCCGCGAAGCCTCGTTCACGCGCGACGAACTCAGCACGCTCGGCGAGCAGGCTCGCGATGCCGTGCCGCCGCGCGCTCGCCAGGACCCCGACCCGGCGGAGCCCGAGCAGCCGGCCCTCGGCGCGGAAGAGCAGAGCGCCGACCGGCTCGCCGTCGTACATCGCGACCAGGCCGCCGTGCTCGGCGAGCGCAGCGGTCACGCTCGCCAGAGTCTCCTCGAGCGCGGTCGTCGGTGGATCCAGCGCCGGCCGATCAGCGAAGCTGGTGTGGATCAGCGCCAGGACGTCCTCTGCCCGCTCGGCTCGGACCTCTTGGACCTCGATCACACCAAGGTCCCGTCGTCATCGATCCAGCGGCGCTCGGCGCGTCCGGCGTTCCCTCCGATCCGGGTGACGATCTCGTAGGAGATCGTGTCGGACCACTCGGCCCAGTCCTGCGCGGTCGGCTCGCCGCCGGTGCCCGGGCCGAAGAGGACGACCTCGTCCCCGGCGATGGTGCCGCGCGGAGCCTCCACCACGATCTGGTCCATGCAGACCCGGCCGAGCAGCCGTCCGCGGGTGCCGCGCACGGCGACCTGGGCAGTCGAGGACGCGTGCCGCGGGATGCCGTCGCCGTAGCCGAGCGGGACGAGGGCGACCCGGGTCGGTGCGTCGATCGTCCAGGTGTGGCCGTAGGAGACCGAGTCGCCCGGGACCAGGTCCTTGGTCAGCGCGGCCTTCGCCCGGACCGTCATCGCCGGCACGAGGCCGAGGTCCTCGGCACTGGTCACCGCCGGAGCCGGGGAGAACCCGTACGCCGCGATGCCGAACCGGACCAGGTCGTACCAGGCGCTCGGGCGCAGCAGAGCCGCAGCGGAGTTGGACAGGTGCCGGACCTCGGGCTTCAGGCCGGCCTCGTCGGCGACCTCGAGGGCCGCCTCGAACACGCCCTCCTGCTCGTCGTTGGAGGGGTGGTCCGGCTCATCGGCGCAGGCCAGGTGCGACCAGATGCCGACGACACTGACCTCCCCTGCCTCCTCTGCCGTGCGGGCGGCGGCGACCAGGTCGGCCCACTCCGCGATCGGGGCGCCGCCGCGGGACAGGCCGGTGTCGATCTTGAGGTGCACCCGGGCCGGTCGGCCCAGCGTCCGGGCGGCGTCGGCGATCTCCGCGAGCTGCTGGGTCGAGTACGCCGCGACATCGATGTCGGCCTCGATCAGGGTGCCGAAGTCCTCGCCGGGCATCGAGAGCCAGGCCAGGATCCGGCCGGTGTCGCCGTCGCCGCGCAGGTCGAGCGCCTCCTCGCGCTCCGCGACGCCGAGCCACGTCGCGCCGCCGGCGCGGGCCGCCCGGGCGCTGCCGAACAGGCCGTGACCGTAGCCGTCGGCCTTGACCACGACCATCACCGCAGGGCCGTCGGTGCCGGCCGCTACCGCGTGGCAGAGCTGCTCGACGTTGCGGCGGATCACACTGAGGTCGACGACGATCTCGGCGCGCAAGTAGTCGTCGGTCGGTTCGGTCGCGCTGGGAGTGGCTGTCATGGTGCGCCCATCCTTCCAGAGCGCCGTTCAGCCGAGCAGGGAGCGCACCACCGGTGCGATCGCGTCGGCCACAGCCTCGGGGGTCACCGGGCCGCCGTGACCGGCATAGACGGCCGCGGCGCCGTGCAGCCAGGAGCCGGCAGACGCTGCGTCGTAGGGGTCGAGGCCGGCAGCGAGCAGCGACCCGATCAGACCGGCCAGGACGTCGCCGGCACCGGCGACCGCCAGCCACGGCACGCCGCTGGTGGTGACCCGGATCCGGCCGTCTGGGTGCGCGATCAGCGTCCGCCGGCCCTTGAGCACCACGACACAGCCGAACCGGCGGGCAGCGAGCCGGGCGTGCTCGAGCTGGCGGCCCTCGACGACCTCGCGGTCGATGTTCAGCAGTCCGGCCAGCTCACCCGCGTGCGGCGTGAGGACCAGGTCGGGCCGGCCCTCACCGAGCGCCCGCAACGCTGCTGCGTCAACGACGGTCGGGACCCGGTCCTCCAGCGCTGTCGCGAGCGCCTCCGGCGCCGCGTCACCACTGCCGGGACCGACCACCCATGCCTGAACACGACCGGAACCCACCACGATGCCCGGGTGCTGCTGCACGACTTCTGCTGCTGCGGGGCCGACGTACCGGACCATGCCGGCCAGGCCGCTGGACGCTCCGGACGCGCAGAGGACTGCGGCGCCCGGGTAGGCGGTCGAGCCGGCACTGACTCCGACCACGCCCCGGGTGTACTTGTGGGCAGCAGCATCGGGCCGCGGCAGCAGCGCGGCTACGTCCGCGGCCTGCAGTGCCTCGACGGGCGCGTCGGGCAGGTCCAGCTCGAGGCCGACCAGGGTGACCACCCCGCACGCCTGTGCTGCCGGGTCGAGGAGGTGGCACGGCTTGTGGGTGCCGAAGGTGACGGTGAGGTCGGCGACCACGTGCGGGCCGTCGAGCTCGCCGGTGTCGACGTTGACGCCGCTGGGTACGTCGACGGCAACGACCCGCGCGTCCGGGAACAGGCCGACGGCGGACTCCGCGTCGGGCCGCAGCCCCGGCCGGCCGCCGATGCCGACGATGCCGTCCACCACGACGTCGGGGAGGGTGGCGGTCTCCGCCGTCACGACCCGCGCCGCCCGGGCGCGCAGGGCGGCGAGGCCGCCGGCGTGCACGTTCTCCGAAAGCAGCAGCGCCTCGACCTGCGCGCCGCGGCGGGCCAGCATCGCTCCGGCGTACAGGGCATCGCCGCCGTTGTCGCCGGACCCCACCAGCAGCAGCACCCGGCGCCCGTAGCAGCCGCCGAGCAGATCGCTGATCGCCACCGCCAGCCCGGCAGCCGCCCGCTGCATCAGGGCCCCATCAGGCAGCGCCGCCAGCGCCTCGCCCTCGGCCGACCGGACCTGCTCGACCGCGTGTGCCCGCCTCATCCCCCCAAGTTATCCGGTCGTGTGCCTGGCCACGCGCCACGCTGCTCCCTGGGGCACACGACTCGTCAGCTGTGGAGGGAGCCAGCGCACACCGGCACCCAGCGGCCACCATCTGCCGATGCAGGACTGGAATCGGTTGCGGCCGCACAGAGAGGGTGATCGCGCGCCGTCAACTCAACACGCTCGGCATCGACTCCGACCGGGTTCGCAACCACCTACGTGCGCGACGATGGGCGTCCAGATCGAGCACTGTGTTCAGCACGTTCACCGGCACGCTCCGCTGGCCCGAACAGGTCTGGCTCGGCGTGCTGCACGCTGGCGGCAGCGCCCTTGTCGGTGGACTGTCCCCTCTGGAGTGGCACGGTCTGAAGAATTGGCACCGCGACGAGATCACGGTGCTGGTCGACGACGAGCTCTCCTTCGATCCCATCCCCGGCATTCGCTACTTCAGAACCCGCCGTCCGCTTTCAGCGATGGCCGCACCTCTGGCACTGCCGATCGCCGCACCCGAGCCGGCTGCTCTGCTCTTCGCCGCTATGAGCGTTCCGCACGAACCGCCCAGGGGCTCCTGGCCGCCGTCGTTCAACAGCGCCTCTGTACTGCGCAGAACCTGCTCGACCAGCTCGAGCTGATGCGCCCTCTTCGTCGAGCACGACTGCTCCGCACCTCGCTGACCGATATCCGAGGTGGAGCCGAGTCACTCGCTGAGATCGACATCGGGAGGCTCTGTCGCCGGAACGGACTGCCTAGGCCGCGCCGCCAGACGCAGCGGAGGGATGCAACCGGCCGGATCCGGTTCACCGACTGCGAGTGGGACCTGAGAGACGGCCGGACCTTGATAGTGGAGGTCGACGGCGCGTTCCACATGGATGCACGCCACTGGGAGGACGACCTGGCGCGCCAGCGTCACTTGTCGGCGACCGGTCGGCTGGTCATCCGGTGCACGGCCCGAGAACTTCGCGATAGCCCTGACGTGGTTGCTGCCGACCTGAAACGACACGGGTTGTGTGCCTGAGTCCGCGGGATAGCGCGCCCTGGGGCACACAACTCAGGTCAGGGTGAGGAACGCGATCGCGACACCGGCATCGTGGGAGAGCGAGAGGTGCGTGGTGGTGGCGCCGAGCTCCGTGGCGCGGGCCAGGACGGTGCCTCGCAGCCGCATCACCGGCTGGCCCGAGGGCTCCGTGACCACCTCGGCGTCGTGCCAGGCGAGGTTGCCCGGTGCGCCTAGCGCCTTGGCCAGCGCCTCCTTCGCGGCGAACCTGGCAGCCAGCGAGGCCAGCGGCAGTACCGCCTCAGCAGAGGTGAACAGCTTGTCGCGGAGTGCCGGAGTGCGCCCTAGGCTCTCCCCGAAACGACTGATGTCGACGACGTCGACGCCAATCCCGATCATTCGACAGTGACGGACTTGGCCAGGTTGCGCGGCTGGTCGACGTCGTGGCCCATCAGGGTGGCCAGCTCGCAGCTGAACAACTGCATCGGGATCGTCGCCACCAGCGGCTGCAGCAGGGTCGGCACGGTCGGCAGCGGGATCAGGATGTCGGCGTACGGCGTGACCTCGTCGTCGTCCTCTTCGGCGAGCACGATCGTCAGCGCGCCGCGGGCACGGACCTCCTGGATGGCCGAGATCATCTTGTCGTGGAGCTGGTCGCGACCCCGCGGCGGCACGACGCAGAAAACCGGCAGGCCCGGCTCGATCAGCGCGATCGGCCCGTGCTTGAGCTCGCCGGCAGCAAAACCCTCGGCATGGATGTAGGCCAGCTCCTTGAGCTTGAGCGCACCCTCCAGCGCCACCGGGAAGCCGGCGTGGCGTCCGAGGAACAGCACCGACCGGGTGCCGAGGAAGCGCTGCGCGAGCGCATAGATCGAGTCGGCGTCGTCGAGCACCTGCTGGACCCGGTCCGGCATCTGCGCCAGCTCGTCGACCACGGCCGCGATCTCGTCGCCGAACTTGGTCCCGCGGACCTGCGCCAGGTAGAGCCCAAGCAGGTAGCAGGCGACCAGCTGGGTCAGGAAGCCCTTGGTCGAGGCGACGCCGATCTCGGGCCCGGCGTGGGTGTAGATCACGGCGTCGGACTCGCGCGGGATGGTCGAGCCGTTGGTGTTGCAGATCGCCAGCACCTTGGCCTTCTGCTTGATCGCGTGCCGGATCGCCATCAGGGTGTCGGCGGTCTCGCCTGACTGGCTGATCGCGACCACCAGCGTGTTCCGGGTCAGGATCGGGTCGCGGTAGCGGAACTCGTGGGAGAGCTCGACCTCGCAGGGGATCCGGGTCCAGTGCTCGATCGCGTACTTGGCGACCATCGCGGCGTAGTTCGAGCTGCCGCACGCGATGATGATGACCTTGTCGACGTCGCGCAGCTCGTCATCGCTGATACGGACCTCGTCGAGCTGGAGCAGCCCGGCCTCGTCGTGCCGGCCGAGAAGAGCGTCGGCGATGGCGCGCGGCTGCTCGAAGATCTCCTTGCGCATGAACCAGTCGTGGCCGTCCTTCTCGGCGGCCGCGAGGTCCCAGTCGACGTGGTACGGCCGACCGGCTGCCGGGTGGCCGAGGAAGTCGGTCACCTCGACGCCGTCCCGGGTGATCGTGACGACCTGGTCCTGGCCGAGCTCGAGTGCGTCCCTGGTGTGCTCGATGAACGCCGCGACGTCCGAGCCGATGAAGTTCTCGCCCTCGCCGATCCCGACGACCAGCGGGGAGTTGCGGCGGGCCGCGACCACGCGCGAGGGATCGTGGGCGTCGACGGCGACCAAGGTGAACGCACCCTCGAGGCGGCAGCAGACCCGCTGCATCGCGGTGGTCAGGTCGGCACCGGCGAGGACCTCGTCCTCGAGCAGGTGCGCGGCGACCTCGGTGTCGGTCTCGGAGACCAGGTCGTGGCCCGCACGCTCGAGCTCGTCGCGCAGCCGGGCGAAGTTCTCCAGGATGCCGTTGTGCACGACCGCCACCCGGCGCCGCGGGCCCAGATGCGGGTGTGCGTTGACGTCGTTCGGAGCGCCATGGGTAGCCCAGCGGGTGTGCCCGATCCCCGTCGTCGAGGCCGGGAGCGGCTCCTCGGCGATGGCCTTCTCCAGGTTGGCGAGCTTGCCGGCCCGCTTGTCGGCGGCGATGGCCCCCGAGGCGCCGGTCCCGGTGACCAGGGCGATGCCGGCGGAGTCGTAGCCGCGGTACTCCATGCGCCGCAATCCTTCGATCACGACGTCACGGGCCTGCTTGTCCCCGACGTATCCGACGATGCCGCACATGGGGGTGAGTCTAGGCGCTGAACGGCCCTGCCCCCGCGCCCGCGAGCGGGGACTGAAAGAATCGCCACATGGCGAACGGCGGGCGCATCAACGAGGCATCGCCGTACGTCGAGCTGGACCGGGCCGCCTGGGCCGAGCTGGGCTCGCACCTCGACCAGCCGCTCAGCGAGCTCGAGATCGAGCGGGTCCGTGGGCTCGGGGAGCAGCTCGACCTCGGCGAGGTGGCCGAGGTGTACCTGCCGCTCTCCCGACTGCTCAGCCTGTACGTCGAGTCCGCCGGCACCCTGCACCGGGCCCAGGAGGACTTCCTGGACCGGCCGACGCCGCCTCGGACTCCGTTCGTGATCGGGCTCGCCGGGTCCGTCGCGGTCGGCAAGTCCACCACCGCCCGGGTGCTGCAGCAGATGCTCGCGCACTGGCCTGCGCACCCGAAGGTATCGCTGGTGACCACCGACGGCTTCCTCTACCCGAACGCCGAGCTCGAGCGTCGCGGGCTGCTGCACCGCAAGGGCTTCCCGGAGTCCTATGACCGCAAGGCGCTGCTGAAGTTCGTGATCGACATCAAGTCCGGCCGTGACGAGGTCGAGGCACCGGTCTACTCGCACCTGACCTACGACGTCACCGAGGAGAAGGTGATCGTGCACCGGCCCGACATCATCATCATCGAGGGACTCAACGTGCTGCAGCCGGCGCAGACCCGGCCCGACGGACGGACCGGTCTGGCGGTCAGCGACTTCTTCGACTTCACCATCTACGTCGACGCAGCGACCAACGACATCAAGCAGTGGTACACCGAGCGGTTCCTGCGGTTGCGCGAGACCGCGTTCCGCGATCCGCAGTCCTACTTCGCCAAGTACGCCGGCCTCTCCCACGACGAGTCGGTCGCGGAGGCGGGGCGGATCTGGGATGAGATCAACGGGCCCAACCTCTCGGCCAACGTCGCGCCCAGCCGGTCCCGCGCCACCCTGGTACTGCGCAAGGGCGGCGATCACTCGGTGCGCTGGGTCCGGCTCCGGAAGCTCTGATGGCGACGCCTGACGGCCCTGATGGCTCTGACGATCTGCCCCCGACCCGTTGGGAGACCGGTCCGAAGGGGACCTACGCCGAGCGGTTCGCGAGCCTGATCGCCGAGGGCGCCGACGTCGACGGCGAGGCGCGCCTGGCCGACGCACTGGTGCAGCGCGGCGCGCGGATCCTCGACGCCGGCAGCGGCATCGGACGGGTCGGTGCCACGCTTGCCGCGCGGGGACATGACGTCATCTGCGTGGAGAAGGACGCCGAGCTGGTGGCCGAGAGCCGACGGCGCTACCCCGGCCTCGAGGTGGTCGAATCAGACCTGCTCGCACTGCCGGACCTCGATCTGGGCGCGCCGTTCGACCTGGTCGTCCTGGTCGGGAACGTGCTCGTGCTGCTCGCCCCGGCCACCGAGCAGCGGCTGCTCGCCGCCGTGCGCGACGTGCTCGCTCCCACCGGCCGCGTCCTGGTCGGCTTCCACGCACAGGACGGCCCGACCAGCGCCCGCGCCTACCCGTACGCAGAATTCGCCGCCGATGTGGCAGCAGCGGACCTCACCGTCCAGCACCGGTTCGGCACCTACGAGCTCGCAGCACCGAGCGACGACTACACCGTGGCCGTGTTGTCCCGGTGAGCCTGCAGGCGATCTAGCGGGTGTCGCTGAACCGCGCCGGCCGCCCTTCCTTCCGGGCGCGGGTGGCCTCCTCGAAGTTGTCGGTGAGGATGCGCAGGTAGAGCTGGCCGAGGCCCTCGGCCTGCATCTGGCCCTCGAGCGACGAGGCGTCGAGACCGGCGATCAGGGTGCGCTTGGTGAGCTCGACGCCGGGCTGGGAGAAGCCGGCGACGCGCTGGCCCATCTCGACCGCGCGAGCGACGACGTCTTCGGCGATCTCGCTGACCAGGCCGATCCGCTCGGCCTCCTCGGCCTGCACATCGCGGCCGGTGAGCATGATCTCGGCCGCTCGCGACGACCCGATCGCGCGGGGCAGCAGGTAGGACAGGCCCAACTCGCTGGCGGTCAGGCCGTTGTTGATCCCGGCCGCCCGGAAGTACGCCGCCGGTGCCGCGATCCGGATGTCGCACGCCAGCGTCAGACACAGCCCGCCGCCGATCGCGGCGCCGTTGATCGCGGCGATCACCGGCTGGTGCAGTCGCCGCAGGGTCAAGGTGATGTCCTCGAGCATCTCCATCGAGCGCAGCGCGTACGTCGGCCGGGTCAGCCCCTCGACGTACGGCGGGGTGCCGGCCGACTCCTGGTCGGCACCCGAGCAGAACCCGCGCCCGGCGCCGGTGATCACCACCGCGCGCACCGAATTGTCGTGCCCGAGAGCCACCAGCTCGTCGCGGAACGGCACCATCACGTCGAACGCCATCGCGTTCATCCGCTCCGGGCGGTTCAGGGTCACCACGGCGACCTCGGGAACGGGGCGGGTGACCAGGACGAAGCTCATTGGCCGACTCTAGGGCTGCTGGACGGCCGAGTGTGACGGACGGCATGGTTTATGGATTCGTCGGGGCAACCGGACGGACTCTAGGGTTGGGACATGTTTGCTGCCCTCGGTCGTTTCGTTAACAGGTTCCCTTGGTACATCATCGGCGCCTGGGTGCTGCTCGCGATCGTTGTCATGGTCGCCGCCCCCAAGCTGACCTCGACCCAGGACACCTCGAGCTTCCTGCCGTCTAAGTACGAGTCGATCAAGGCGACCGACCTGCAGACCAAGGCGTTCCCGACTGCCACCCAGCCCGGCGCCATCCTCGTCTTCGACCGCGCCGACGGCAGCAAGCTCACGTCGACCGACTCGGCCAAGATCGCCTCCATCGTCACTGCGCTGAACCCGAAGCTGAACGAGAAGGTCTTCCTGCCGGGCGTCGCCCAGCCGCCGTCGAAGGACGGCATCGTGCAGCTCGGGGTCTACGGGCTCTCGGCCAAGTCGACTGGCTTCGACGACACCGCCTTCAAGGCTGTGAAGTCGCTGCGCAAGGACGCCCAGTCGATGGTCAAGGGGACCGATCTGCACCTCGGCGTCACCGGACAGGTGGCGCAGGGCTCGGACTCCCAGGACGCGTCGAAGTCGACGCTCGCGCTGGTCTTCATCGGCACAGTCCTGATCATCGTCATCCTGCTCGGCCTGATCTTCCGCAGCGTCATCATCTGCCTGCTGCCTCTGCTGATCGTGTTCATCGTCCAAGGGGTGGCCAATGGCTTCATCGCCTGGGCCAACCAGCTCTTCAACCTCAAGGCAGATAGCTCCGTCCAGGAGATCCTGATCGTCGTCCTGTTCGGCATCGGGACCGACTACATACTCTTCTTGCTGTTCCGCTACCGGGAGCGACTGCGCGCCGGGGACGACCCGAAGGTGGCCCTGGTCACCGCGATGGAGCGGGCCGGCGAGGCGATCGCCTCCGCTGGTGGCGCGGTCATCGTGGCGTTCATGGCACTGGTCTTGTCCTCGCTCAGCGTGTTCCGGTCGATCGGACCGGCTCTGGCGATCGCGGTCGCCGTCACCCTGGTCGCCGCCCTGACGCTGGTCCCGGCCGTCGTCTCGCTGCTGGGCCGACGCCTGTTCTGGCCGACCAAGAAGTACATGATCGAGCCGGAGGGCGCGCAGTTCGCCAAGATCGGCACGGCACTGGGCAAGCGCCCGGTCGTGTTCGCCGCCGCGTCGGGCCTGATCCTCGCCGTACTGGCGGTCTTCGCCCTCGGGTTCACCCCGTCCTTCGACTTCGACTCCAGCCTTCCCGCGAAGGCCGAGTCGACCAAGGCGCTGCACACCCTCGAGGCGCACCTGCCGGCGGGTGAGACCAACCCGATCACCGTGATGCTGACCTCGACCGACGGCAAGGCCATCGACCCGAGCATTCTCCCCGGCTACGCCAAAGACATCGCGGCAGCCAAGGGCATCGACCAGGTCGCTCCAGGAGTGTTGTCGAAGGATGGGAAGACCGCACTGTTCAGCGCGATCCTGGCCGGTTCGCCGACCTCCCAGACCGCCGAGGACAACGTCCGCGGGCCGATCAGGACGGCCGCGCACAAGTCCGCGCCGACAGGCACCCGCGCCTACGTCGGCGGTCAGACCTCCGTCTTCGTCGACCTGGGCAAGGCGATGGCCCGCGACTACTCCGTGGTGTTCCCGGTCGCGGCGCTGATCATCCTGCTCATCCTGGCGCTGCTGCTGCGCAGCCTGGTGGCGCCCCTGTACCTGATGGCCTCGGTCGGTCTCGGCTTCGCCGGCACCCTGGGCGCGACCGTCGTGATGTTCCAGCACATCCAGGGAGACGCTGGCCTGTTCTTCCTGCTGCCGATCTACATCTATATGTTCGTCGTCGCGCTCGGTACCGACTACAACATCCTGATGATCGCGCGCCTGCGAGATGAAGCCCGTCTGGGCAAGCCTCCCCGCGAGGCAGCTGCGGAGGCGGTCAAGCACGCCGGCCCCACGATCGCATCGGCCGGCCTGATCCTGACCGGCTCGTTCGCGACGTTCATGCTGGCCGGGAACAACCTGATCGTGTCCCTGGGCTTCTCGCTCGCCTTCGGCATCTTCACCGCGGCGTTCGTGATGGCGATGTTCTTCACCCCAGCCCTGACCGCGCTGATCGGGCACGCAGCCTGGTGGCCCGGCCACGGCGACGAGACCGACGACGAGCACTTCCAGCGCACCGGCGCCCACTACGCCGAGCACCCCTGACCCGCCGATCAATTGGGATAGTCCCCGCCGAAAAGCACCATCTGGCAGAGCCAGCTGGTGCTTTTCGGCGGGGACTATCTGGTTTTAGAGGGCGAGGCGCTCGCGGACCACGTCGGCGAGCTTGCCGGCCACAGCAGCAGCCTGCTCGGCTGAGGCGGCCTCGACCATCACCCGCACCAGGGGCTCGGTGCCCGAGGGGCGCAGCAGGACCCGGCCGGAGGCGCCCAGCTCGGCCTCGGCTTCGGTGACAGCGGCTGCCAGGGCCTCGTCGGCGTGGGTACGGGCCTTATCGACACCCGGGACGTTCACCAGGATCTGCGGAAGCCGGACCATCACGCCGGCCAGCTCGGCGATCGATGCGCCGGTAGCCGCCATCCGGTCCAGGACCTGCAGCGCGGTCAGGACGCCGTCGCCGGTGGTGGCGTGCTCGGAGAGGATGACGTGCCCGGACTGCTCGCCGCCGAGGTTGTGACCTGACGCCTTCATCTCCTCTAGGACGTACCGGTCTCCGACCGCAGTCCGTACGGCGGTGATGCCGGCAGCCGTCATGGCGTGCACGAAGCCGAGGTTCGACATCACGGTGGCCACCACGGTGTCCTCGTGCAGCCGGCCCTGCTCCTTGAGCGCGATCGCCAGGATCGCGAGGATCTGGTCGCCGTCGACGACGACCCCGGCTGCATCGACCGCCAAGCACCGGTCGGCGTCGCCGTCCAGGGCGAACCCGACATCGGCGCCGTGCTCGAGGACCGCCGCCTGGAGCACCTCGAGGTACGTCGAACCGCAGCCGTCGTTGATGTTCAACCCGTCCGGCTCGGCACAGATCGCGATCACTTCGGCACCCGCGTCGCGCAGCGCCTTCGGACCGGCCACCGAAGCGGCGCCGTGAGCGCAGTCCAGGACGACCTTGAGGCCGTCGAGCCGGCGGGTCAGGGTGCCGTCGAGGTGCGCGGCGTACTCGGGGATCGCGGTGGTGTGCATCCGCACCCGGCCCACGTCACCGCCGATCGGGCGCTCCCACGGCTCTTCGAGGCGCGCTTCGATCGCGTCTTCGATGGTGTCGTCGAGCTTGACGCCGCCGCGGGAGAGGAACTTGATGCCGTTGTCCGGCATCGCGTTGTGCGAGGCCGAGAGCATCACGCCGAGGTCCGCGCCCAAGGACGCGGTCAGGTACGCCACCCCGGGCGTCGGGATCTCGCCGAGCAGCAGCACGTCCACCCCGGCCGAGGCGAGCCCGGCGACCACTGCAGCCTCGAGGAACTGCCCGGAGATCCGGGTGTCCCGTCCGACCACCGCCACCGGCCGATGACCGGAGAAGGTGCCGCGCTCGGCGAGCACGTGCGCTGCGGAAACGGAAAGGTCCAGGGCCAGCTCCGCGGTCAGATGACCGTTCGCCAGACCCCGGACCCCGTCCGTGCCGAAAAGCTTCGCCATGTACGGCGAACCCTTAGCGCTTGCTGAACTGAGGCGCCTTGCGGGCCTTCTTGAGACCGGCCTTCTTGCGCTCGATGACGCGGGCGTCACGCGTGAGCAGCCCGGCCTTCTTGAGCGACGGACGGTTGGTCTCCTCGTCGATGGAGTTCAGGCAGCGAGCCACGCCGAGACGCAGGGCGCCGGCCTGACCGGTGATGCCGCCGCCGTGGATGCGGGCGATCACGTCGAAGCGGCCCTCGAGCTGCAGGGTCGCGAACGGCTCGTTGACAACCTGCTGGTGCAGCTTGTTCGGGAAGTAGCTGTCCAGGGTGCGGCCGTTGACGGTCCACTCGCCGGTGCCCGGGACGATCCGGACGCGGGCAACGGCTTCCTTGCGGCGACCGGTCGCACCGGCAGGCGCGATGGTGGCCGGACGGGCCGGGGTCTCCAGGCTCGGAGCGCTCTCGGAGGAGTACGCCACGCCTTCCTCGTTGACCTCGTAGGTCTCTTCGACGTCGGCCTCGACAGGCTCGGTCTCGGTAATGTTCTCAGTCACTTCAGGTCCTCAGATCTCGCTGGAAAGTCTTACTGGGAGATCTGGGAGATCTCGAAGGGCTTGGCCTGCTGGGCCGCGTGGGGGTGCTCCGGGCCGGAGTACACCTTGAGCTTCTTCAGCATCTGCCGACCGAGCCGGTTCTTGGGGAGCATGCCCCAGACCGCGTTCTCGATCGCCTTGCGGGCGTCCTTCTCCAGCAGCTCGCCGATGGGAGTCTGGCTGAGACCACCCGGGTAACCAGAGTGGCGGTACGCCATCTTCTTGGTCGCCTTGTCTCCGGAGAGGTGCACCTTCGACGCGTTGATGATGATGACGAAGTCACCGGTGTCGACGTGCGGGGCGAAGATGGTCTTGTGCTTGCCGCGGATCAGCGTGGCGGCCTGGACGGCGAGCCGGCCCAGGACGACGTCGGTGGCATCGATGATGAGCCACTCGCGCTGGATGTCAGCGGGCTTGGGGCTGTACGTACGCACGTGAAGAGCCTTTACCTCGTTCGTGGATCCAGCGGGAAGCCCCCGTTGGATCAGTACTGCTACGGCTTCTGACGAACACTGCCCGGCTCGTAAGCGTCCGGGTCTGCACCAGGCTCCGTGCGGGAGCCTGACGCGGCAGAAGTCGCGACAGGAAAGAGTACCGGCGTACGTGTGCGACGGTCAAAACGAGACGCCGGTTGGCGACCCCCATCACCGTGGGAATAGGTTGTCTGTGGGATCTACGACAGACCGAAGGAGCCCCAGTGTCCGACGACAACAACTCCTTGACCGTCCGGGACAACCGGACTGGCAAGGAGTACGACATCCCGATCGCCGACGGCACCATCAAGGCCGCCGATCTGGGTCAGATCAAGCTGAACGACGACGAGCCGGGCCTGGCCACCTACGACCCGGGGTTTGTGAACACCGCGTCGACCAAGAGCGCGGTCACCTTCATCGACGGTGACAAGGGCATCCTGGAGTACCGCGGCTACCCGATCGAGCAGCTGGCTGAGAAGTCCAGCTTCCTCGAGGTGGCGTACCTGCTCATCCATGGAGCGCTGCCCACCAAGGTCGAGTACGAGGCCTGGGTGCACGAGATCACGTACCACACGTTCGTGCACGAGAACGTGAAGGGATTCATGCAGGGCTTCCGCTACGACGCCCACCCGATGGGCATGCTGCTGGCCTCGGTCGGAGCCCTCTCGACCTTCTACCCGGAGTCGAAGAACATCTCCGACCCCGACAACCGGCACATCCAGATCGTCCGGATGATCGCCAAGATGCCGACGCTGGGCGCCTGGGCCTTCCGGCACGCGCAGGGCAAGCCGTACGTGTACCCCGACAACGAGCTCTCCTACACCGAGAACTTCCTCTCGATGCTCTTCAAGATGAGCGAGCTCCGGTTCGAGGCCGACCCGCGGCTGGTCAAGGCGCTCGACGTGCTGTTCATCCTGCACGCCGACCACGAGCAGAACTGCTCGACCAACGCGGTCCGCTCGGTCGGCTCCTCCCAAGTCGACCCGTACTCGGCCGTCTCTGCCGGTATCGGCGCCCTGTTCGGCCCGCTGCACGGTGGTGCCAACGAGGCGGTCCTGCGGATGCTGCGGCGGATCGGCTCGAAGGAGAACATCCCCGCCTTCATCGAGGGAGTGAAGAACGGCAACGAGAAGCTGATGGGCTTCGGTCACCGGGTCTACAAGAACTTCGACCCGCGCGCGACGATCATCAAGAAGGCCTGCGACGACGTCTTCGAGGTCACCGGGATCAACCCGCTCCTCGGCATCGCCAAGGAGCTGGAGAAGATCGCGCTCGAGGACGAGTACTTCATCAAGCGGAAGCTCTACCCCAACGTGGACTTCTACTCCGGGTTGATCTACGAAGCCTTCCAGTTCCCGCCGGAGATGTTCACGGTCCTGTTCGCGATCGGCCGTACGCCGGGCTGGCTGGCCCAGTGGCTGGAGCTGACCCAGGACAAGGAGCAGAAGATCGCTCGCCCGAAGCAGATCTACACCGGCGACCGCCAGCTGACCTTCGTGCCGGCCTCGGAGCGTTGGAAGTAGGCATCACCAGACGCCTCCTCGCGGCCGTCGCTGTCCCGGCTCTGCTGGGCGCGGCGGCCGTGTGCGGTTCTACGGGCCCGGCGACGAGACCCATCACCTAGGCCCATCTCCTAGGCCCAGTACCTAGGCCCAGCACCTAGCCGGCCGGCGTGGCCGCCAGCGCTGCCCGCTCGACCTCGAGCAGGGACTCCCCGTGCCGTTCGGCCTCGAAGGCCGCATGCCCGCCGCGCAGGCCGAACAGCCGCTTGGACCAGACCAGGTAGACCACGGCGCCGATGTTCACCGCGAACGCGGCCAGCCTCAGCCAGGTGACCTTCTCGAGCAGCTCGTAGACCTCCAGAGGGACGAATATCGAGGTGCCGACCACCGCGACGTACTCGCCCCAGCGCCTGATCAGCCACAGGCCGACGCCCTCGAGCAGCTGCAGCAGGCCGTAGGCCAGCACGCCGATCGAGACCAGGGTCAAGGTGCCGTGGCCAGTACGCAGCGCCTTGTCGATCAGCCGGACCGGGCCGGTGGACTGCAAGTCGATGCCGAGCTTGTCCGCGACCGGGGTCAGGGTCGGCAGGAACTCGTCGAAGACTTTGCGGAGCGAGTCCCGCGAGCCGTTGAACCGGTGGATCCCGTAGGCCAGGGCGAGCAGCAGCATGCCGCGGACGAAGCGCTCGGCAGCGAGCAGGCGCAGGATGAAGGCGTCCTTGAGCGCTCGGCCGCGCAGCACCAGCGGCGCCTGCGTGGCCGGTCCCGACCCGTGCGGCGTGCCGACGACGTAGGTCCCGCAGCGCAAGCAGCGCCAGGCCTCGCCCGCGATGGTGGTGGCGCGCAGCCGCTCGGCCAGGTCAGTCTCCTCAGGCCGGTAGGTGATGTGGCCACGGACCCCGCACGAGCGGAGGCTCCAGTCGAAGGCGCGTAGCGGTGACTCCATCGGCCCAGCCTCCCAGACTCACAGCGACCTCATGGGCGCAACGCCTCCCAGCAGGTCTGCGGGCGGCTAGTCTCGTCAGATGCAGCTCGAGGACAGCGGTCCGGAGGACGTGGAACCCGAGCTGATCGCGCCCGAGGACTTCCTGCCGCAGTCGCTGATCAACCCCTATCCGGAGGACGCCCGCCGGATGGGCCTGGACCGGTACACCGGCAGCGACGCGGCGATGCTGGCCTTCGCCGCCAACCTGGACAGCAAGAAGCCGTCGCACCGCCTGTTCGCGATCCTGCTGCTGATCCTGGTGGTCGGCTCGTTCGTGGCGACGCTGTGGGGCCAGATGCACTGAGGGCCGCCCTCACAGGACCGCCCTCACAGGACCGCCCTCACACCACCGCGCTGTCGCGGCCCGCCCAGTACGGCGCCCGCAGCTCGCGCTTGAGGATCTTGCCCGTCGGGTTGCGCGGCAGCGCCTCGACGATATCGACCGACTTCGGGCACTTGTAGTGGGCGAGATGCTCGCGGGTGAAGGCGATCAGCTCCTGCTGGGTCGCGCTCGCGCCCGGGTGCAGGCTGACCACGGCCTTCACGCTCTCGCCCCAGTGGTCGTCCGGTACGCCGATCACGGCGACCTCCATCACGGCAGGATGCTCGGCCAGGACCCGCTCGATCTCGGGCGAGTAGATGTTCTCGCCGCCGGAGATGATCATGTCCTTGAGCCGGTCCTGGACGAAGACGTATCCGTCCGCGTCGACCTTGCCCATGTCGCCACTGCGGAACCAGCCGTCGGCGGTGATCACCTCGGCGGTCTCGGCGGGCTTGTTCAAGAAGCCCTTCATCAGCTGCGGTGTGCGGAACCAGAGCTCGCCGTGCTCGCCGGTGCCGACGTCGGCCAGCGTTGCGGGGTCGACCACCTTGACCTCGCATTGCGGGATCACCTGGCCGGCGCTGACCAGGCGCTCGGGGTGCTCGGTGTCGCGGTGGGCTTCGGGCATCAGGTGGGTCACGACGCCGCAGACCTCGGTCAGGCCGTAGACCTGGATGAAGTCGGTCTGCGGCCAGGCCGCCATCGCAGCCCGGAGCAGCGGCAGCGGCATCGGCGCTGCGCCGTAGCAGTAGGTCTTCAGAGCCCCGAAGAGCTTGATCGCGTCCGGCCCGGACGTCAGCACCCCGGCGAGCACGGCCGGCACCAGGAAGGTCCGGTTCGCTCCCTGCATGATCGCCGCTGCCAGCGAGCCGGCGTCCGGCTCGCGGGTGATCACCGACGCCATCCCCTCGTGGATGCTCTGCTGGATGTACGACGTCCCGCCGACGTGGAAGAACGGCATCGCGACCAGGTTCTTGTCGCCAGGGTCGAAAGACCAGCCGTCAAGGGCGTTGACCGTGTGGGCGACCAGGTTGCGCTGCCGGATCAAGACGCCCTTGGGGCGGCCCGTCGTACCCGAGCTGTACATGACCAGGCAGACGTCGTCCGAGGTGACCTCGGCAGCACGGCCTCGAGGCGTGGCACCGGCGAGCAGCGCCTCGTACTGGTCACCGGCGGCTCCGTCCGGGGTGAGTTCGAAGACGTGCTCGACGCTGGGCAGGTCCGGCCGGATCTTCTCCACCAGCGGCATCAGCTCGGTGCCCACGATCAGCAGCCGCGCCCCGGAGTCGTTCACGGCGTAGTCGACCTCGTCGCTGGCCAGGCGCCAGTTGAAGATCGCCGTCGCCGCGCCCAGCGATGCCGCCGCCAAGGTCAGCTCGACAGTCGCCGGGTGGTTCTTGTCCAGGCAGCCGACGACGTCGCCGCGGACGATGCCCAGATCGGTCAGTGCACCCGCGAGCCGTCTGATCCGGTCGTCCCACTCGCGCCAGGTCCAGGACCGGTCGAGGTAGGTGACCGCCTCGCCGTCCGGGGTGACGCCCGCCCAGTAGGTCAGGCGGTCGTCGAGGAACACGGCGGTCGGGGCTGCATCGCTCATGGACGGAACTGTGACACAGGCCACAAGCCCGGTCACGACCCGGCTGCGGACTTCAGCAGTGCTGCCTCGGTCTCGGCGCTGATGCCGAGCGTGCCGGCGCGGCCGCTCGGCGGCTCGGGAGTGCCCTCGACCTGCAGCCAGGCCCAGGTGTCGGCGACGGTGTCGGCGACCGGCCGGCAGCGTAGGCCGGTTGCAGCAGCAGCCGAGGCGTTGCCATCGTGCAGGGCGGCGATCTCCCCGATCGGCGGCGCCCAGATCGGCAGGTCGGTCCAGCCGGTCAGCCCGGCGGCCTCGATGACCTCGGGAGCGACCTCGACCAGCTCGGCACCCGACCCGGTGGCCGCGACGCACTGCGCAAGCAGCTCGCCGATGGTGGTGTGCCCCGGCGGGCTGACGGCGTTGAAGGCGCCCACGATCCCGGAGTCCGCGCAGTGCAGCGTCCAGGCCGCGAGGTCGCGCGCGTCGACGTACTGCAAACGACGATCGGCGGGGCCGGGCGCGACGACCCGACCGCCCGCGGCGATCCGGTCCAGCCACCAGGGCAGCCGCCCGACGACCTCGTACGGGCCGAGGATCAGGCCCGCGCGAGCGAGCAGCACACCATCCCCCAAGCCGTTCCCGAAGCCGGCCACGGCCGCGAGCTCGCCGCCGCGCTTGGCCTTGGCGTAGTCCTCCGCGCTGGTGCTCGCCGGGTCCGCGTCGAGGACCGGGGCCGACTCGTCGGCACCGCTAGGGATCGGCCACCGGTAGACCGAGCGGCTGGAGATGTAGGTGTAGTGGCCGGCCCGCCCCTCCAGCAGCCGCGCGGCCTCGCCGACGACGACCGGCTCGGCCGACCAGGTGTCGAGCACGGCGTCCCAGGAGTCCGTCCCGAGCGCCGCGGCGAGCGCTCCGGGCGTACGCCGGTCGGCGACGCGCGCGTCGACCCCGGGTGCCGGGCGCGCACTCCCCCGGTTGACGCAGGTCACCTCGTCGCCGCGGGCCAGCGCCGTCTCGACACTCGCGCGGCCGACGTGCTGGGTGCCACCGAGGACCAGGAGCCGCATGCCCTGATGCTCGTCGTACGGGCTGGCAAGGGCAAGGGCTTCTGCGCTGAGCGGACGCGCCCATCGTTTCGTGGCGCTCAGTGGCGCTCAGTGGCGCTGCAGCGACCGTACGTCGCGCGAGCAGAGCGAGAGCAGGCTGGTGCCGCCCATCACGGCCGCGACGATCACCAGCCAGCGATGGAACCCGATCGCATCGGCGATCGGGCCGGTGATCGCCAGCCCGATCGGGCGGAACACGAACGAGCCGACCGTGTCGAAGGAGTAGACCCGGGAGAGCTTGTCAGCCGGGACGTTCTGCTGGATCGACAGATCCCAGTTGACGCTGAAGATCTCGAGCCCGAACCCGTGCAGCAGGGCACCGAGGATCAGCACCCAGAGCTGGTCGGAGACCGCGAGCGCGAGCGGGAACGCGGCCGTCAGCGACAGCAGCGCGGTGCCGACGGCCAGCCCGTGCCGGGGCCGCCAGCGCAGCGAGACCAGCCCGCCGATCATGAAGCCGACCATCAGCGCTCCCAGCGCCCAGCCCCAGGCTGCCTCGCCGAGGGTCCGCTTGACGATCACCGGCCCCAGGACGCCGACCACGCCGCCGAAGAAGAGGTGGTAGGTCAGCGCCTGGGTGATCAGCAGCCACAGCCAGGTATGCCGGAGCACCTCGGCCGCGCCAGCCCGCATCTCGGCGAGCATCGGCTCGCGCGCCCGGGTCGCCGGCACCTGGGGTACGTCGATGAGATGGAAGCAGGCTGCCGCCACGACGAACGTCGCCGCGTCGACCGCGATCGCCCAGCCGGAGCCGAAGCCGGCGACCAGGGCGCCCGCCGCGGAGAAGCCGATCACCTGGGCGCCGTTCTGCAGCAGCCGGCGCACCGTCACGGCGGCCGCCAGGTCTGCGATCGGGACCGTCTGCGGGGTCAGCGCCGAGGACGACGGGCTGCTCAGCGCACCGAGGACGCCGTTGACGGCACCGACCCCGGTCAGCAGCGCGATCGAGGACCAGTGCTCGATCAGGCTCGCGGCGATCAGCGCCTGGGTCAGCGCCGCCCCGCTCGAGGCTCCCTGCATCATCAGCTGCCGTGGGACCCGGTCGCCGAGGACACCGCCGAACAGCGTGGTCACCACCTCAGCCAGTGCGAAGGTCGCCACCACCAGGCCGAGCTGCGAGGCGGAGCCGCCGAGGTCCAGGACGGCGAACGCGAGCGCGACCGGCGTGATCGCGTTGCCCAGCGAGCTCGTCGCCGAGCCGACGACCAGCAGCCGGAAGTTCCGGTGCCGCAGCACCGGGGCGCGGCCGCGCAGGCTCACCGAGCGCGCTCCACCCGCTGCTCGTCCCAGACCGGCTCGTCGGACTCATAGACGTTGCCGTCGGAGCCGAAGACGAGGAAGCGGTCGAAGCCGCGGGCGAACCAGCGGTCGTGTGTCACCGCCAGGACGGTGCCTTCGAAAGCCTCGAGGCCCTCCTCGAGCGCCTCGGCGGACTCGACGTCGAGGTTGTCGGTCGGCTCGTCGAGCAGCAGCAGCGTCGCGCCCGACAGCTCGAGCAGCAGGATCTGGAACCGCGCCTGCTGACCTCCCGAGAGCGATTCGAAGACCTGCTCGGAGGCGTGTGCGAGCTCGTAGCGGTCCAGGACCCGGGCGGCCTGCTCCTGGCCCATCCCGTTGCGGCGCTCGTCGCCGCGGTGCAGGATCTCCAGCAGCGTCCGGCCGATCAGCTCGGGGTGCTCGTGGGTCTGCACGAACCAGCCCGGCCGGACCCGGGCACCGAGCTTGGCGGAACCGGCGTGGCGCACCGCGGCGATGACGGCGTCGCCGACCGGCCGGTGCTCGACGTCGGGATCGGACCCGCCGGCAGCAAGAAGGCGCAGGAAGTGCGACTTGCCCGAGCCGTTGGAGCCGAGGACGGCGACCCGCTCGCCGTACCAGACTTCGAGGCCGAAGGGCTTCATCAGGTCGAGCAGGTGCAGATCCTCGCAGACCACGGCGCGCTTCCCGGTCCGGCCGCCCTTCAGGCGCATCGTGAGCTTCTGCTCGCGCGGGATCGCCTGCGGCGGACCGGCCTCCTCGAACTTGCGGAGCCGGGTCTGCGCGGCCTTGTACTGCGCCGCCAGGCCGTCGTTGTACTCCGCTTTGATCTTGTAGCGCAGCACCAGCGCCTTGAGCTTGGCGTGCTCCTCGTCCCACCGGCGCTGGAGCTCCTCGAACCGCAGGAACCGATCGCGGCGCGCCTCGTGATAGCTGCCGAAGCCGCCAGGATGGGTCCACACCGTGTTGCCGGCAGCGCCGAGCTCGACGGTGACGATCCGCGTCGCGGTGTGGTCGAGGAGCTCGCGGTCGTGGCTGATGAACAAGATGGTCTTGGCCGAGGCCTTGATCCGCTCCTCGAGCCAGATCTTTCCCGGTACGTCGAGGTAGTTGTCCGGCTCATCGAGCAGCAGCACCTCATCGGGGCCAGCCAGCAGGTACTCCAGGACCAGCCGCTTCTGCTCGCCGCCGCTCAGCGTGCTCAGCGGGCGGTACTTGGCCTTGTCGTAGCCGATCCCGAGGCCGGTAGTGCAGCAGGTGTCCCAGACGACCTCGATGTCGTAGCCGCCGGCATCGGCGAATTCGGAGAGCGCCGACGCGTAGCGCATCTGGGTCGCCTCGTCGTCGGCGTCCATCAGAGCGAGCTCGAGACGGTCGACCTCGGCCGCAGCACTGCGCACCCGCTCCGGTGCGACCGAGAGCAGCAGGTCGGCGACCGTCGGGTCGTCACCCAGCCCGGCACCGACTGCCTGGCGCATCACACCGAGCCCGCCGCTGCGGGTGACCGCCCCTGCGTGCGCCGCGAGCTGGCCGGTGATGATCCGCAGCAGGGTCGTCTTACCGGCACCGTTGGCGCCGACCAGGGCCGCCTTGGCGCCCTCGCCGACCCGGAAGGAGACCTCGTCCAGCAGGACGCGCCCGTCCGGGAGCTCGTAGCGCACTCCGGCGACGTCGACATGGCCCACGAGGGGTGATTGTCCCTGGTCCGGCCGGCAAGGGCGAACCGGTTTCGGCGCGAAGGTCTCGGTGCCCGCCTACGTGTGGGCGCTGACCAGGTTCAGGCCGACCACGCCAAGCACGATCAGGCTGAGCGAGCCGGCCTTGAGCCAGCTCATCGACTCGCCCAGGAACACGGCGCCGATCAGTGCCACTGCCGCAGTGCCGACGCCGGCCCAGACGGCGTACGCCACGCTGACCGGGATGGAGCGGACGACCATCGCCAGCAGCCAGATCGAGGCCCCGTAGCCGACCACCACGACCAGGCTCCACCAGGGGTCGGTGAACCCCGCGGCCTTGGGGAGCAGCGCGGTCGCGCCGACCTCCACCCCGATCGCCACCATCAGCAGTACTGCCGCGCCGAGCACCGTGCTCACTTCCTTCTCTTGACGGATGTAGCAGTCGCTACATCCGTCACAAATGTAGCACACGCTACGTCACTCGGCTATCGTCGAGGGATGGCCGACCACCATCGCGAGGAGCTCCTCGAGCGCGCGACCGACTACGTGCTCGCCGAGGGGCTGATCGGCCTGTCGCTGCGCCCGCTGGCTGCGGCGATCGGCACCAGCGACCGGATGCTGATCTACCACTTCACCAACCGGGACGCGCTGATCTCCGCGGTCGTGGCCCGATCCAATGTGCGTGCGATGGCGGCGGTCGCCGCACTGCCGGGAGCCCCGAGCGTCCGGTCCGGAGTGAACCGGCTCTGGGCGGCGTACCTCACCGAGCCGCTGGCGGGCTGCCTGGACGTCTACTGCCAGGCCGCCGCGACCGGCTTGATCGGCCGCGAGCCGTACCGGACCGATGCACGGGCCAGCGCAGAGCTGTGGGTCGGCGCGCTGCGCGACTACCTGACCCGCTGCGGCGCCCCCGTGCGCCGCGTCGCCCGGATCGTGACCCTGGTCGACTCCGCGCTCTACGGGTTCCACCTCGACCTCGTCACCGACCATCCCGACGAGCTCGGCCGCGGCGTCGACGACCTGGCCCGTGCGGCCGAGGCCATCGCGATCGGCTGAGGACGTCGGCTGATCGCGGTCAGCGGGGCCCTACGGCGTCAGCCGGGTGACCGTCCCCCGGAAGCTGGTCGCGTAGAGCGACGAGGCGTCCCAGCCGGGCCCGGCGCCGAAGCGCACCGAGGAGACGAACGGGATGCCGGTGGCGATCGTGCACTGCGCGCCGGAGTCAGGGTCGACCCGGATGACCTTGCCAGCGGCGTTCAGCGCGACGTACAGGTAACCGTCCGAGCCCAGCGTCAGGTCGTCGGCGGAGTTGGCCGGACCGAGGCCGGGTACGACGATCGTCCGCGGCGCGGCTGCCGGGTCAGCGAGGTCGAACGCGCTGATCACGGTCTTGAGGTTGAAGGTCGAGTCGACGTAGAAGAGACCGCGCGCCGCATCGACGGCCATCCCGTTGGTCGAGGTCGCCGTGGCCTCGAAGGGGGACTTGGCACCCAAGGCGGAGACCCGGGTCATCGATCCCTTGCCGAGGTCTCGGCTGACCACGAAGTCGCCGCCGGGGAGCCGGACCAGCCCGTTGGGCATCACCAGGCCGCTCGCGACCGTGCTGATGGCGCCGGTATCGAGGTTGACCTTCGAGACGGTCCCGTCAGCCTTGGCGAATGCGCCCGAGACCAGGCTGTTGCCGGTGTTGAGATACAGGGTCCTGCCATCGACGACCAGCCCGCCGGGCGCGTTGACCTTGCTGAGGACCGTCGAGCGAGCCCCGTCCGCGCCGAGGCGGAGCAGGGCGCCGTTCCCGGTCGCCGGGTCCGCCGAGAGCAGCAGAGAGCCCTGGCCGTCGAAGGCCAGGTTCTCCAGCGTCGGGTAGCCGCTGGCGATGGTGGTCTTGGTCCAGGCACTGCACGAGGCCGAGCCGGCCGGTGCCGGGACCATCGCCTCGGCAGCACTCGGCACCAGCACGGCGGCCGAGGAGACGACGAGCACGGAGGCCGCGAGGGCGCGCCGGAAGGGGCCGGACCAGGAACTGCTGCGGGACATGGGCGACGCCTCTCCTCGATCCTCCCTGGGCGATCGTATCGATGGGAAACCCTCGGTGCGTTCAAAGTCGGGTCACAGGAACGGTGCGCACTCTCGAGTCATGAGCAACCGACTGAGTCGAGCAGAGCAGCTGGCGCGGATCACCCGGGTACGCCGGGGCATCGTGGCCGGGTCGATCGCCGGATCGCTGGGGCTCGCCGGCTTCCTCGGCGCCGCCGTGACGCACTCCGGCTCCTCGAGCGCCGCGAGCACCGACAACTCCGGGTCGGGCACCTCGGCGACGACCACCTCGGACTCCACCTCGGACTCCGGGTCGAGCTCGGACTCCAGCGCATACAGCAACCAGTACGGCGACAACTCCACCACGGTGAGCTCGGGATCGGGCTCCTCGCACGCCACCTCGAGCGGATCATGACCGCCGCGACCGAGTGGGACCTGTGGAGCACCACTGCGCGGCTCGTGGTCACCGACGCCGCCGTGCTCGATGACGCCCGGGACCTCTGCGAGGGCGTGCTGACCGGGATCGGCCGGGTAGCGAGCCGGTTCGATCCGGCCAGCGAGCTGCGCAGCCTGTCCGACGACGGCCGGCCACAGGCGATCTCGCCGCTGCTCTCCGATCTGATCGCCGAGGCGCTGGCTGCCTCGGCAGCATCAGGCGGCGCCGTCGACCCGACCGTCGGTGCCACCTTGATCGACCTCGGCTACGACCGCGACATCAGCCTCCTGCCGACTGCCGACGGCCGGATGGTCGCCCGGGTACGCCGGGTCCGCGGCTGGCGCACCGTCCGTCTGGTCGGAGACATCCTCACCGTGCCGCCCGGGGTCGTCCTGGATCTCGGCGCCACCGCCAAGGCCAGCGCTGCGGACCGGTGCGCGCGGGCAGTCGCTGCCAGGTTCGGTACCGGGGCGCTGATCGCCCTCGGCGGAGACATCGCGACCTCCGGCCGAGGCCCGGGCCTGGGCTGGCAGGTCACCGTCCGCGACATGGACGACGACGAGCCGGAGCAGGTCCGGCTGCCGTCCGGGTGGGCGATGAGCACGTCGAGCACCCGGCGGCGTACCTGGTCCGTCTGCGACGCCGCGTCGGACGCCAGCATGCAGCACCACCTGATCGATCCGCGTACGTCGCGGCCGGTCCGCGACACCTGGGCCTCGGTCTGCGCCGTGGCCCGGACCTGCCTGGCCGCCAACACGGCGACCACCGGCGCGATGGTCCTCGGCACCACCGGACAGGGCTGGCTGCACCGGATCGGCGTACCGGCTCGCGCGCTGGCCCACGACGGCCGCGTCGTCCGCTTCGGCGGCTGGGGCCACCAGGAGCTGGCCGCATGAGCGCGGCAAGCCTCGACTCTGCGCTCTGGGTGCTCGGCCGCGGCACCGGCATCGTCGCGCTGCTGCTGCTCACGGCCACCCTGGTCCTCGGCATCACCGTCCGCTCCCGCCGTAGCATCGCGGGGCTCCCGCGGTTCGGCACCGCCGCGATCCACAAGACGGCCAGCCTCACCGCGACCGGCTTGATCGCCGTGCACGTGCTGACCCTCCTGCTCGACCCGCAGGCAGGTCTGAAGCTCGTCGACCTGATCGTCCCGTTCGCCGGCAGCTACCGGCCGTTCTACCTCGGCCTCGGCACCCTCGCACTCGAGCTCGTGGTGCTGGTCGCCGCGACCGGCATGCTCCGCAAGCGGATCGGCGAGCGGACGTTCCACGCCATCCACCTGGCCTCGTACGCCCTGTGGCCGGTCGCCCTGGGCCATGCGCTGGGAACCGGCAGCGATGCTGGTTCGCTGTGGATGGACGCGCTGGCAGCGAGCTGCGTCGCCGCGGTCGTAGCCGCGGGTTGGTGGCGGCTCGGCCCGAGCTTCGGAATCGTCAAGCCGACCCGCTCAGTCGCCGGCGCGACCGGCCTCGAGCACCCGGAACCCCTTGGCGCTGCTGACCTTGGTGGTCGGGTAGCCCTGCTCGGTGAGCCAGGCCGCCAGTGAGTCGGCGCCGAGGTTCTTGCCCACGACCAGGCGCGCCCGCCCGCCTGGAACCAACCGAGGCAGCCAGGTCAGCAGCAGCTCGTGCAGCGCTTCCTTGCCGATCCGGATCGGCGGGTTCGACCAGATCTCGTCGTACGTTGCAGAAGGATCGACATTCTCCGGAACGGCCGCGGTGAAGCGGTCGGCGACCCCGAGATCGACGGCGTTCTCGTTGGCCAGCAGCACCGCGCGCTCGTTGACATCGACAGCCGTCACCACGCATTCGGGCACTGCGATCGCCACGGCCAGGCCGATCACTCCGTAACCGCAGCCGAGGTCGAGCACCGAGCGTGCAGCCTGCGGCGGAGCCGAGTCCTGCAGGAGCACGCCGGTCCCGATGTCGAGCCGGCCCTGGGCGAAGACGCCGGAGCCGGAGGTCAGCTCGAGCCAGTGGCCCCAGATGTTCGTCCGAACCGGGACCCGCTTGAACGGCGCCTTCGGATCCGCGGTGAAGTAGTGCTCGTCGGTCGCCATGGGTCCATCTTGCCGTCCCCGCACCCCCGCCGTCCCGGCTAGTCTCGTCGCGTGAGCGAGACTCCAGCGCCCCAGCCGATGAGCACAGCGCCCCAGCCGATGATCATCCTGTGCGCGCCCGGGCACGCGGGCGTGCTGGCCGACCAGTTCAACCGGTACGCCGGCGACTACGACGTCCGTACGACGAGCACGGTCATCGAGACCTCTGCGGTGCTCAACCAGGCCCGCGCCGACGGTGTCGGGGTCGCCTTGGTCGTCAGCGAGTCGCAGCTGCCCGACGCGACCGTGTTCGCCGCGCTCGGCGAGTGGCGCCAGATCATCCCCACCGCCCGGCGGATCATCACCGCGCACTGGGAGCGGTTCATGCTCGACGCGGAGCCGCTCCGGCCCGGCCTCGCGACCGGCAAGTACGACGCCTACCTGCTGATGCCGCGCGGGGTGCGGGACGAAGAGTTCCACACCGCGATCACCGAGCTGCTCTCCGACTGGGGCTCGACGGTGGCCGCCCCCGAGGTGGCGAGCGCCCAGATCGTGGCGCCGGCACCGGATAGCACCACCATCGCCATCCGCGACTTCCTCGACCGGATGGGGATGCCCAGCGAGCTGGTCGCCCCGGACTCGCCCCAAGGCCGCGAGATCCTGGATCTGCACGACGGGACGCCGCAGTACCCGCTGTTCTTCCGGATCGGCCGCCCGCCGCTGCACGTCGCCTCGGTCCGCGAGGTCGCCACCTTGATCTACGGCAACCCTGCCGACATCGACGTCGACACCGTTGTCGACCTCGTCGTCGTCGGCGCCGGCCCGGCCGGCCTCGCGGCGGCCGTCTACGGCTCGTCGGAGGGCCTGTCCACGGTGGTCGTCGAGGCCGAGGCGATCGGCGGCCAGGCCGGCACCAGCTCGATGATCCGCAACTACCTCGGCTTCCCCCGTGGCATCTCCGGGATGCGGCTCGCGCAACGAGCCCGCAACCAGGCCATCCGGTTCGGCACCCGCTTCTTCACCGGCTGGGACGTCACGGCGCTCGAATCCGGGGCTCCCGGCGAGCCGCACGTGATCAGGACCGGGGGCGGCGACATCCGCGCCCGCGCGGTGGTGATCTCCTCGGGAGTCGCCTACCGCCGACTCGGCATCGAGCCGCTCGAAGACCTCGTCGGCTTGGGGGTGCACTACGGCGCCGCGGTCAGCGCTGCCCGAGAGCTCGATGGCCAGGACGTCATCGTGGTCGGCGGCGGGAACTCCGCAGGCCAGGCGGCGATCCACCTCGCCCGGTTCGCACGATCGGTCACGATCATGGTGCGCCGGCCCGATCTCGCCGAGACGATGTCGGACTACCTGATCCGCGAGATCGCCTACAACGCGGTGATCAAGGTGCGCCCGTGCTCGGTGATCACCGACGGAGGCGGCGACGGCCGGCTGGAGTGGGTGACCGTGCGCGACCTGAACACCAACAGCGACACCGAGGAGCGGATCAGCGGGCTGTTCCTGCTGCTCGGCGCAGCTCCGCACTGCGACTGGCTCGGCGAGGCCGTCTGCCGCGACGAGCGCGGATTCGTGCTCACCGGCAGGGACATCCCTAAGCATCTCTGGGTCGGCGGTACGCCGCCGGCCAACCTGGAGACCGTCGTCCCGGGCGTGTTCGCCGCTGGCGACGTCCGCTTCGGCTCGATGAAGCGGGTGGCGGCGGCCTCAGGCGAGGGGTCGTCGGTGGTCCCGCTGGTGCACGCCTACCTCAGCGGGACCTAGGGCTCCAGGACCCGCCGCGTCCGGGCCTGCTCTGCCCGCAGCGGGAGCTCGTCGTCGGCCGGGTAGCCGACCTCCTCCAGGGTCAGGCCGTGCGGCGGTGCCACCGTCACGTTCGGCGGCCGGAACCTGCCGGCGAGCACCTCGCTCGCGAACGACGGCTGCTCGCGCCCCTCCCCGACCGCAGCGACGCAGCCGACCAGCGAGCGCACCATGCTGTGGCAGAAGGCATCGGCGACGACGCGCGCGACCAGGACCCCCTCGACCCGCTCCCAGTCGAATTCCAGCAGTGACCTGATCGAGGTCCGACCCTCGCGCTTGCGGCAGAAGGCCGCGAAGTCGTTGAGGCCCACCAGCTGGGCGGACGCGACGTTCAGGGCGTCGGAGTCCAGCGGACGATGCCAGGTCACGACGTGCCGCCGGGTCAGCGGGTCCACCAGCGCGGGGTCGTCGACGATCCGGTAGGCGTAGCGCCGCCACAGCGCACTGAACCGGGCATCGAAGCCGTCGGGGGCCACGCCGACGCGGAGCACCCGTACGTCGCCGCCGACGACGCCGTTGATGCGTCGTAGCAGCGCGTCCTCGAGGGTGGCGTCACCACGGCCGCGTGCTGCTGCGAACACCTCGGCATCGACGTCGACGTGGACCACCTGGCCTCGCGCATGCACTCCGGCATCGGTGCGGCCGGCGACGGTCATCCGGGTGCCGCTGGTCCGCAGCACGGTGTCGAGTGCATCCTCGAGCTCGCCCTCGACCGTACGGAGCCCCGGCTGCTTGGCCCAGCCGGCGAAGTCGGTGCCGTCGTAGGCAAGATCGAGACGCAGGCGCACCCGCACATTCTGGCAGCCCGGCGCAGCACGAAGGCCCGCCACCCTTGCGGGCGACGGGCCTTCGTTGCGAGCCAGCGGTGGATCAGGCCTCGGGGGCCTCGTCGGCGGCAGCCTCATCGGCAGCCTCGACCTCGGCCTCGGGGGCGTCGGTCTCGACCTCGGCCGCCTCCTCGGCAACTGCCTCGGTGGCCTCGTCGGCGGGAGCCTCGGCGACCTCCTCGACCGGTGCCTCTTCCGCCTTGACAGCGGCAGCCGGAGCGGCCTTCTCCTTCTTGGGCTTCGGGGCCGACGGCTTGTAGGCCTCGGTCACGAGCTCGATCACGGCCATCGGCGCGTTGTCGCCCTTGCGGGGACCGATCTTGGTGATCCGGGTGTAGCCGCCCGGGCGCTCGGCGAACGTCGGCGCGATGTCGGCGAACAGGGTGTGCACGATGGACTTGTCATGCACGACCTTGAGCACCTCGCGACGGTTGTGCAGGTCGCCCCGCTTGGCCTTGGTGATCAGCTTCTCCGCGAGCGGGCGCAGCGTGCGCGCCTTGGCCTCGGTGGTCGTGATCCGACCGTGCTCGAACAGCGCCGAGGCGAGGTTCGAGAGGATCAGGCGCTGGTGAGCGGCACTGCCGCCGAGGCGGGTGCCCTTCTTGGGAGTAGGCATAACTTCTCTCGTTTCTCCCGAGCCGTGTCAGGTACTCGGATAGATGGTGCAGTGGTCCCGTTCGTCGAGCTCG
>DATAZI010000042.1:0-6327 GCA_036272095.1 Marmoricola sp. | reverse complement strand
CGGGCCAGGAACCTGATCCGGGTCGGCGCGCAGCCGGGCGCGGCCTCGGAGATGACGAGCCCGGTCTCGGCGATGTAGTCCAGCAGTTGTGCATGGGCGGCCGGGTAGGCCCGATCGACCCCGCAGGCGAGGACGGCAACGGTCGGTCCGCGTGCAGCCAGCGCACCGCGGTGGGCTGCCTGGTCGATGCCGAACGCCGCTCCGGAGACGACGCAGGTGCCCGCGGTCGCCAGCGCTGCCCCGATCTCACCAGCGACCCCGGTGCCGTAGGTGGTCGCCGACCTCGAGCCCACCACGGCGCACGAGCCGGCGAGCGCCTCGTCGAGCCGCAGCGGCCCCCTGGCCCAGAGCCCGACCGGCATACCGCCCCGCTCGTGCAGGGCGGTCACCTGCTCGAGGTCCTCCAAACCGGCTGGCCACTCCTCGTCGGAGGGCACCACGAACCGGATCCCACGGCGTTCGGCGGCCTCGAGTACGGAGCCTGGCCGGGCTGCGGCCAGCCTGGCAGCGAGACCCGACGCCGCCTGGTCACGATCGCTGGTCTCGCGGAGCGCGGCTAGCACCGGCACAGCACCGAGATCGTGGACCAACGAGGTCAGTCGCGGGTCGCCAGGCTCGCCGATCGTGCTCAGCACCAGCCGGGCGGCGCGGTCGTCCTCGCTCACCCTGCCGCCCCTCGGCGCAGCATGGCGTCGTCGAGAGGATCGCCGCTGCGGAGCCGCAGGGCGACCTCCAGTTCCGCGACGCCGGGTCGGTCCAGCGCCCGCAGGTCGGCGACCGACCAGGCGACCCGGTGCACCTTGGTGGCGCCTCGCCGCGTCAGCCGGCCGCCGTAGACGGCCGCGTCGAGCCGCTGGGCCGCTCCCGGCTCCAACGGCCACAAGGTGCGCAGCAGCGGGCCGGGGGCATGCCCGTTCAAGCTCCAGTCGTGGTCTTCGTAGCGCGATCGCTGCCGAGCGCGTGCGGCGGTCACCCGGGCGAGCACCGTCGAGGACGGCTCTGACCGTGCCAGCGGGTCGTTCCGCTCATGCTCGGCGGCCGGCTCGATCAGGCGGGTGATGTCGATCCGGTCGGCGATCGGACCGGAGATCCGCCGCCGATACTCGCGGCGCTTGACCTCCGAGCAGATGCAGCGGTGATCCCGCGTCCTGGTCGAGAACTCGCCACAAGGGCAGGGGTTGCACGCCAGCACCAGCATCCCGGCAGCCGGGTACGTCGCGTCCTCGTCGCCGCGGGAGATCGTGATCTCACCGCTCTCCAGAGGCTGCCGCAGCGCCTCGATGACGTCGCTAGGCAGCAGCGGGAACTCGTCGAGGAACAGCACCCCGTGGTGGGCCTTGCTGACCTCGCCCGGTCGTACGCGGCCGCTGCCGCCGCCAAGGATCGCGGCACGCGACGCGGTGTGGTGCGGGGCCCGGAACGGCGGCCGGGTCAGCACCGGGACCTCGCGGGGCAGCCCGCCGCACAGCGAGTGCACCGCAGTCAGCTCGAGCGACTCGCGCACGTCGAGACCGGGAAGGATCGTCGGCAGGCGCTCAGCCAAAGTGGTCTTGCCCGCTCCCTTCGCCCCGGTGAGCAGCAGGTGGTGGCCGCCGACCGCGGCGACCTCGAGCGCATACCGCGCGTCTGCCAGCCCGAGCACCTCGGCGAGGTCGAGGTCCTCGAGACGGGACTGCCCCCGCCAGGCCAGCAGCGGCTCGCCGCTGAGCGCCTCCACAGCCGGAGCCTCGGGAATCGGCTCGCCGCGCAGCAGTGCGTCGACCTGGAGCAGCGACCGGACACCGAACACCTCGACGCCCTCGACGAGCGCCGCCTCCCCGACCTGGGGCTCTGGGACGATCACCCGCCGGATGCCTCGTGCGGCCGCGGCCATCACCATCGGGAGAACACCCGGCACGCACCGCACCCGGCCGTCCAGGGTGAGCTCGCCGATCAGCACCAGCCCTTCGAGCGACCCGGCCGGGAAGTCGCGGGTGTCGGCCGCGACGATCCCGATCGCGATGGCGAGGTCGAAATGGGCGCCGCGCTTGCGCAGGTCCGTCGGCGAGAGCAGCACCGTGATCCGTCTGGCCCTCGGGAACGACAGGCCGCTGTTCTCGATCGCGGCGCGGCAGCGGACTCGCGCCTCGTTCACCGACGGGTCGGGGCGGCCGACGATGTGGGTGTCGATGATCCCTTCGGTCACGTCGACCTGGACATCGATGACGTGCCCGGTGGCGCCTTCGAGCGAGACGGTCCTGGTGGTCGCGTACATCAGCCGATCCCCCGCACGTGCTCGATCTCGACGCGGCCGCGCAGCGGCTGGACGACGCCGACGAGGTCGAGCCGGATCGCCGGCCGGCCGCCGCGGTGGGCATCAACCCATAGCAGAGCCAGCTGGCGCAGCCGTGCTGCCTTGGTCGGTCCTACCGTCGCCAGCGGGTGCCCGTAGCCGAGCCCGCGCCTGGTGCGGACTTCGCAGACCACGATCACCTCGCGATCGAGCAGGACCAGGTCGATCTCACCTGATCGACAGCGCCAGTTGCGGTCGATCACCTTCATCCCGAGGCCGTCGAGGTAGCGCGCGGCCACCCGCTCGCCGTACGCCCCGAGGGCCTGCCGCTGCCGTGCTGTCGTCATCGCGACCTCCTAGGCAGGAGGCAACCGCGCGAAGGGCGATGGGCGCACCCGGGGCCGGGGCCGTTGTGGAGACCCGCCCCCAGGACGGGTCACGTGGACGGCAACCGGTCCCGGGTGCGGGCTCAGCCGTCGAGCTTGGGGCTGTTGCACTTCGCCGTCGTCGGCGTATAGGTCGATCCGGCGAGGGTGAGCCCCAACTGGGCCTGGACGGCAGTGGTCACCGTGTTGAGCAGCGGGGTGACCACGGTGGACAGCAGGGGGGAGAGCAGCGAGGTCTGGATCGAGCTGGTCACCTTGACCAGGCCTGCCAGCATCGTGTTGACCAGCGCGTTGCCGTTGCTGAAGCTGCCATCGGTGGTCAGCGTCGTGGTGAGGCTGGTGTTGCCCACCGAGAGGTTGCCGCTCGGCCCAGCCTTCGACTTCCCGAGGTCGTCGGGGATCGCGAAGGTCGCGGCCACCGACTGGTCGGCCGACGGGGACGTGGTGAAGGTGAGGAGCAGCGTCGAGGTCACCGTCTCGGACTTGCGGGCCAGGATCGAGCCGTAGTGCCGGGTCTCCTTGACCGTGAGCGGGATGGTGACCGTGGCAGGTACCAGCGAGGAGCCCTCCTGGACCGCCATCGACGTCGGGTGACCCGACGGGCAGCTCAGGTTCGTCACCTTCCCGGTGGCCGAGGCCAGCGAGACCGAGGCAGACAGCGTGCCCAGCGTGACCACCGGCGTGTCGTAGGTGTCGGCGCCGAGCAGCCCGCCCAGCCCGTTCAGCACCCCGCTGAGGAGGCTGCCGAGCGAGTTGACCAGGCCGGTGACCGCACTGGTGAGCGTCCCCGGTGCGTTGATGTTCGCGGTCGCGGTGACCGAGCCCTGAGCCATCGTCTTCGTTCCCTCGCCGAGGCACACCGGCGTGGGATGGCTGATGATGCTGGCACTCAGCGCGAGGCCGGTGAGATTCTGGCCGCTAGCGGCCAGTTGGACCGCGGACGTCCCGTTCGCCAACTGCACTGCCGCCGCGGCGAGATCCAGCGGGTTGACCGAGGCGGCGAGCCCCGCGTTGCCACCCTGGGTCACGTCCAGCAGGTCGCCTACGACGACCTGGGTGCCGGCCGGGACGCGCACCCCGATCTGCGATTGGAGCACCGTGGCCGCCGCCGACGCACCCTGGGCGTTGAGCGCCGCCACCTCGGCGACGATGATCTGTGCGGCAGAGACGTGCGCGGCGAGCACATCGTCGATCCCGCCGACCCCGAGCTGGGTCTTGAGGATCCCCAGGAAGCTCAGCACGTCGAGATCGGTCGTCAGGATCCCGGAGCTGCCGAGCAATGTGGTGTCGATGCCGGTGCCCGGCAAGATGCTGTTGAGCGGGCCGAGGATCGCGGAGTTGCCGCTGCTGAGCGCGGCGGCGTACGAGTCCATGGTCATGCAGGCGACCAGGGCCGCGGTGCCGATGGCCGACCGGCACACGCCACCCGAGCCAGGCACCAGGTGGAAGCGCACCGACCCGGTCGCGGTGACCAGGACCGCGTTGGCCGGGTTGCTCAACGTCGCGGGGACGAAGTAGCTGTTGTACGCCGAGCCGTTGCACCCGAGCGACTGGTCGGAAACGAAGGTGGCGCCCGGCGCGATGTAGCCGGTGTAGACGGCCATCTTCGGCACCGAGACCTGGTTGGAGTTGTAGGTGACGTTCTGCACGCCGCCCACGATGTTGCCCGACTCGGCAGCACTGTTGAGCGCGTCGGTGACGGTCGGGGTCTGGCCGGCCCCCATCTCGCGGCCGAGGTCCAAGGCGGCCTGGTCGGCCACCGACTGCATGTCGCGGCGCGCCACCCGCTGTACGCCGATATCGACGGCGAGGCCCGCGATCGGGATCATCACGAAGCAGATGACGATCGCCATCACGACCGCCACCACGCCGCGCTCGTCGCGGTGCCGGCTGAACCAGCGCATCAGCTCACCTGCACTACGGAGGTGAAGCTCAGATTGTTCGGCAGCGTGAAGCCCATCCCGGGCAGCGTCGGCAGCAGGTTGTGGGCACGGTAGGGATAGGACACCGTCACGGTGACGCAGGTGTGCGGACTCGGGCAGCCGGTCGTTGTCGGCGCCGAGATACTGCAGGTCAACGTGCCGCCGCTGCATGTCAGCTTGTAGGTCGACAGCGAGTTCTCGATGGCGGTGGTCGCCGAGGAGGTCACTGCCGATGCCGAGGGAGCCCCGACTGCAGCCCGGGCCCCTTCGGAGGCTGCTTGCGAGAGCGCCTGCCTGAAGCTGAGCATGTAGCCGTAGGAGATCGTCGCGAACACCAGCGGGAGCACCAGGAAGCACAGGCACAACGCGGTCTCCACGACCGCGGCTCCGCGATCGTCACGCTTCTTCGAACCCCACAAAGACATTTCGGCCCCCTATTCCGAAACGTCACACTAGTGCCCATAAGGGACCTATGTCCCTTTTATCGGGATTTTGCTAGACCAGTGTGCGGGGGCCGGAGTGGACCAGTCTCACGCCTTCGGCGGCTCGATCTCCGCGGTCGCCAGCTCCTCGACGTTGACGTCCTTGAAGGTGAGGACCTTGACGTTCTTGGCGAACCGCGCCGGCCGGTACATGTCCCAGACCCAGGCGTCGGTCATCGTGACCTCGAAGAAGACATCGCCGGCCTCGGTGCGGGCTTTCACGTCGACGGCGTTGCAGAGGTAGAAGCGCCGGTCGGTCTCCACGACGTACTTGAAGATCCCGACGACGTCGCGGTACTCCCGGTAGAGCGTGAGCTCCATCTCGGTCTCGTACTTCTCGAGGTCTTCCGCACTCATCGGCTCGTCTCCTCAAACGTCTCGTGCAGTTCCAGCTCGAGCTGAGGCTCGAGGCTCAGGGGCACCTCGTCGACGACGCCGGCGGCACGTCGTACGTTCACGAACCTCATCCGGTGGATCGGACAGGGCCCGTGCTCGGCGAGCGCCTCGGAATGCTCCGGGGTGATGTATCCCTTGTGGGTGGCGAAATCGTAGTCCGGCCAGAGCTCGTGCTGCTGCATCATCAACCGGTCGCGCGTCACCTTCGCGATCACCGAGGCCGCCGAGATGCAGGCGGCGACCCGGTCCCCCTTCCACATCGCCAGACCCGGTACACCGAGACCGTCGACCGGGAAGCCGTCGGTCAGCACGTACGCCGGCCGCACGGCCAGGCGGGCCAGAGCCCGCCGGAGCGCCTCGATGTTGGCTACATGCATGCCGAGCCGGTCGCACTCGCCGGGCTCGACGATCACCACCGACCAGGCCAGCGCACGCTTCATGACCTGGGCGTAGCAGCGCTCCCGCGCCTTCGCAGTCAGCAGCTTGGAGTCGGCGAGCTCTGGGACCAGCCCGGCTTTGCCCTCGGGAAGGATCGCGGCGGCCGCCACCAGCGGGCCGGCACAGGCTCCTCGGCCGGCCTCGTCCACACCGGCCACCGGCGCCAGGCCGGCGCGGCGCAGGGCGCGCTCGTAGCCGTACAGTCCGGCGTCTCGCCGGATCGTCGCACCGCGGGGCAGGCCAGGGGACGCCGTCATCGCCGGGCTACTGGGTTGAGGAGGGGATGTCTTTGAAGGTGGCGGGGGTGTGGATGCGCTCGGCCCGCTTCCACGGCCAGATCAGCGCCCAGACCTTGCCGACGACGAGGTCGTCAGCGACGAAGCCGCCACCGGGGTCGCCCAGGTGGAACCTGGAGTCAGAGGAGTCTCCGC
>DATAZI010000041.1:0-17927 GCA_036272095.1 Marmoricola sp. | reverse complement strand
ACCGGCGGCTGCAACATCCAGTACGCCGTGAACCCGGCCGACGGGCGGGTCGTCTGCATCGAGATGAATCCCCGGGTCTCCCGGTCCAGCGCGCTGGCCTCGAAGGCGACCGGGTTCCCGATCGCCAAGATCGCCGCGAAGGTCGCGATCGGCTACACCCTGGACGAGATCCCGAACGACATCACCAAGCAGACGCCTGCCAGCTTCGAGCCGACCCTGGACTACGTCGTGGTCAAGGTGCCCCGGTTCGCCTTCGAGAAGTTCCCGACCGCGGACCGCACCCTGACCACGCACATGAAATCGGTCGGCGAGGCGATGGCGATCGGCCGGAACTTCACCGAGGCGCTGCAGAAGGCGCTGCGCAGCCTGGAGCAGAAGGACTCGACCTTCGACTGGAGCCACGAGTGGGTCGAGCTCGACAAGCCCGCCCTGCTCGCTGAGATCGCGGTCCCGACCGACGGCCGGCTCAAGCGGGTGATGGACACGATCCGGGCAGGGGCGACTCCGCTGGAGATCCACGAGTCGACCGGCATCGACCCGTGGTTCGTGGACCAGCTCGGCCTGATCAACGAGATCGCACAGGAGATCATCGCCGCTGACGAGCTCACCCCGGCACTGCTGCGACGGGCGAAGCGGCATGGGTTCTCCGACGCCCAGCTGGCGAAGATGCGGGGCCTGACCGAGGACGTCGTCCGCGGGATCCGGCACGCGCTCGGCGTGCGCCCGGTCTACAAGACCGTCGACACCTGCGCCGCGGAGTTCGCTGCCGAGACGCCGTACTACTACTCCTCCTACGACGAGGAGAGCGAGGTCCGGCCCCGGACCAAGGAGGCCGTGATCATCCTCGGCAGCGGCCCGAACCGGATCGGGCAGGGCATCGAGTTCGACTACTCCTGCGTGCACGCCTCGATGGCGCTCTCGGCCGCCGGCTACGAGACCGTGATGGTCAACTGCAACCCCGAGACCGTCTCGACCGACTACGACACCTCCGACCGGCTCTACTTCGAGCCGCTCTCGCTCGAGGACGTCCTCGAAGTCGTCCACGCCGAGACGCTGGCCGGCCCGATCGCCGGGGTCATCTGCCAGCTCGGCGGGCAGACGCCGCTCGGCCTGGCCCAGGGCCTCGCCGATGCCGGCGTGCCGATCGTGGGGACCTCGCCCGCGGCGATCGAGCTCGCCGAGGAGCGCGGCGCGTTCGGGCGGCTGCTCAAGGAGGCCGGCCTGGTCGCGCCCAAGCACGGCACCGCCGTCTCCTTCGAGGACGCCCAGGAGATCGCCGCCGAGATCGGGTACCCGGTGCTGGTGCGGCCGTCCTACGTGCTCGGCGGCCGCGGGATGCAGATCGTCTACAACGACGAGTCGCTGCGCAAGTACATCGAGGCCGCCACTGGCACTGTCGGGATCACCCCGGACCGTCCGGTGCTGGTCGACCGGTTCATCGACGACGCCGTCGAGATCGATGTCGATGCGATCTACGACGGCACCCAGCTGTTCCTCGGCGGCGTGATGGAGCACATCGAGGAGGCCGGCATCCACTCCGGGGATTCCTCGTGCGCGCTGCCGCCGATCACCCTGGGGGCGGCCGAGATCTCCCGGATCCGGGAGGCGACCGAGGCGATCGCCAAGGGCATCGGCGTGGTCGGGCTGCTCAACATCCAGTTCGCGCTCGGCGCCGATGTGCTCTACGTGCTCGAGGCCAACCCGCGGGCCAGCCGGACGGTGCCGTTCGTCTCCAAGGCGACCGCGACGCCGCTGGCCAAGGCCGCCGCCCGGGTGATGATGGGCGAGTCGATCGCCTCCCTGCTCGAGGCCGGGGTGCTGCCCGCGCGCGACGGGGGAGACCTGCCCGGCGATGCGCCGATCGCGGTCAAGGAGGCCGTGATGCCCTTCAACCGGTTCCGGACCCCCGAGGGGCTCTTCGTCGACACCGTGCTCGGGCCGGAGATGAAGTCGACCGGCGAGGTGATGGGCTTCGACGCCGACTTCGGGACCGCCTTCGCGAAGTCCCAGACTGCCGCCTACGGGTCGCTCCCGACCTCGGGCAGCGTCTTCGTCAGCATGGCGAACCGGGACAAGCGCACGATGATCTTCCCGGTCAAGGTGCTCGCCGAGGCCGGGTTCGAGATCCTCGCCTCCCAGGGCACCGCCGAGGTGCTGCGCCGCAACGGGATCAAGGCCACGGTGGTGCGCAAGCACTTCGAGGGCACTGGCCCGAACGGCGAGCCGACCAGCGTCCAGATCATCCTCGACGGCCAAGTCGACCTGATCGTCAACACCCCGCACGGCACCACCCAGGGTGGCGACTCGCGCATCGACGGCTACGAGATCAGGACCGCTGCCGTGCTGGCCGGGATCCCGTGCATCACCACCGTCCAGGGTCTTGCAGCCGCGGTGCAGGGCATCGAGGCCCTGCGCTCGGGCAGCATCGGGGTGCGCTCGCTGCAGGAGTGGGCCGGGATCACATCGGCGACTACCGCGTGAGCTCGCCGTACCGGCTTCTCTTCGACCGGGTGCTGACCAAGGTCGACCCGGAGAAGGCGCACCATGCGGCGTTCGCCGGGATCCGGGCTGCCGGCCCGGCGCTCGGCGGGGCCGCACGCGTGCTCCCCGGTTCGGCAGGCGTGCGGGCGATGGGCCTGGACTTCCCGGCGGTGCTGGGTCTGGCGGCCGGGTTCGACAAGAACGCCGTCGGCATCGATGCCTTGGGCGCGCTCGGCTTCGGCTTCGTCGAGGTCGGCACCGTGACCGGCGAGCAACAGCCGGGCAACCCGAAGCCGAGGCTGGTACGGCTGCCGGCCGACCGTGCCGTGGTCAACCGGATGGGCTTCAACAACGACGGCGCGGAAGCGGTCGCCCAGCGGCTCGCCGCCCGTTCGTCGAGCTTGTCGCGACGCGGTGCCGGGCGCGCCGGGCCCGTGCTCGGGATCAACATCGGCAAGACCAAGGTGGTGCCCGAGGACGCGGCCATCGCCGACTACGAGAAGAGCACTGCCCTGCTCGCGCCGTACGCCGACTACCTGGTCGTCAACGTCTCCTCGCCCAACACGCCGGGGCTCCGCGACCTCCAAGCCGTCGCCAAGCTGGAGCCGCTGCTGCGAGCGGTCCGGGTGAAGGCCGACGAGGTCACCGCGGACCGGAGCCGCCCGGTGCCGCTGCTGGTCAAGATCGCGCCCGACCTCTCCGACGACGACGTGCTCGCCGTCGCCGACCTGGCGACCGCGATCGGCCTGGACGGCATCGTCGCGACCAACACCACGATCGACAGGTCCGGGCTGGCCTCCTCGGCCGACGCCGTCGAGCGCGCCGGTGCCGGTGGGCTGTCCGGCGAGCCGCTGCGCAAGCGGTCGCTGGCCGTCCTCCGGCTGCTGCGCCGTCAGGTCTCCTCCGAGATGACCCTGATCGGCGTCGGCGGGATCGCCGGCGTCGAGGACGCCGTCGAGCGGCTCGCCGCCGGGGCCGACCTGCTGCAGGGCTACACCGCCTTCATCTACGAGGGGCCGCTCTGGCCCCGCCGGATCAACCGGGCGATCGCGAAGGAGCAACGTCGATGACTGCTGGACAGGTGAGCTTCGGGAGCCGGCTGCGGGCCGCGATGGACAGCCGGGGGCCCCTGTGCGCGGGTATCGACCCGCATCCCGGGCTGCTAGGCGCCTGGGACCTGCCCGAGACGATCGACGGGCTGCGGACCTTCGCGCTGAGCGCGGCGGAGGCCCTGGGGCCGGTGTGCGCGGCGATCAAGCCGCAGTCCGCCTTCTTCGAGCGCTTCGGCGCGGCCGGGGTCGGCGTGCTCGAGGAGACGATCAGGATGTGCCGCGAGGCCGGCGCGCTGGTGGTGCTCGACGTCAAGCGTGGTGACATCGGCAGTACCGCCCAGGCCTATGCGGACGCCTACCTCGATCAGTCCTCGACGATGGCCGCCGACGCGATCACGGCCAGCCCCTACCTCGGCTTCGGCAGCCTGGAGCCGATGTTCGAGACGGCTCGGCGCAACAATGCCGGCGTCTTCGTGCTGGCGCTGACCTCGAACCCGGAAGGACCGGACTACCAGCACGCGACCCGTCCCGACGGACGTACGGTCGCCGAGTCGGTGCTGGACTCCCTGCGCGAGGCGAACGCGGGCAGCGCCCCGCTCGGCTCGTTCGGGGCGGTGGTCGGCGCGACTATCGAGGTGCCCACGCCGCGGCTGGACATCGACGGCCCGCTGCTCGTGCCCGGGATCGGTGCGCAGGGCGGGACGGCCGAGGACGTACGCCGCATCTTCGGCGACGTACTGGACCTGGTGCTGCCCTCGAGCTCGCGCGAGATCCTCGGCGCCGGCCCCGATCCGACCGCTCTACGCGATGCGGCGGCCAGGGCAGCGGCGGGTTTTGCGACGCTCGCGGCAGGATAGCCACGTGATCGCTCCCCGAAGCGCCTCCGGGCTCGTGCCTGCCCTGCTCGCCGTCCTCGCGCTGGGCTCATTGAGCGCGTGCGGGTCGGGCCACTCCGTCTCGGCGTACTGCTCGCGGATGAAGACCGACCAGAGCATCTTCGCCGACGACGGCACCGGCTTGGAGCTGGTGACGAACCTGTCCAAGCTCAAGCAGCTCGCCAATGCCGCACCGAGCGACATCGGTGCCGACTGGCAGACCTTCCTGGGCAGCATCGAAGTCCTCGACGACGCCGTCCGCAAGGCGGGGGTCGCGCCGAAGGACTTCGTCGACGGCAAGCCGCCGGCCGGGCTCGACGCAACCAAGCGTGCCGCGATCGCCGCAGCGGCCGACCAGCTCAGCAGTGACAACGTTGTCTCCGCGGCCTCCGACATCGAGCAAGAGGCGAAGGACGTATGCCAGCTCGACCTCGGGCTCTAGGTCGCCAGAACCCCGATCGCTGCCGGGGTTTTTCGGCCACCGGATTGCAGCGGGTCGCCCGTGCTGACTAGATTGCTCCCCACCGCATCCCGCTCCGAGCCGCTGAGAAGAGGTCGTCCCTGTGGCCCTGCCACCGCTCACCCCTGAACAGCGCCAGGCAGCCCTCGAGAAGGCCGCCGCTTCGCGCCGGGAGCGCGCCGAGGTGAAGAACCGGCTCAAGCACTCCGGTGCCAAGATCGCCGATGTGCTGGCCGAGGGCGAGACCAACCTGGTGATCGGGAAGATGCGGGTCAGCGAGCTGCTGCAGTCGATGCCCGGACTGGGCAAGGTCCGTGCCGCCCAGGTGATGGAGCGGCTGAAGATCTCCGAGAGCCGGCGGGTACGCGGCCTGGGCGCCAAGCAGATCGCGGCGCTCGTCGCCGAGTTCCCCTCCGGTGAGTAGCGCCGCGACCCGGCCCAGCAGACTCACCGTCCTCGCCGGTCCGACGGCGGTCGGCAAGGGCACTGTCACGGCCTGGTTGCGCGAGCACAACCCGGATGTCTGGATCTCGGTCTCCGCGACCACGCGCAAGCCGCGGCCGGGCGAGGTCGACGGGGTGCACTACCACTTCGTCGACGACGCGGAGTTCGACCGGATGATCGCCGATGACGACCTGCTGGAGTGGGCAGTGGTCCACCAGGTCGCCCGCTACGGCACGCCGCGGGGCCCGGTTCACCAAGCGCTGGCCGAGGGTCGCTCGGCTCTGCTCGAGATCGATCTCCAAGGCGCCCGCCAGGTCCGTGAGCGGATGCCGGAGGCCAGGTTCGTGTTTTTGGCGCCGCCCTCGTGGGAGGAGCTGGTCCGGCGCCTGGTCGGCCGCGGGACCGAGGACGAGGCCGAGCGCGAGCGCCGGCTGGACTCCGCGCGGGCCGAGATGGCAGCCGAGCCCGAGTTCGACGTGACGGTCGTGAACCACACGATTCCCGCTGCGGTCGAAGAGTTGGTAGAGTTGATGAGGTCCTGAGGCCGTTCTGCCCGGGATCCGACGTCAAAGTCTGCGTACTTTCCAACTTCCGTGAAGAGGCTCGATGAGCGTGTCCGGCAACCAGCCCGTCGCACTGGGGATCACCAACCCCCCGATCGACGACCTGCTGACCAAGACCGACTCCAAGTACAAGCTGGTGCTCTACAGCGCCAAGCGTGCTCGGCAGATCAACGCGTACTACTCCCAGCTCGGCGAGGGCCTGCTGGAGTACGTCGGCCCGCTGGTGGACACCCACGTCCAGGAGAAGCCGCTCTCGATCGCGATGCGCGAGATCAACGAGGACCTGCTGGTCTGCGAGGACATCGATCCTGAAGAGCTCGCAGCGGAGTCTGCGGCCGAGTAACGACCCGGCCTCCGCCGAGCCTGTCGAGACGTGGTGAGTCGATGAACCAGTCTTCCGAGCAATCCCGTCCTCCCCGAGTAGTCCTCGGCGTGAGCGGCGGGATCGCTGCGTACAAGGCCTGCGAGCTACTGCGGCGCTTCACCGAGTCCGGGTACGACGTCACCGTCGTCCCGACCGCGGCAGCACTGGAGTTCGTCGGCGCACCGACGTGGGCCGCGCTGAGCGGCAAGCCGGTCAGCACCGAGGCGTGGACAGATGTCCACGAGGTGCCGCACGTCCGGATCGGACAGACCGCCGACCTCGTCATCGTCGCGCCGGCCACGGCGAACCTGCTTGCGAAGGCTGCTCACGGCCTGGCCGACGACCTGCTCACCAACACCCTGCTGACCGCCCGCTGCCCGGTCGTGTTCGCCCCGGCGATGCACACCGAGATGTGGGACAACGCGGCGACAGTCGCCAACGTGGCTACGTTGCGGGAGCGCGGTCACCTGGTGATCGAGCCTGCCGAGGGCCGTCTGACCGGCGCCGACACCGGCAAGGGCCGGCTGCCTGATCCTGCCGAGATCTATGCGCTGGCGACCGACGTCCTGGCCCGCGGGGGAGCGCACTCGCTCGACCTGGCCGGCCGGCACGTCGTGGTCTCGGCCGGCGGGACCCGCGAATACCTGGACCCGGTCCGGTTCCTGGGCAACCGGTCCTCGGGGCTGCAGGGCTATGCACTGGCGCGGACCGCCGCAGCACGCGGTGCCGAGGTGACCCTGGTCGCCGCGAACGTGACGCTCGCCGATCCTGCCGGGGTCAAGGTCGTCCGGGTCGAGACCACTGCCGAGCTCGAGGAGCAGGTGGTGGCCGCCTGCGCCGCCGCCGACGTCGTCGTGATGGCGGCTGCGCCGGCTGACTTCCGCCCGACGACGTTCGTGGACTCCAAGATCAAGAAGTCCGAGGACGGCTCCGCGCCGGACATCCGGCTGACCCAGAACCCCGACATCCTGGCCGGCCTCGCCCACGACCGCCCGAGCCCGGGCCTGGTCGTCGTCGGTTTCGCAGCCGAGACCGGCGACGCCAACGGCTCGGTGATGGAGTACGCCGCGACCAAGCTGGCCCGCAAGGGCTGCGACCTGCTGGTGGTCAACGACGTCGGTGGCGGCAAGGTCTTCGGCTCGCCGGACAACGAGGCCGTCGTACTGGGCGCCGACGGATCGTCCACTCCGGTCCCGCGTGGCTCCAAGAGCGCCGTCGCCCAGGTGATCTGGGACCGCGTGAGCGTCCTGCTCGACGCCCGCTGAGGTCGCTGCGAGGGCCGCGACAGCGGCATTTTCTGAGATGGCGTCTCAGCATGAGGACGACCCGTTAGGCTTGCTGCGCTGCACCCAATCCATGACTTACCGGCTCGTTTCGGGACCGGAGAAACCGCAGGAGACATCAAGTGACTGGACGCCTGTTCACCTCGGAGTCTGTGACCGAGGGACACCCGGACAAGATCGCCGACCAGATCAGCGACACCGTGCTGGACGCGCTGCTGACCGACGACCCGGACAGCCGGGTCGCCGTCGAGACGCTGATCACCACCGGGCTCGTCGTCGTCGCTGGCGAGGTCACCACGAAGACCTACGCGCCGATCGCGCAACTCGTCCGCGCGAAGATCCTCGAGATCGGCTACGACTCGTCGGTCAAGGGCTTCGACGGCGCTTCCTGTGGCGTCCAGCTCGCCATCGGCGCGCAGTCGCCCGACATCGCCCAGGGTGTCGACAAGGGCTTCGAGGCCCGCGTCGACGGCTCCGGCGATGACCTGGACAGCCAGGGCGCCGGTGACCAGGGCCTGATGTTCGGCTACGCCTGCGACGACACCAAGGAGCTCATGCCGCTCCCGATCTCGATGGCGCAGCGCCTCTCGGAGCGTCTGACCGCGGTCCGCAAGGACGGCACGCTGCCGTACCTGCGCCCCGACGGCAAGACCCAGGTCACCATCGAGTACGACGAGAACGACCGCCCGGTCCGGGTGGACACCGTGGTCCTCTCCACCCAGCACGCCGAGGGCGTCGACCTCGACGGCACTCTTGCCCCGGACATCAAGAAGCACGTGATCGACCCGATCCTGGCGACCTTCGACATCCCGTCCGAGGGCTACCGGCTGCTGGTCAACCCGACCGGCAACTTCGTGGTCGGCGGGCCGATGGGCGACGCCGGCCTGACCGGTCGCAAGATCATCGTCGACACCTACGGCGGCATGGCCCGTCACGGTGGCGGCGCCTTCTCGGGCAAGGACCCGTCGAAGGTGGACCGCTCGGCCGCCTACGCGATGCGCTGGGTCGCCAAGAACGTCGTCGCGGCCGGCCTGGCCACTCGTTGCGAGGCGCAGGTCGCCTACGCGATCGGCAAGGCAGCGCCGGTGGGTGTCTTCATCGAGACCTTCGGCACCGGCGTGATCTCGGACGAGGAGATCCAGAAGGCCGTCCTCGAGGTCTTCGACCTGCGTCCGGCCGCGATCGTCCGCGACCTGGACCTCAAGCGCCCGATCTACGCCAAGACGGCGGCGTACGGCCACTTCGGCCGCGAGCTCCCGGAGTTCTACTGGGAGCGCACCGACCGCGCGGACGCTCTGAAGAAGGCCGCCGGCATCTGACCACAGCTGCTCGACGAGCCCTCCTGATCCACACGGGTCAGGAGGGCTCGTTGCTGCGTCGGGCGTGGCTGGTTGGATAGGCCCCATGACGGACCCCGATGAGCAGCTCTCGCTGCCCGGGCTGGTCCGTGCCGAGGCGCGCAAGGCGAGGCCGCCGGCTGAGAAGAAGGCGGTCGCACGCGCCGAGGTCGACCCGATCGCGCGGGTCCTGGTGGACCTGCCGCTCGCGCACCTCGACCGGCCGTTCGACTACGCCGTGCCGGCGACGATGGCCGAGCAGGCTCTGCCCGGCGTACGGGTGAAGGTGCGTTTCGCCGGCCAGGACGTCGACGGGTACGTCGTCGAGCGGGTCGCGGAGACCGAGCACCAGGGGCGGCTCCAGTACCTGCGCCGCGTCGTCAGCGCCGAGCCGGTGCTCAGCGGCGAGATCGCCGATCTGGTCGGCGAGGTCGCCGCTCGCTACGCCGGCACCCGCTCCGACGTGCTGCGGCTGGCTGTGCCGGCCCGGCACGCGACCACCGAGAAAGCCGCTGCTGCTCGGCCCCGCCCGTTCGCGGGGTCAGCGGACCCGGCGGCGTGGGGCGAGTACGACGGCGGGGCTGCGGCCCTCGACGGGCTGGTCGCTGGCAGTACCGTGCGGGCCGTCTGGACCCTCGGACCAGGCGATGACGGCATCGCTCTGCTCGCCGAAGCGGCGATCTCCACGGCCGTAGCCGGCCGCGGCGCGCTCGTCTGCCTTCCTGACGTCCGCGACGTCGACCGCCTCGACGCCGCCCTGGTCTCGCGGCTCGGCCCGGAGCGGCACGTGGTGCTGACAGCAGGCAGCGGCCCCGCTAAACGGTATGCCGCGTTCCTCGCCGTCGCCCGTGGAACGGCCCGGATCGTGATCGGCACCCGGGCCGCTGCCTTCGCGCCGGTAGCCGATCTCGGCCTCGTCGCGCTGTGGGACGACGGTGACGACCTGTACGCCGAGCCGCGAGCGCCGTACCCGCACACCCGCGAGGTGCTGCTGATCCGGGCGCAGCGCAGCGGCTGCTCGCTGCTGCTCGCGGCACACGGGCGAAGCGTCGAGGCGGAGTACCTGGTCCGTAGCGGCTGGGCCGACGAGGTCGCGCTTCCGCGCGCCGCGGTCCGAGCCCGGGCACGGGTCAGTGTCGCCGGCGCGAGCGACCGCGAGCTGGCCCGTGACCCCGGGGCGCGCACGAGCCGGCTCCCGCACGAGGTCTTCGAGACCATGCGGACCGCGCTGGCCCACGGCCCGGTGCTGGTCCAGACTCCGCGCTCGGGCTACGCGACCCGGCTGGCGTGCGAGACCTGCCGGACGCCGGCTGCCTGCACGGTCTGCCATGGCCCGCTGCGGATCCGCGGGGCCCAGGCGCCGCCGACGTGCACCTGGTGCGGCACTACAGCAGTCGCCTGGTCCTGCCCCGAGTGCGGCGGGCGCGGCCTGCGTGCCCCGGTGCTGGGCGAGCTCCGGACGGCCGAGGAGCTCGGCCGGGCGTTCCCCTCGGTCCCCGTCCAGACGTCCTCGGGGGAGCGGGTGCTCCTCGACGTCCCGGACCGTCCGGCGATCGTGGTCTCGACCCCCGGCGCCGAGCCGACGGTGCCCGGCGGGTACGCCGCCGTGGTGCTGCTGGACACCTGGCTGCTGCTCGCCCGGTCCGACCTGCGGGCCGGCGAGGAGGCGCTGCGCCGGTGGCTCAACGCGGCGGCCCTGGTCAGCCCGATCGACGGCCGCGTGATCGTGGTCGGCGACCCGGTCCAGCCGGCCGTGCAGGCCCTCGTGCGGTGGGACCCCTCGGGGTTCGCGCAGCGCGAGATCCTCGAGAGGCAGGAGGCGCACCTGCCGCCGGCATCGCGGGTCGCGACGCTCACCGGTCCCGAGGACCTGCTCGCCCCGGCCGTGGCTGCCCTGGCGCTGCCCGAGGGCGCCGAGGTGCTCGGCCCGGTGCCGGTGCCGCCGGAGGGCCCGGCAACGGCCACCGAGGACCAGCGCTACGTGATCCGCGTCCCCCGGACCGCAGGCGCGCGGCTCTCGGCTGCGCTGGTAGCGCTGCAGGCCCAGCGATCGGCGCGCAAGGAGCCGCATCTCCGGGTCGAAGTCGACCCCGCAGCCCTGGGCTGAACCCGGGCAGCCGGCAGCCCTAGACTTGGCGGGTCCCAGAAGGGGTCCCGAAAAGGATCCCAGAAGGGGATCCCAGAAGGGGATCCCAGAAGAGGATCTCAGAACGGGTCCAGCGAAGGAGTCCGATGTCCGTCAGGCCGATCCGGTTGTTCGGCGACCCGGTGCTGCGCTCGGCGGCAGCTGAGGTCACGAGCTTCGACAAGGAGATCCGCAACCTCGTCGCAGACCTGACCGACACGATGCTGGACGCGCCGGGCGCAGGCCTGGCCGCCCCGCAGATCGGGGTCGGGCTCCGGGTCTTCACCTGGAATGTCGAGGGCGAGGTCGGGCACCTGATCAACCCCCGGCTGACCCTGTCGACCGAGACCCAGGACGGCTCCGAAGGCTGCCTGTCCCTGCCGGGCCTGACCCTTGACTGCATCCGGGCGCACTCGGTGGTGGCCGAAGGCTTCGACATGCACGGCGACCCGCTGCGGATCGAGGGCTCCGAGCTGCTCGCCCGCGCTGTCCAGCACGAGACCGACCACCTCGACGGGATCCTGTTCATCGACCGACTCGACCGCGAAGCGCGCAAGGCCGCTATGAAGACGATCCGCGAGGCGGAGTGGTTCGGCGCCGACACCCGGGTCAAGGTCTCGCCGCACGCGACCAACGGGTTCGGGCTCTGAGCCGCGTGGCGCCCCAGCGAGCAGCAGCCTGATGCGCATCGTCTTCGCAGGCACACCCGAGCCGGCGCTGCCCTCGCTGCAGGCGATCGCGGACAGCCCGCACGAGCTGGTCGGCGTGGTCACCAGGCCGGATGCGCCCTCAGGGCGGGGCCGCAAGCTCGTGTCCAGTCCCGTGGCGCAGCTCGCCGAGCAGCTCGGCGTGCCGGTGCTCAAGCCGGAGCACCCCCGGGACCCCGGCTTCCAGGACGCGCTGCGGGCCCTGCGCCCGGATGCCTGCCCGGTCGTGGCCTACGGCGCGCTGCTGCCTCAGTCGGCGCTGGACATCCCGGTCCACGGCTGGATCAACCTGCACTTCTCGGTGCTCCCGCACTGGCGAGGCGCGGCGCCGGTCCAGCACTCGATCTGGGCTGGCGACGAGGTCACCGGCGCTACCACCTTCCGGATCGTCAAGGAGCTCGACGCCGGACCGACGTACGGGTTGATGACCCAGCTGATCCACGACGACGACACCGCCGGGACGCTGCTGGGCAAGCTCGCCGAGGGCGGTGCCGGACTGCTGGTCGCCACCCTGGACGGCATCGCGGACGGTTCGCTCGAAGAGCGCGAGCAGCAGAGCGAGGGGGTCACCTTCGCCCCCAAGATCCTCGTCGAGCACGCCAGGGTCGATTGGGAGGACCCCGCTCTCGGAGTCGACCGGCGGATCCGTGCCTGTACGCCGGCGCCCGGCGCCTGGACGACGTACGCCGGTGAGCGGATGAAGGTCGGGCCCGTCCGGATCGTCGGGCGCGAGCGGCTCGCGCCGGGCCTCGTGGAGGTCACCAAGAGCTCGGTCTACGTCGGCACCGGGTCCAGCCCGGTCGTGCTCGGCGAGGTCAAGGCGTTCGGCAAGAAGGCGATGCCCGCTGCGGACTGGGCGCGCGGCGTACGGCTGGAGTCCGGGACCGTCCTCGGCGGACTGCTCGCCGACGAGGGCTGACCAGTGGCTGCGCGGCGGGCGAAGGCCTCTGATGTCGACGAGATCTGCGGCGCTCTGCCGGAGACCTGGCTCGGGACCAGCTGGGGCGACGTGCCGACCTGGCTGGTGCCGCACCGGGCCCGCGACGGCGTGGACAAGGGACGTGGCTTCGTCCTCTACCGCAAGCCGGGAAAGACGGCCCTCGACCCGGCGACGGGCGAGCCGTTCACCGACCTGCTGATGGTCCGCACCGCCACGGAGCAGGACAAGGTGGCGCTGGTGGAGTCCGATGGGCCGTTCTTCACCATCGACCATTTCAACGGCTTCAACGCCGCCCTGGTGCAGCTGTCGAGGCTGGGCGAGATCAGTCGCGACGAGCTCGCCGAGGTGCTCGCCGACGCCTGGACGGCGTGCGCCCCGAAGTCCGTGGTCAAGAAGCACCGTGCCCAGGACTGACCCGGCGCGGCTGGTCGCGTTCGACGTCCTGCGCGCGGTCGCCGACAAGGACGCCTACGCGAACCTCGAGCTGTCCCGGCTGCTGCGCGAGCGCAACGTCGGCGGCCGGGACGCCGCGCTGGCCACCGAGCTCGTCGGCGGCACCCTCCGGCTCCGCGGCAGCTATGACGACATCATCGACCGGCTGGTCGGCCGTGAGCTCGATGGCGCCGTCCGTGATGCGCTCCGGCTCGGGACCCACCAGCTGCTCTCGATGCGGGTGCCGACCCATGCCGCGGTCGACACCACCGTCGCCCTGGTCAAGGAGCAGATCGGGCACCGGCCCTCGGGCCTGGTCAACGCCGTCCTGCGCAAGGTCTCCGCGCGTCCGCTGGGGGAGTGGCTGGAGGGCCGGCCGCTCAGCGTGCGGACGGCGCACCCGCAGTGGGTGCTCGACGCGCTCGCCGAGGCGCTCGGCGTACCGGGCGAGCTCGACGCACTGCTCGCCGCCGACAACGAGCGCCCCGGCGTGACCCTGGTGGCTCGACCCGGAGTCTGCGAGCCGGCTGAGCTGGGCGGCGCGCCGGTGCCGATCTCGCCGTACGCCGTGGCCCTGGCGAGCGGTGACCCCGGAGCGATCGCCGCCGTTCGGGAAGGCCGCGCCGGCGTCCAGGACGCGGGATCCCAGGTCGTCGCGCTGGTCACCGCGGCCGCCGAGCTGGATGGATCCGACGACCGCTGGCTCGACCTCTGCGCCGGTCCGGGCGGCAAGGCCGCGCTGCTGGCCGCCCTGGCCGCCCAGCGCGGCGCTGTGCTGCTCGCGAACGAGCGGGCGCCGCACCGGGCCGAGCTGGTCTCCGGTGCGCTGCGGGCCGTGGGGCACGGGGTCCTCGGCGTGATCGCCGGCGACGGCGTCGCCCCGGCCTGGCGCCCCGAGAGCTTCGACCGGGTTCTCCTCGACGCGCCGTGCAGCGGGCTGGGCGCCCTGCGCCGCCGCCCAGAGAGCCGGTGGCGGCGTGTGCCGCGCGACGTCGAGGACCTCGTCGACCTGCAGACGGCTCTGCTCGACGCGGCGCTGGACTCGGTGCGTCCTGGCGGGGTCGTGGTCTACGCGACGTGCTCCCCGGTCGTGGCCGAGACCGTCGGAGTCATCACCGCCGTGCTCGGTCGCAGGAGCGACGCCACCGTCGAGGACGCCACTGGCCTGGTCGCAGCCACGGACGCCGAGTCAGCGCACCTCCCCGGTGCGATCCAACTCTGGCCGCACCGCCACGGCACCGACGCCATGTTCCTCTGCCTTCTGCGCAAACGCTGATCGGGCCCGCAATCCGGCCGGACGGGGCCTGACTCGCCGTTTCATCGCGCAGAGCAGTCGTACGCCGAACCCGTGGGCCCCACTAGGATCGGCGGGCCATGGGAATCCAGATCACACCGAGCATCCTGAACGCCGACCTGTCCCGGCTGGCCGACGAGGTCGCCCGGATCCCCAGCTCCGACTGGATCCATGTCGACGTCATGGACAACCACTTCGTCCCGAACCTGACTCTGGGGCTGCCGGTGTTCGAGTCGTTGGCCAGAGCCACCGACCTGCCGCTGGACGCGCACTTGATGATCGAGGACCCGGACCGCTGGGCTCCGGCGTACGCCGAGGCAGGCGCGGGGTCGGTGACCTTCCACGCAGAGGCCGCTACCGCCCCGGTCCGGCTCGCTCGCGAGCTCCGGGCCAAGGGCGCCCGCGCTTCGATGGCTCTCAAGCCCGCCACCGGCATCGAGGCGTACGCCGACATGCTCGGTGAGCTCGACATGCTGCTGGTCATGACGGTCGAGCCGGGTTTCGGGGGCCAGAAGTTCCTCGACGTCTGCCTGCCGAAGATCCGCCGCGCGCGAGAGCTGATCTCCGCAGCCGGGCTCGAGGTCTGGCTGCAGGTCGACGGAGGGGTGTCGCGGGAGACGATCGAGCGCTGCGTCGATGCCGGGGCTGACGTGTTCGTCGCTGGGTCGGCGGTCTTCTCCGCCGAGGACCCAGACGCGATGGTCCGCGAGCTGAAGGCGCTTGCCGAGGCCCGCTGAAACGAAAGCCCGAGCTCGACGGTCAGAAGCCCGAGCTCGACGGAGTGTAAGCCGCCTCACAGGGAATAGACGGGCCTCGGGTGGTGCTGTTGTGGCAGGCTTGTCTTTACGAGTGAAAACTCGCGTGCTCTGGGATCGGTGAAAATCCGAGCCGGCGGTTAAAGTCCGCGACCCGTTCGCAGCCAGCGATCGGTTGACCAGGTGAAACTCCTGGACCGACGGTTAAAGTCCGGATGGGAAGAAGCACGCTGGGTCCGACCTGGTCGTCTTCGGGCGTCCGGGCACGCGGCCCATGCGCTATTTCCCAGCACCCTCTCCGAGTCCGCGAGCCGGATACGGAGAGGAGCGGTGCGATGAGCGGGATCGACGACGTCGTGCTGGAGCGTGCGATGCGCCGCGCCCTCGAGCTCGCGGCGACGCCCGGCGTGCCGTACGGCCCGAACCCGAGGGTCGGCTGCGTGCTCCTCGCGCCCGACGGCAGCGAGATCGCCGAGGGCTTCCACCGCGGAGCCGGTACGCCGCACGCGGAGGCTGCCGCCCTCGCGGAAGCCGGATCGGCCGCACAGGGAGCGACCGCGGTCGTCACCCTCGAGCCCTGCAACCACACCGGCCGTACGGGACCCTGCGCCCTGGCGCTCATCGATGCCGGGGTCGCGCGCGTCGTCTTCGCGCAGCCCGATCCGAACCCGCTAGCCGCCGGTGGCGCCGAGACCCTGCGCGCAGCGGGCGTCAGCGTCGGGATCGGGCTCCTCGAGCACGAGTCCCGGACGCTCAACCGCGCCTGGACCTTCGCCCACGAGCACGGCCGGCCGTTCGTCACCTGGAAGTTCGCAGCCACCCTCGACGGCCGCAGCGCCGCCGCGGACGGGTCGAGCAGATGGATCACCGGCGATGACGCCCGGCGCGACGTGCACCGGCGCCGCTCCGAGTGCGACGCCGTCCTGGTCGGCACCGGCACGATCGGCCCTGATGATCCCGAGCTGACGGTCCGCGACGAGGTCGGCCAGCCGATCCCGCGTGAGCGCCAGCCGTTGCGGGTCGTGATGGGGGAGCGCGACCTGCCTCAGACGGCCAGGGTCTTCGACGAGGCAGCCGACACCGTGCACCTGCGTACCCACGACGTCGCCGGGGCGCTCGGCGAGCTGCACTCGCGTGGCATCCAGCACGTGTTCCTCGAAGGCGGGCCCACCTTGGCCGCAGCCTTCGTCACCGCGGGGTACGTCGACGAGGTCGTCGCGTACGTCGCCCCCAAGCTCCTCGGGTCCGGCCGCGCCGCGGTCGCCGACCTGGGGATCGAATCCATCTCCGGTGCGCTGGACCTCGAGGTCACCGACGTGACCGTCCTGGGTCACGATGTCCGCTTCACCGGCCGACTTCGGAAGAAGGCCTGACATGTTCACCGGAATCATCGAGGAGCTGGGCGTGGTCCTGGCAATCAAGCGTCTCGAGGACGCCGTACGGATCTCGATCGGTGCTGACGACGTGCTCGAGGGCACCAAGCAGGGCGACTCGATCGCCGTCAACGGCGTCTGCCTGACCGTGGTCACCAACAAGCGCGGCATCTTCACCGCCGACGTGATGCTGCAGACGCTGGCGAACAGCTCGCTGGGCGGTCTGATGATCGACTCCCAGGTCAATCTCGAACGCGCCGTCACGCCGGCCACCCGGCTCGGCGGCCACATCGTCCAGGGCCACGTCGACGGAACCGGCGAGATCCTGAGCCGGAGGCCGAGCGAGCACTGGGAGCTGGTCCGGGTGTCACTCCCCGCCGCGCTCAACCGCTACCTGGTCGACAAGGGCTCGATCACCGTCGACGGGATCAGCCTGACGGTCGCCGAGGTGGACGCAGAGTCGTTCACGGTGAGCCTGATCCCCGAGACCCTCGCCCGGACCACCCTGGGCTTCAAGCAACCCGGCGACGTCGTCAACCTCGAGGTGGACGTGATCGCGAAGTACGTCGAGAAGATGGTGAAGGCACATGACTGAGCAGAACCCCGCAGAGCGCCAGCACGTCGGGATCCGTCTCGACGACGTCGAGGCGGCGATCGCCGATATCGCCGCCGGCAAGGCCGTGGTGGTCGTCGATGACGAGGACCGCGAGAACGAGGGCGACATCATCTTCGCTGCCTCGAAGGCGACCCCCGAGCTGATGGCGTTCACGGTCCGGCACTCCAGCGGCGTGATCTGCGTGCCGATGCCCGCGGACATGCTGGACCGGCTCGAGATCCCGCTGATGACCCCGCACAACAAGGACAAGCTGCGCACGGCCTACACGATCTCGGTCGACGCGCGCGACGGTGTCTCCACCGGGATCTCGGCCGCCGACCGGGCGCACACCGCCCGGGTACTGGCCGACTCCGCGACCGAGCCGTGGGAGATCACCCGCCCCGGGCACGTCTTCCCGCTGCGCTACCGCGAAGGCGGAGTGCTGGTGCGCCGCGGTCACACCGAGGCGGCCGTCGACCTGGCACGGATGGCAGGCCTGACCCCGGCCGGCGTCCTGGTCGAGGTCGTCAACGACGACGGCACCATGAAGCGCGGGCCCGAGCTGCGCGAGTTCGCCGACGAGCACGGGCTGAAGATGATCTCGATCGAGCAGATGGTGCACTACCGCCGTCGTACCGAGACCCACGTCGTCCGCGTCGCCGAGACCCGGCTGCCGACCAGCCACGGCGACTTCACGGCGTTCGGCTACCGGATCACCGTCGACGGGTCCGAGCACATCGCTCTGGTTCACGGGGACCCGGACGCGCTGCGCACCGACGAGCCGGTGCTGGCGCGGGTGCACAGCGAGTGCCTGACGGGCGATGTCTTCGGCTCCTCGAGATGCGAC
>DATAZI010000040.1:0-5265 GCA_036272095.1 Marmoricola sp. | reverse complement strand
GACCGCGGCTTCGTGTTCTTCACCAACTACTCCTCGCGCAAGGGGGCCGAGCTCGCGGCGGACCCGGCCTGCTCGCTGCTCTTCGGCTGGTACGGCCTGCAGCGCCAGGTCCGGGTCGAAGGCACCGCGGCCCCGACCTCGCGGGCAGTCACCGAGGGATACTTCGCGACCCGGCCGCGGGGCTCGCAGTTGGGGGCCTGGGCATCCGCGCAGTCGGCCGAGGTGAGTTCGCGCGCCGACCTCGACGCGTCGTACGCCGCGGCGGAGCAGCGCTTCGGCGACGAGGAGATCCCGGCCCCGCCGCACTGGGGCGGCTATCTGGTCACGCCGACCGCCATCGAGTTCTGGCAGGGCCGTCGCGGCCGGATGCACGACCGGCTGCGCTACCAGCGAGCCGACGTCGGCTGGAGGACCGCGCGGTTGGCGCCGTGAGCCTCTCGACCGGGGTGCTCGGATAATCCATTTGTGAGTGAGTGCTCACTCACATAGGGTGACCGCGTGTCCCCTCGAGCCCCCGCACTGCCGCCCGGTGAGCGTCGTACCGCTCTGATCGAGGCGACCCTGCCGCTGCTGCGCGAGCACGGCCGCGCTGTGACGACCAAGCAGATCGCCGAAGCGGCAGGAGTCGCCGAGGGCACGATCTTCCGGGTCTTCAACACCAAGGACGAGCTGATCGACGAAGCCGTCGTGCACGCCTTCCGCTCGCGCACGATCGTCACCCAGCTCGAAGACGTCGACACTGCGCTCCCGCTGCGAGAGCGGCTGATCGCGATCACCCAGCTCCTCCAGGAGCGCTACATCTCCTCGTTCCAGCTGATCGCGGCGATCGGCGCCAAGGGCCCGCCGGCCGCGGTCAAGTCCGACTCGAGACACCAGGACTGGCGCAAGCACGTGGACCTCGCCATCGCAGCGCTCCTCGAGCCGGACGCCTCCCGCTTGCGGGTCCCGCCGGCCAGGCTCGTCAACGTCCTGCGCCTGCTCACCCTGGGCGGCAGCAACTCGCACATGTCCAACGGCGAGCTGATGAGCCCCGAAGAGATCGTCGACACCGTGCTCGTCGGCCTGCTCGCCGATCCCCGCCCTCGTGGAAAGAAGAACTGATGCTCCTGCGCCTGATCTCCGAGTACCTGCGCCCCTACCGCTCGGCCATCGCGATCGTCGTCGGGCTGCAGTTCGTCTCCACCGGCGCGATGCTGTACCTGCCCAGCCTCAACGCCGACATCATCGACAACGGCGTGATCAACGGCGACACCGGCTACATCCTGCGGCACGGTGGCCTGATGCTGGCGATCTCGCTGCTGCAGATCACCTGCTCGATCACGGCAGTCTGGTTCTCGGCACGCACCTCGATGGCCTTCGGCCGCGACGTACGCGCGGGGCTCTTCCACCAGGTCGGCGGGTTCTCGGCGCGCGAGGTCCAGCACTTCGGCGCACCCTCGCTGATCACCCGCGAGACCAACGACGTCCAGCAGGTGCAGATGCTCGTCCTGCTCGGCGGCACGTTGATGGTCTCGGCGCCGATCATGATGATCGGCGGCATCGTGATGTCGGTCCACGTCAACGTCGGCCTGTCCTGGCTGGTGGCCCTGGTCGTCCCGGTGCTGGCCGGCTCCATCGGCTTCATCGTGACCCGGATGGTGCCCAACTTCCGGCTGATGCAGGTCCGCATCGACGAGGTCAACCGGCTGCTGCGCGAGCAGATCACCGGCGTGCGGGTGGTCCGGGCCTTCGTCCGCGAGGACCGGGAGACCAAGCGCTTCGCCGAGGCCAACGTGGACCTGACCGACGTCGCCATCAAGGCCGGGCGCTGGCAGGCGGGGATGTTCCCCACGGTGATGCTGGTCGCGAACGTCGCGTCGGTCGCGGTGCTCTGGTTCGGCGGCCATCGGGTCGAGTCGGGCCAGATGCAGGTCGGCGACCTGACTGCATACCTCTCCTACCTGATGCAGATCGTGATGAGCGTGATGATGGCGACCTTCATGCTGATGATGGTGCCGCGCTCGGCGGTCTGCGCCGACCGGATCATCGAGGTCCTCGACACCGACTCCTCGGTGGTGCCGCCGGCCGTCGGGGTCATCGCGCGGCCCGACCCCGGCGTGCTGCGCTTTGAGAACGTCGGGTTCACCTACCCCGGCGCCGATCTCGGCGTCGTACGGGACGTCTCCTTCGAGGCGCGCCCCGGCCAGACGATCGCGATCATCGGCTCGACCGGTGCCGGCAAGTCCACGATGGTCAACCTGGTGCCGCGGCTCTTCGACGCGACCTCGGGCACGGTGTCGGTCAGCGGGGTCGACGTCCGCGACCTCGACGCCGAGGTGCTCTGGGGCCAGCTGGGGCTGATCCCGCAGAAGGGCTTCCTGTTCAGCGGCACCGTTGCGAGCAACCTGCGCTACGGCAAGCCGGACGCCACCGAGGAGGAGATGTGGGCGGCGCTCGAGGTGGCCCAGGGCCGTGACTTCGTCGCGGCCATGCCCGACGGGCTCGAGTCGACGATCGCCCAGGGCGGCACCAACGTCAGCGGCGGTCAGCGACAACGGCTCGCGATCGCGAGGGCACTGATCCGCAAACCGGATATCTACCTGTTCGACGACTCGTTCTCGGCTCTCGACCTCGCCACCGACGCCCGGCTGCGGGCCGCGCTGAAGCCGGTGACCGCGGACGCAACGGTGGTGATCGTCGCGCAGCGGGTCTCCACGATCCGAGACGCCGACCTGATCCTCGTGGTCGAGGACGGCGAGATCGTCGGCCGCGGCACCCACTACGGCCTGATCGATAGCTGCCAGACCTACCAGGAGATCGTCGAGTCGCAGATGAGCGCGGAGGAGGCAGCATGAGCGGGACTGAGAAGCCGGCCGGCGAGCCGGCCAAGCTCAAGGAGACCGAGCGCGTCCAGGCCGGGCCGGTCGGACCTGGCCGCGGCCCGTTCGGCGGCGGGATGGTCGGCCAGAAGGCCTCGACGTTCAAGCCCTCGGCGATGCGGCTGCTGCGCCGGATGAGCCCCTACCGGGCGCAGACCGTGGCGGTGCTCGCTCTGACCGTGACCAGCGTCGTGCTCAGCGCGATCGGACCGCGGATCCTCGGCCGGGCGACCGACCTGATCTTCGCCGGCCTGCTCGGCGAGAACCCGTCGATCCCGAAGGGCATCACCCGGCAGCAGCTGGTCAGCAACCTGCGCGGCCAGGGCAAGACCAAGCAGGCCAACCTCATCGAGTCGATGAAGGACCTGGTGCCCGGTCACGGCGTGAACTTCGACAAGGTCGGCCACGTGCTGATGATCGTGCTGGCGATCTACGTCATCGGCTCGATCCTGGCCTGGCTGGCGGGCTACATCCTCAACGGCGTCGTCCAGGGCACCATCCTGACGATGCGCGCGGACGTGGAGGACAAGGTCAACCGGCTGCCGCTGAGCTACTTCGACTCCCAGCCGCGCGGCGAGCTGCTCTCCCGGGTCACCAACGACATCGACAACGTCAGCCAGTCGCTGCAGCAGACGATGAGCCAGCTGCTCACCTCGGTGCTCACCGTGTTCGCGGTGCTGGCGATGATGCTCACGATCTCACCGCTGCTCGCCCTGGTCGCCGTGGTCACCGTGCCGCTCTCGATGCTGATCACCGGACGGGTGATGAAGCGGTCGCAAGGGATGTTCGTGCAGCAGTGGCGGCGTACCGGCCGGCTGAACGCGCACATCGAGGAGACCTTCTCCGGGCACGCGCTGGTCAAGGTCTTCGGGCGCCAGGCCGACTCCGAGAAGGTGTTCGCGGTCGAGAACGAGGAGCTGTTCAAGGCTTCCTTCTCCGCACAGTTCGTCAGCGGCCTGATCATGCCGATCATGATGTTCATCGGCAACGTCAACTACGTCGCGGTCGCGGTGCTCGGCGGTCTCCGTGTCGCCAACGGGTCGTTGTCCCTCGGCGAGGTGCAGGCGTTCATCCAGTACACCCGCCAGTTCACCCAGCCGCTCTCGCAGGTCGCCTCGATGGCGAACCTGCTGCAGTCCGGGGTCGCCTCGGCCGAGCGGGTCTTCGAGCTGCTCGATGCCCCCGAGGAGCCGGTCGAAGGCAGCACCGCTGCTGCCGCACCGGACCTGCGCCGTGGCGAGGTGCGCTTCGAGGACGTCAGCTTCTCCTACCACCCCGACAAGCCGCTGATCCGCGATCTGTCGCTGGTCGCGGACCCCGGACACACGGTCGCCATCGTCGGCCCCACCGGCGCCGGAAAGACCACCCTGGTCAACCTGGTGATGCGCTTCTACGACGTGCAGGGCGGACGGATCACCCTGGACGGCGTCGACATCGCCGAGATGCCGCGGTCCGCGCTGCGTTCGCAGACCGGGATGGTGCTCCAGGACACCTGGCTGTTCGAGGGGACGATCCGCGACAACATCGCCTACGGCAACCCGGATGCGACCGAGGACCAGATCCTCACAGCAGCCAAGGCCACCTTCGTCGACCGGTTCGTGCACTCGCTGCCTGAGGGCTACGACACGATGATCGACGAGGAGGGGTCGAACCTGTCGGCAGGCGAGCGCCAGCTGGTGACGATCGCGCGCGCGTTCCTCTCCGACCCCGCTCTGCTCATCCTCGACGAGGCGACCAGCTCGGTCGACACCCGCACCGAGCTGCTGCTGCAGCAGGCGATGGCGGCGCTGCGGATCGACCGCACGTCGTTCGTGATCGCGCACCGGCTCTCCACGATCCGCGACGCCGACCTTATCTTGGTGATGGAGGACGGGGCGATCGTCGAGCAAGGCGACCACGACCAGCTCCTCGAGGCCGACGGTGCCTACGCCCGGCTCTACAACGCGCAGTTCGCGGCGGCGGTAGCCGGTTGAGAAACCTCATTGTCCTCGGCCGGATCGCGGCGTAACTTTGCCGTACACGGAAAGGAGGTGGTCCCAGAAATGATTTCTTCTAGGACAAGTGAGGTGGCTGCTCGTTAGCAGCGCCCAGCCCCCTTCGACAGGGGCGAACGTCGGCGGCTGCCGACGAATCCACAGCAGCCACCCGACCCGCAGGTGAACCGGTTGTCCGCCGGCTACGGGCCCTCCTGGGCCCGACACCTGCGGGTCGCTGCTTTCCCTGGCCGCGTGCTACGACCAGACGCGCACGTAGTCGATCAGCGTGCTCGAGAGCTTCGGTCCCGTGCTCAGGTCGAACTCGTTGCCGGTAGTGCCGAACGCCTGGGTCAGCGACAGGAAGAACGGGCTGTCAAACGGTGCGTACGGGTTCGAGCCGGTGGCGTTGGTCGCGGTGATGTCGTCGGTGA
>DATAZI010000039.1:0-46594 GCA_036272095.1 Marmoricola sp. | reverse complement strand
CGTCCCGTCCACCGAGGCGTGATCGATCTCGTTCAGCGCCGCCTCGTAGGCCGACTCGGCGTCGCGGCGCAGGAGGGCCTGGATCTCGACCTGGTCGTGGACGGCGTCGGCTACCGCGAAGGACCGCGTCGACAGCGTGCGGACCGCCCCTTCGAGAGTCTGCCGGATCACACCTTGGCGGGCGTTGGCGTCCATCGCCAGCGAGCTCAGCCAGGCGCGGATCTCGCGGACCGTGGTGCTCGGCAGCAGTCCCGCCTCGTCGACCTCGCCCTCGGGGACCACGAACAGCGGCGAGTCGCGCAGGCCGCGTGCGGTGAGCATCCGGGCCAGGTGGGTCGAGACCTCGTGGACGTCACCAGGGGCGGTCCGGTCCAGCACGATCGCGACGGCGGCGCTGCGCTCGGCAGCGGACCGCAGGAACTCCCACGGCACCTGGTCGGCGTACCTCGCGGCCGAGGTGACGAACAGCCACAGGTCGGCCGCGCCGAGGAGCTGGGCTGCCAGGGTGCGGTTCTGCTCCTCGACCGAGTCGATGTCGGGTGCATCCAGGACGGCCAGTCCGGCCGGGATCGCCAACGACTGCACGAGCTGCAGGGCGCCCGGATCGCCGGAGGCGTTCGAGGTCCGGCGCAGGTCGGGCAGGATCCGCAGCTTCTCGAACCACTCGGAGTCGGCCGGGTTGAAGACCAGCACCGGGGACCTGGTCGTAGGACGCAGGACGCCCGGCTCGGTGACCCGCTGGCCGACCAGGGAGTTGACCAGGGTGGACTTGCCGGCACCCGTCGAGCCGCCGACCACGGTGAGAACCGGGGCGTCGATCTGGATCAGCCGCGGCAGGATGTAGTCCTCGAGCTGGTCGAGCATCTCCGCCCGGCCGCGGCGGGCGCCCTCGACGTCCGGGATCTCCAGCGGCAGCCGCGCAGCCTCCAGCGCCTCGCGCAGCCGGACCAGGGTGGTGACCAGCTGGGTCGCGGTCTGGCTAGACAGCGGTGTCGGGCTCATCGCAGGGCTCCTGACGGCTGGGCCAGTGCCGGCTGCGGCCAGAGCAGCCCGCCGCGCAGCGCGAACATGGCGGCGACGTGGTCGCGCCCGAGCTCTTCATAGCGGTCCGGCGGCGTACCGCGCAGGAACCGGTGGTGCAGGAAGCCGAGCTCGATGGCCTCGGTCTGGTAGTGCGTCATCGCTTCGAGCGCGGGCCTGCCGCCGGCCTTCTCGGCGTACGTGCGGCAGGCCTTGCGGGCGGGGATCCGAGCGAGCCACGGCACCTCGCGGGCATCGAGGAAGCCGCGTGCAGCGCAGTCGGTGAGCGAGGTGGCCAGGAGCACGCCCTCACGGCGCCGGGCCCAGATCGCGAAGCCGACCATCACCAGGAAGATAGGCACCATCACCAGCAGGTACGCCGGGGCGGCGTCGCGACCGCCGTCGACGAGCAGCGAGCCGTTCCAGGCGGCGTGCGCGCAGACCGCGCAGACGTAGCCGGCAGCAGGGGCGAGCACCCGGACCCAGTGCTTGCGGCTGCCGACGGCGACGCCGATCCCGATGCCCGTGAACGCGGTGAACAACGGGTGCGCGAACGGGCTGGCGATCCCGCGGACGACGAACAGGCCTACGGCGCTCTCGATCCCGCCGGTGCGCCCGTCGGTCCCGATGTAGGCCTGGCTGAGATAGAGGATGTCCTCCATGAAGGCGAATCCGACGCCGACCATGCCGGCGTAGACGATGCCGTCGAGGATGCCGTCGAGCTCCGCGCGCCGGAAGAACAGCAGCAGCAGGATGAACAGGCCCTTGGCCGCCTCCTCGGTCACCGGCGCGACCAGGACGGACTGGACCGCCTCGGACGAGCCGAACGCGAAGGAGTCGAAGGCTTGGAGGAACAGGGCCAGCGTGGTCGCCACGAAGGCTCCCCAGCCCAGGCCGAGGAGCAGCAGCGACTTGGGCTCCGGCTCGTAGCGGTCCAGCCACAGATAGCAGCCGATCACCGGGCCGAACGGGAGCGCCGCCAGGACCACGCCGACGGCGACGGCCTGGGGGGCGCCGGCCGCGAACAGGATCGCCGCCATGATCAGCGCGCCGAGCAGCATCACCGCACCGACCACCACGGTGAAGAAGACGGTGCCCCTGCTCTTGCGCATGGCCGAAGCCTAGTGGGCACGCTGCCGAAGATCGCGGTCCGTACCTGGGTGGTGCGTCCTGTTTTGCGTACCCCACGACCGTCGTAGGGTGACTAGATGGACGAGCCCCGCACCGAGAACCATGACCAGGCCGTGCCCGCGAAGTACGCCGAGTTCATGCGCACCGGCTGGGGCGACCGTGAGCTCGACCTTCCGGTGCACCCGGTCGCGGCCTGGGCCGCACAGCGGCGCTCGCGGCTGAGCGAGATGCTCCCCGGCGAGCGGCTGGTGATCCCGTCCGGCGCCTTCAAGGTCCGCTCGAACGACACCGACTACCGCTTCCGGGCCGAGACCGCGCACACGCACCTGACCGGCAACCAGACCAGCGATGCGGTGCTGGTCATCGAGGACGGTGCCTCGACGCTGTACGCGCGCCCGCGCAGCTCGCGGGAGACCGACGAGTTCTTCCGGGATCGCCAGTACGGCGAGCTGTGGGTCGGCCGCCGGCCCTCACTCGGCGAGCTGTCGGCCTCCCTGGGCCTGGCGACCCGGCACATCGAGGAACTGCCTGCCGATCTGGAGCGCAGCGCGAAGACCCGGGTCCTGCGCGGCGTCGACCCCGGCATCGACAAGCTCCTCGCCGAGGACCGCGGACGCGACGACGAGCTCGCCCGGGTGCTTTCGGAGCTGCGGCTGATCAAGGACGAGTGGGAGCTCGGCGAGCTCGGGACGGCCTGCGACATCACCACGCTCGGGTTCGAGGACTCGGTGGCGGACTGGGACCGCGTCCTGGAGTACGGCGAGCGCTGGGTCGAGGGCACCTTCTTCCGACGCGCGCGGGCGATGGGCAACGACATCGGCTACGACTCGATCGTCGGCGGCGGCCAGCATGCGACCACGCTGCACTGGATCGAGAACTCCGGGCCGATCACCCCCGGCACCCTGGTGCTGCTCGACATGGGCGCCGAGGCCTCGTCGCTCTACACCGCGGACGTGACCCGGACGCTGCCGGTCGACGGCAGGTTCACACCCCTGCAACGCGAGCTGTACTCGGTGGTCCTGGCCGCCCAGCAGGCCGGCATCGACGCGGTCCGGCCCGGAGCTCGCTTCCGCGACCCGCACAACGCCGCGATGACCGTGATCGCACACGCACTGGCCGATCTCGACCTGCTGCCCTGCTCGGCGGAGGAGGCGCTGGCCCCGGACAGCAAGGTCTATGCGCGCTGGACGCTGCACAGCACCAGCCACATGCTCGGCCTCGACGTGCACGACTGCGCGGCTGCAGCGACCGAGGTCTACCCCGAGGGCCCGCTGGCTGCCGGGATGGTGCTGACCGTGGAGCCAGGCCTCTACTTCCAGACCGACGACCTGCTGGTGCCCGAGGAGCTGCGCGGCATCGGCATCCGGATCGAGGACGACCTGGTCGTCACCGCCGACGGCTCGGAGAACCTGTCGGCCGCGCTGCCCCGCGACCCCGACGCGATCGAGGAGTGGATGGGCCGCCTGCGCGGTTAGCCCTGCTCCTCGACCTTCGTGTCCTTCGTGTCGCGGTCGCGACCCGAGATCAGACGCCAGGCTGCGGCTGAGCCTGGTTGGCCAGTGTCGGCATGCCCAGGATCGACGAGGTCTTCGGGACTACGAGGTGCTCGTCCTCGGAATCGTCGTAGTTCTGCCGGCCCGGCCACCAGCTGCCGTTGCCGAGCAGCACGGCCACCGAGGGGACGATCAGCGTCCGGACGATGAAGGTGTCGAGCAGCAGGCCGATGACCACGGTGAAGCAGAGCTGCGAGACCGCCGAGAGAGTCGAGGCGACCATCGGCAGGAACGCCATCGCGAAGATGATGCCGGCCGAGGTGATCACCGGGCCTGTCGCGGTGACCGCGTTACCGACCGCACGGGCCGTGAGCTTGCCCTTAGACTCCCGCATCCTGCTCATCAGCAGGATGTTGTAGTCCGCCCCCACTGCCACCAGCAGCACGAAGCTGAGCACGGGCACGTTGAACGGCATCTGCTGACCGGCGATCTCGTGGAACACGATCACCGTGGTGCCGAGGGCTGCGCCGTAGGACAGGATCACCGACGCAAGCAGGTACAGCGGCGCGACCAGGGAGCGCAGCACGATCATCATCAGCAGCAGCACCGTGAGCAGTACCGCGATCAGCACCAGCTTGAAGTCGCTGCGGAAGTAGGTCTGCAGGTCCGCCGAGCCACCGGCGGCACCGGTGAGCGCCACCTTGCTGCCGTCCAGGGTGGTGCCCTTGATCGCCTGGACGACCGCCTGCTTCGCACCGTTGTACCGCGCGATGCCGCTGGCGCTTCCGGGGCTGGTGGTGCCGAAGATCTGGATCCGTGCGACCCGGCCGTCCGGGCTGAGGAACTGCTTGATCGCGGTGCTGAAGGCGTCCGAGTTCAGCGCCGAGTTCGGCAGGTAGAAGCCGCCTGCGTCAGCGGTGTCTGAGGACTGGCTCACCGAGTTGAGGTAGTTGCCGGTCGAGCTCAGGCCAGAGGACAGCTTCAGGGTGTTGTCGACGATCTTGCCGATGCCGGGCGGGAGCGCGTCCAGCCCGTCGGCCAGGCTCTGGCTGCCGCTGGCGAGCTGGTTCAGGCCGCCGTACAGGCTGCGCTGGCCGTCATTGAGCGAACCCTGGCCCGAGACGATCGAGCCGAGGCCGTTGGCGAGGTTGCGAAGGCCGCCGCTGATGTTGCTCTGGCCGCTGGCGAGCTGATCAGCAGCGTTCGCCGACTTCGCCAGGGCAGGGACCAGCTGGTTGCGCTGGTCCTGGTAGATCTGGTTCAGCTCGGCCCGTGCCCGCGGGCACGTCGGGCTCTGGGTGCAGGTCGGGTCGGAGTTCAGCGTTTGGAGCACCTGGCCGATGGCGTTGGTGGCCTGGCTCACGCCGGAGCGTGCCTGGTCGAGGCCGTTGGCCAGGCTGCGCAGGCCGGACTGGATCTTGGCAGCGCCGCCGCTGAGCTTGCGCGCGCCGCCCTGGGACCGCGCGGTGCCACTGCGGAGCTCGTTGAGGCCGCTGATCAGCCGCGGCATCGAGCTGGCCGCCTCGCGCATCCCGGTCGCCTGCTCGCCGGCGCCGTTCGCCAGCGAGGCACTGCCGGTCTTGAGGTGGTTCAGGCCGGCCTTGCCGTTGTTGATCTTCTGCGAAGCCTTGTTGAGGTTGTCGGCGACCTTGCTCAGCTGCGAGGTGATCTGGGAGTCCGGCAGGGTCTTGCCCGAAGGCTGGGCTGCCGAAGAGACCTTCTTGACGTTCTGCAGCTTCGCGACGTCGCGGCTCGCCGCGGCGAGGACCGCGAGGTCGCGGGAGTTGCGCATGTCGTGGTCCGAGCTGATCAGCACGTAGTCGGGCTGGGTCGAGTACTTGCCGAAGTGGCGGTCCAGCGCCGCTGAGCCGCGCGAGCTCTCGGTCGCGTTCGGGTTGGACGGGTGCGCCTGGTAGGCGAGCACGGCGTGCGGGACGAACGCCGCCAGCGCGATCAGGCAGGCGGTGCCCACCAGCAGGATCCGCGCCGGCTTGGTCGCGACGTACGCGCCGACGCGGCTCCAGAAGCTGGCTGCGGTGGGGGGCTTGGCCGGGCCGATCCGCTTACCGGCCACGAGCAGCAGCACCGGGGTCACCGTCAGTGCGACCAGCACCGTCGTACCCACGGCGACAGCCATCGCGGGACCGGTGGTGGAGAACACGCTCAGCTGGGCGAAGTTGAGCAGCAGCGAGGAGATCGCGACGGTGCCCGCCGATGCCAGCAGCGCCGGCCCGATCTTGGTCATCGCCGCGGCGACAGCTGAGCGCACGTCAGCCGTCCGGGCATACTCCTCCCGGAATCGACTGACGAGGAAGATGCTGTAGTCGGTGCCGGCGCCGAGCACGATGGCGACACAGAACGACTCGGTGTACGTCGAGAGTCCCATCCCCGCCTGACCGGCCAACGAGAGCACGCTCAACGTGCACAACGCTGCGATGCCGATGGTGATCAGCGGGACGAAGATGCTCGCCACCTTGCGGTAGATGAGCAGCAGCACGATGAACAGCAGCGCCATCGAGTACACGCCGGCGCTCGTGTTCGCCGAGGTCGCCAGCTGGGTCATGTCGATCAGGTTGGCGGGGTCACCGGCGACCGAGAGCTTGGCACCGGCGTGCGACTCCTTCGCCGCCGCCTGCACCTGGGACCGGACCCACTTCACCTGGTTGATGGACTGGACCGTGCCGAGCTCGGCGGTCAGGCCGACCGGGATGTAGGTCGCCTTGCCGTCCTTGCTGACCAGCGCCTTCTTCGCATCAGTGTTGGTCAGGTAGTCCTGGACCTCCGAGACGTACGCCGGGCGCGCCTTCAGCCGGGCGACGATGTCGGAGTAGGCGGTGTTGTCGTTGACCGTCAGCCCGTCCTTGTTGTCCTCCATGACAACGAACACGTAGGCCTTCGAGTCGCCCGATCCGAAGGCCTTGTCCATCACGGAGAGGGCTTTCAGTGTCGGAGCGTCGGTCGGCAGGCTAGCGTTGCTCTGACTGGCGACGACGTGGTCGACGCTGGGCAGGAACAGCATCCCGGCAGCACCGAGCACGATCCACAGACCGAGGGTCAGCGCAGGGATGCGCAGGATCGCCCGGATCACGCCGTTGGGTCGCTCGGAGCCGTTCTCACTCGTGTCCACAAGGATAGTTATACACGATGTTTGTACTGCGAGTACAGACTTTCTGTTTGAGACATGCCGCTCCTGCACCTGATCCCGTGTTGTGCCGCGTACGCCGAGGGGCCAAGATGTCGCAATGCGCAAAGTCCCCGCTCAGATCGCCTCGCAGTTGCAGCAGGCGCTCCCGCTCATCGCCGAACAGGGGCTCGAGCAGACCAAGATCGATGAGATCGCCGACACCAGCGGCGTCCCGAAGGCCACGCTGTACTACTACTTCAGCGGCAAGGAGGAGATCCTCGCCTACCTGATCGAGGACATGCTGACCGCGATCTCCGATCAGGCCGCGATCGCGATGGGGACCGACGGCACCGCCAAAGACCGGCTCGAGGCCGTCGTCATGACCCAGATCCGGCTGCTCGTCGAGAACCGGGCGCTCGGCGCCACCCTGATCGGCGACCTCGGGCGCATCTCCCGGTCGCCGGGTCTGATCCAGTCTCTGCAGGCGGCGTTCTACACCCCGGTGGAGAACCTGCTCGTCGAAGGAGCCGGGGACGGCTCGCTACGCATCATCCACAACCCGCTGCTCGGCTCGATGACGATCTTCGGCTCCGTGATCATGTCGATCCTGGTCACCGTGATCACCCCGGCCGACGAGGAGATCGAGTTCCCCGACGATCTCGCCGGCGACCTGCTCGACGTGGTCATGAAGGGCCTGCTGCCGTGATCCCGCTTCACCTCCTCAGGTAGGAAGGACGGGTACAGCCGCCGACGCCGAGGAGACACGGTGACCGAACTGATCGTCACGAGCACGGAGCTGCTCACGCCCACCTTGCGCAGGGTCTGGTTCAGCTCGCCGGACCTGTCGGCTTTCGCCGGGAGCGCCGACACCGACCGCTACGTGAAGCTGCAGTTCCCCGACGGCGTGCGCACCTACACCGCGCTCTTTCCCGATGCCGAGGCCGGCACGCTGGCGATCGAGTTCGTCGTGCACGGCGATGAGGGGCTGGCCGGCCCGTGGGCTGCCAAGGCCCGCCCCGGCGACACCCTCTCGGCCAGGGGGCCCGGCGGCGGGTACTCCCCCGACACGACCGCCGACTGGCATCTGCTCGTCGGCGACGAGGCAGCCGTCCCGGCCATCCGTGCGGCGCTGGTCGCACTCCCCGACACCGCGACGGCCCGGGTATTCGTGCTGGTCGACTCCCCCGACCACGAGCCGGAGCTGCCGGCCCCGACCGGCGCCGACGTGGTGTTCGTGCACCGCAGCAACGGCGGCAGCCTCGAGCAGCACGTCCGCGACCTCGACTGGCTGCCAGGCAGGGTGCACGCCTTCGTGCACGGCGAGGCCGCCGAGACGATGCACGGACTGCGGCCGTACCTGCTCGGCGAGCGCGGGCTGAGCCGCGACCAGGCCTCGATCTCCGGCTACTGGCGGCGCGGCCGCAACGAGGAGGCCTTCCGGGTCTGGAAGTCCGAGCTCGCCGTGGCCGAGGGCGGGCGCTGAGCGCTCAGGACCGGTACTCCGGGTTCTCGAAGTCGAACCGGGTCCCGGCGTTCCACTCCGAGCGTTGGTTGCCGTAGTCGGGCACTCCCCCGGCGTCCTTCAGCATCTTCGCCAGGTGCAGCAGGTTCCAGGTCATGAACGTCGTGTTGCGGTTGGTGAAGTCGTTATCCGGGCCGCCGCTGCCCGGGTCGAGGTAGGACGGGCCGGGCCCCGCCTCGCCGATCCAGCCGGCGTCGGCGTTCGGCGGGATCGTGTAGCCGACGTGCTGAAGGCTGTAGAGCACGTTCTGGGCGCAGTGCTTGATGCCGTCCTCGTTGCCGGTGATCAGGCACCCGGCGACCCGGCCGTAGAAGAGGTACTGGCCCTTGTCGTTGAGCATCCCCGAGAGCGAGTAGATCCTCTCGATCAGCAGCTTGGTCTGGCTGGAGTTGTCGCCGAGCCAGATCGGGCCGCCGACCACGAGGATGTCGGCGGCGAGGAGCCGGGGCGTGATCTCGGGCCACTCGTCACTGGCCCAGCCGTGCTCGGTCATGTCCGGGTAGACGCCGGTGGCGACGCCGTGATCGAGCAGCCGCAGCGTCTCCACCTCCACCCCGTGCTTGCGCATGATGGCGGCGCTGGCGTCGATCAGGCCTTGGGTATGGCTCGGCTCGGGCGAGCGCTTGAGGGTGCAGTTGACGAACAGGGCCCGCAGGCCGCTGCCGTCGAACTCGCTCAGGGCGGTGGCGGTAGTCATGCCGCCATCGTGGCCTGAGCGACGCCCTCGGCGCACTGCCCGCGTGTTACGAATCCCTGACGTCGGCGGTGTTCGCTTGGCAGCCGGTGCCGGGTTGGGCAGGCTGGACGGATGGAACCCGTCGATGTAGCCGTGATCGGGGGCAGCGGGTTCTACTCGTTCCTCGACGACGCCGAGCCCCTCGCCTCCACCAGCACCCCGTACGGCGAGGCCTCCGGGCCGGTCAGCGTCGGCGAGGTCGGCGGGCGGCGGGTCGCGTTCCTGCCTCGTCACGGCGCCGGGCACGCCTTCCCGCCGCACCTGATCAACTACCGCGCGAACCTATGGCTGCTGCGCTCGCTGGGCGTCCGCCAGGTGCTCGCGCCCTGCGCCGTCGGCGGCCTGCGCGACGTCGCGCCGGGCGACGTGGTGGTCCCCGACCAGCTCGTCGACCGGACCAGCGGCCGGAACGGGACCTATGTCGAGCGCGGTGCCGTGCACCTGCCGTTCGCGGACCCCTACTGCGCCCGCCTCGGCGAGCGGCTCGGCCGGATCGAAGGCGTCCGGCAAGGCGGGACGATGGTGGTGATCGAAGGCCCGCGGTTCTCCACGCGGGCCGAGTCGCAGCACTACGCCGCCCAGGGCTGGACGCTGATCAACATGACCGGCCAGCCCGAAGCCGCCCTCGCCCGGGAGCTACAGATGTGCTATTCGGCGATCGCCCTGGTCACCGACATGGACGCCGGCGCCAAGACCGGCGCGGGCGTCGGGCAGGCCGAGGTGTTCGCGATGTTCGAGCGCAACATCGACCGGCTCAAGGCGATGCTGACCGACGTCGTGACCGACCTGCCCGACCCGTCCGGCTGCTCGTGCGCAGCCTGGGCCGACGGTCTCGAGCTGACCTATGGGATCCCCTCGTGAAGGTGGCGTCGTGCGAGTCCTGCTGACCGGCTCTGCCGGCTTCATCGGGTCGACCATCGGCGACCAGCTCGACGCCGCCGGGGACGAGGTCGTCCGGGTCGACCTGATGCTGCCCCAGGCCCACGGCTCGAGCGCCGCACCGGCCGGCACCCACCAGCTCGACGTCCGCGACGTGGCCGGCTGGAGCGAGCTGCTCGCCGGCGTCGACGTGGTCTGCCACCAGTCCGCCCTGGTCGGGGCTGGCGTACGGGTCGCCGACCTGCCGGACTACGCCTCGCACAACGACCTCGCGACAGCCGCCCTGCTGGCGGCGATGCACGAGCGCGCGGTACGCCGACTGGTACTGGCCTCTTCGATGGTCGTCTACGGCGAGGGCCGGTATGCCTGCGCCGCGCACGGCGCCCAGCTGCCTGGCGCCCGGCGGATCGGCGACCTGGAAGCGGGACGGTTCGAGAACCCGTGCCCCGTCTGCGACGAGCCGCTGTCCTGGCAGCTGGTCGATGAGGACGCCCGGCTCGATCCGCGCAGCAGCTATGCAGCCAGCAAGCTCGCCCAGGAGCACTACACCTCGTCGTGGGTACGGCAAGCGGGCGGCGCTGCGATCGCCCTGCGGTACCACAACGTCTACGGCCCGGGCATGCCGCGGGACACGCCGTACTCGGGCGTAGCGGCGATGTTCCGGTCGTCGCTGGAGCGCGGCCAGTCGCCGCAGGTCTACGAGGACGGCGGCCAGGTGCGCGACTTCGTGCACGTCGCCGATGTCGCCGCCGCGAACGTGCTGGCGATCCACGCTGTGGTCGATCGGGACGACTTCGCGGCGTACAACGTCTGCTCGGGGACTCCGGTCACGATCGCGGAGGTGGCGAGCCTGGTGGCGCAGGGCTCCGCTACGCCGCGCGAGCCGGACGTCACCGGCGGCTTCCGCCCGGGCGACGTCCGGCACATCGTCGCTTCGCCCGTACGGGCGGGCGCAGAGCTCGGCTTCAGCGCCCGGATCGCACCGGCGCAAGGCCTGCCGGAGTTCGCGACGGCGCCGTTGCGCGCCTGACCCGGCTGCCGGTCACCAGCCGGTGAAGAGCAGGTGCTGGATCACCAGCGCGACGACCAGCTGGAGGGCGAGGCCGCCGCGGCGCCACTTCTCCGGCAGCAGTGCGGTCGCGAGCAGCAACCAGGGCACGAACGGCAGCCAGATCCGCTCGACCTCGCCCTTGCTCATCTGGGAGGCGTCCGCGACCAGCACCATGGCCAGGCCGCCGCCACTGAGCCACAGCACCACCCGGCGCGCAGGGTCGGAGTCCCGGCGCTCGGCGCGGACCAGCGACCCGGCGTACGCGAGCCCGGCGCCGGCCACGGGCCCGGCACTGCACGCGAGCGCAGCCAGGTCGGCCCAGTTCCAGTACGCCGCCGGCCGCACCGCGGCAACCCCGGCCCAGTACCTGTCGTGCAGCGGGCCGAGCGCCTCCCACCACTGGTAGCCGTAGGCGGCGTACACCGCGAGCACGACAGCCGCCGCGAGGGCCGTCGGCACCAGTGGGCGCCAACTCCGGGCCACTACCAGCACGGCCACCGCGAGCACTGCGAGGACCGGCAGCCCATAGGACAGCATCACGGCGTACCCGAGCAGCAGGCCCGAGACCACCGAGGCACCGAGCATCGGGCCCCAGGAGGTCCGCGTCGCCGCCAGCGCCAGCGCGGCGATCCCCCAGGCAGCGACCGCGGCGAACATGCCGTCCGCCGAGACGCACTGCCAGATCGCGGCCGGGCCGAGGACCAGCAACGGCGCCGCCTTGCGGGCCATGTCCTCGGCACCGAGGAGCCGGGCGGTCACCATCACCGCGACGGCGGTCGTCGCGGCGAAGACGGTGACCACCATCCCGGCCGCGAACCCGCTGCCGAGCCCGAGCCGCACCAGCACCACGAAGAAGGTCAGCGCGCCCGGCGGGTGCCCGGCGATGTGCACGGGCCAGTTGTACGGCGCCGCGCCGTAGGGGATCCGGCTGATGTACGTGTCGAGGGTGTGCGGCAGGTTGGTCGTCCGGTGGGCTGTCCGGAGGTACTCGTACTGCGTACCGAGGATCTTGCTGACGCCGTGGGACCCGTCGACGAAGGCCAGGGCGAGCATCCACGCCATCCCAGTGACGAACACGACCACCAGCAGCCGGCGCCAGGCCAGCGTCGCCGCCATGTCGACGGCGTACTTGACGGCGAGCAGCGCGATCAGCACCGCCGGGACGGTCCCCTGGCCCACCCGCGGGTCCCAGTCGGCGTGCAAGGGCGGGAAGCTCATCACGTGCACGTCCCAGCCGGTGACGGCAGGCACCGCCATCGCGACGGCGACCAGGGCCACCGTGCCGAGGAGCCCGATCCAGGGAGCCCTCGGGGAGCCGCTCGTCGCCATGGTCGCAACCCTAGGCACACCCGGCCGGCATCGGCGCTGCCCGGCCCGGCCGTCACCCATCCGTAAGGCTTGCGCATGCCCACGGGCGCGTCGGGCTCCCTAGTCTGAAGCGATGGAGCCGACCTGCACCCTGATCCTGCCGTGTCTCAACGAGGGACCGGCGCTCGGGCGCGTGCTGGCGGGCGTCCCGGCAGGCATCGGAGTCGTCGTGGTCGACAACGGCTCGACCGACGACACCGCCGCAGTCGCAGCCGCGCTCGGCGCTGAGGTCGTGCACGAGCCGCGACCCGGGTACGGCGCTGCGGTGCATGCCGGAGTGATGGCTGCTCGCACCGACCTCGTCGCCGTGATGGACGGCGACGGCTCCTTCGACGCGGGCGATCTGCTGCCGCTGATCGACGACGTCCTGGCGGGCCGCGCCACCATGTCGGTGGGTCGTCGCCGTCCCACGACCCGCGGTATCTGGCCCTGGCATGCGCGCCTCGGCAACCGCGCGGTGATCGCTCTCCTGCGAAGACGCTCGGACTTCCCGCTGCACGACATCGCACCGATCCGAGTGTGCCGACGCCAGGACCTGATCGACCTCGGGGTCGCTGACCGGCGGTTCGGCTACCCGGTCGAGCTGATGACGAAGGCCGTGGCCGCCGGCTGGAGGATCGCCGAGCACGACGTGCCGTATCACCCGCGGGCCGCCGGCACCCGCTCCAAGGTTTCCGGATCGGTTGTCGGGACGGTCCGGACTGCTCGTGACTTCCTCGAGGTGCTCCGATGACGACGCAGGTCCTCGTCGTTGCCAAGGCGCCGGTGCCGGGCCAGGCCAAGACCCGGCTCGGGGTCGAGATCGGGCACGCTGCCGCGGCAGACCTCGCCGCAGCCGCATTGCTGGACACGCTGGAGGCCTGCCGCCAAGCGTTCGGCGACCACTGCCACCTTGCCCTGACCGGCGACCTCGACCAGGCCAGCCGCGGCGCGGAGATCACCGCCGCGCTCTCAGGCTGGAACGTCTTCGCCCAGCGCGGCGACACCTTCGGCGACCGGCTGGCGCACGCCCATGGAGTCGTCGGCGAACAGGTCCTCCAGGTCGGCATGGACACGCCGCAGGTGACACCCGGCCAGCTGCGCGGAGCCGCCGAGCACCTTGCCGAGGGCACCGAGGTCGTGCTCGGGCCGGCCGAGGACGGCGGGTGGTGGCTGCTCGGACTCGCCGACGGAGCCCGCGCTGAGGTGCTGCGCGACGTCGCGATGTCCACGCCCACGACGTACGCCGACACGGTGCACGCCCTGACCGGCGACCCGGCCGTCGGGTTCGTCTCGCTGCAGCGGCTGCGCGATGTCGACACCTGCGCCGATGCGGCTGCGGTGGCGGCCTGCGCACCGTCGACCCGGTTCGCCCGTACCTGGGCAGCCGCCCGTGCGGTGGCGTCGTGACCGCCGTGGCGGCGTCCTTCGCGGACGTGTTCTCCTCCGCCCTGCGCGGCGAGGCGTGCCATATCGTCGGGCTCGACGACGCACCCCGGCCGCTGCCGGTCGCGACCTGGCGCCAGGTCCCTGATGCCGGCGACGTCGCCGTGCTGTCCCAGTGCGACGGCCCGAGCCTGGACGTCGGCTGCGGTCCGGGCCGGATGACGCAGCACCTCGCCGAGCTCGGGCACGCCGTGCTCGGCATCGACGTGGTGCCCGAAGCGGTGTTCCAGACCCGGGAGCGCGGAGTCGCTGCACTCCTGCGCGACGTCTTCGAGCCGGTCCCCGGCGAAGGCCGCTGGGCGAGCGTGCTGCTGGCCGACGGCAACATCGGGATCGGCGGCAACCCGCGCGCCCTGCTCGCCAGGGCCAACGAGCTCCTCGCATCCGGCGGTCGCGTCGTGGTCGACGTCGAGCCACCGGGCACCGGCCTGCGCACCAGCACCGTGCACCTGCGCACCCGAGCGCGCGAGTGCCGGCCGTTCCCCTGGTCGGTCGTCGGCGCCGACGCGATCGGACCGCTGGCGGCTGCTAGCGGGTTCACGGTCCTCGGGCTGCACCAGCACGACCAACGGTACTTCGCGGTCCTCGGCGCGAGGTCCTCGCGATGACGGCTCCGGTGGCTCTGTGATGGGCCTGACCGAGCTCCGTACCCGGGCCGAGGCGCTGGTGCCGACCGAGGACGACTTCACCTCCCGGCTGCGCAGCCCTGCGGTCGCGGCCCGGGTGGGCGTCTGGCTGGGCACCTGCTTCGGTATCTGCTTCATCACCGGGCTGATCAGCCACGAGGCCTACGTCACGCACCCGTTCATCGCGTTCCCGACGCGACCCGTAGACCTCTACCGGGTCACCCAGGGGCTGCACGTGTTCTCCGGGACCGCCGCGATCCCGCTACTGCTGGTCAAGCTGTGGGCGGTGTTCCCCAAGCTGCTCGCGAAGCCGCCGAAGACGCTCCCGCACCTGCTCGTCGAGGCCCTCGAGCGCTCCTCGATCGCGGTCCTCGTCGCCGCCTCGATCTTCCAGCTCGCCTCCGGCCTGTTCAACGCGGCCCAGTGGTACCCATGGCACTTCCACTTCCGGGCCACGCACTACGCGATGGCCTGGATCGCGATCGGCTCGCTGGTCGTGCACATCGCCGTCAAGCTGCCGATCATCCGCGACGTCCTCGGCGCGGACATCGAGTCCGGCGTCCATGACCGCCCCTCGATGGCCGGACGCCCTCCGATCAGCCGGCGCAACCTGGTGCGCGGTGCGCTGACCGCCTCCGGCATCGCAGTGCTGACCCAGGCCGGCAGCACGGTGCCGTTCCTGCGCAAGGTCTCGGTGTTCTCGCCACGGTCCGGCAACGGCGTCGGCGGCCTGCCGGTCAACCGGACTGCGCGCGGCGCCGGCGTGATCCCGACAGCGTTGAGCCCGGACTACCGGCTCACGCTGTCCTACGGCTCGACCCAGAAGACCTTCTCCCGCACCGACCTCGAACAGCTCCGGCAGCGCACCCACGACCTTCCGATCGCCTGCGTCGAGGGCTGGAGCAAGTCCGGCACCTGGACCGGCGTACGGCTGCGCGACCTGCTCGACCTCGTCGGGGCGCCTCGGGGCAAGGACGTGAAGGTGACCTCGCTGCAGACCCGCGGGGCGTTCGGCGTCACGATGCTCCCCAGCCAGTTCGCCGACGATCCGCTGACCCTTCTCGCCCTGGGCCTCAACGGCGAGACGCTGCCGCTTGACCACGGCTACCCGGCCCGGTTGATCGCACCGGACCGCCCCGGCGTGCTGCAGACAAAGTGGATCACCAAGCTGGAGGTCGTCGCATGACGGCCATCCGCGGGTTCCTGATCGCACTCGGCGTCGGCATCGCGCTGTGGGGGCTGCATGTGCTCCTCGGCCTCGGCCGCGACAACCTGATCGCAACGCTGACCTGGCTGGTCGGCGGGGTCTTCCTGCACGACGGCGTGCTGGCCCCGGCGACGATCGTGGTGTTCTTCGCGATCACCCGTGTCGTGCGCGGTCCGCTCCCGCTGCCGGTGATCATCGGCGGCCTGGTGCTCGGCACGGTGACGCTGCTCGCCAGCCCCACGATCCTGCGCCTGGGCCGGATCAAGGACAACAGCTCCCTGGTCGACCGCAACTACACGGTCGGCTGGCTCGTCTTCGCAGGACTAACGTTGCTCATCGTGACCGCGGCGACGCTGCTCGGCCACCGCAGGTCGAAGGGGGGTGCCCGTGGCGCGAGTACTGGTCGTCGATGACGACGTCACCGTCCGCGAGGTCGTGGTGTCCTACCTGCGCGCCGGCGGCCACACCGTCGTCGAGGCACCTGACGGCGAGCTCGCTTTGAAGGAGATGCGCGAGGCCCCCGCGGACCTCGTCGTCCTGGACCTGATGATGCCCGGCATCGACGGCCTCGAAGTGTGCCGGCGGCTGCGCACGGTGGGCGACGTCCCGATCATCATGCTTACCGCGCTCGGCACCGAGACCGACCGCGTGGTCGGGCTGGAGTCGGGCGCCGACGACTACGTCACCAAACCGTTCAGCCCGCGCGAGCTCGTCCTGCGGGTCGACGCGCTGCTGCGCCGTGCGGGCGAGCGCGACGAGCCCGACCTCGGGATCGTCGCCGACGGCAATCTCGTCGTGGACTCCGGGCGGCACGAGGCCAGGCTCGATGAGGCGCCCCTCAGCCTGACCGCCCGCGAGTTCGACCTGCTCCGGTTCCTGGTCGCGAACCCGGGCACGGCGTACTCGCGCGAAGAACTGCTCAAGCACGTCTGGGGCTGGTCGTTCGGCGACCAATCCACCGTGACCGTGCACGTACGACGTCTCCGCGAGAAGGTCGAGGCCGACCGGACCAAGCCGACCCGGCTGGTCACCGTGTGGGGCGTCGGCTACCGCTGGGAGGCTGCATCGTGAACGACGACCTGCACATCGTGCTCATCTCCGGGGGCTGGTCCGCCGCGACCTGCCTCGTCGGCCTGACCTTGGTCTGGCTGTTCCGCCGGTGGTCGCTGCGCTGGCTGGTGCCCGCGGTCGCCGTGGTCGCCGTGCTCGCAGTGATCGCGGGGATGTATGGCACCGCGCAGGCCATGTTCGTCTCCGACCACGACTACAAGGTCACCCTCTGGGTGCTCGCAGCCGCGGGCGTGATGGGCGCCGCGGGAGCCACCGTGGTCGGCACCGCCCTCGCTCGGTGGTCCCGGTCGCTGCAGGCCGAGGCCGTCAGGTTCGGCGAGAGCGGCACCTTCAGCGCAGTCCCCGGAGGTCCCGCCGAGCTCCAGGCTCTCTCCGACGAGCTCGGCAGGACCAGCCTGAAGCTGAAGGAGTCCCGCGAGCGCGAGGACCGGCTCGAAGGCTCGCGCCGCGAGCTCATCTCGTGGGTCTCCCACGATCTGCGCAGCCCGCTGGCCGGCATGCGCGCGATGACCGAGGCGCTCGAGGACGGGCTCGCCGAGGATCCAGCCCGCTACCACCGTCAGATCCGCACCGAGGTCGATCGGATGGTCCGGATGGTCGACGACCTCTTCGAGCTCTCCCGGATCCACGCCGGCACCCTGCGCCTCTCGGTCGAGCAGCTGGTGCTCAGCGACCTGGTCAGCGAGGCCATCGCCAGCGCCGACCCCGTCGCCCGGGCGCACGGCGTACGGCTAGGCGGCTCCGTCGACGCGACCATCGAGGTCCTCGCCGACCCCGCAGAGCTCTCCCGGGTGGTCTCCAACCTGCTGATGAACGCGATCCGGCACACCCCCGCCGACGGAGTGGTCGAGGTGGTCGGACGTCACGGCTCCGCTGGTATCGAGCTGGTGATCACCGACGGCTGCGGCGGTCTGACTGCCGAGGACATGGAGCGCGCCTTCGATGTCGCGTGGCAGGGCAGCCCGGCCCGGACCCCGGAGAAGGGCAGCGTCTTCGGCAGCGGCGCCGGACTGGGGCTCGCCATCGTCAAGGGCATCGTCGAGGCTCACCGCGGGACTGTGTCGGTCGCCAACCACGACCCTGGCTGCCGCTTCCTGGTCCAGCTGCCAGCACCGGCCTGAGAATCGGCTCGCGACCGCTGCGATCTGCCGGGAAAAAGAAAATGCAGGAATGGACCAATCCGCTTCACACCACTGCGCCGAATGACAGCCAAAGTTACCGTCATCCAACGCAAGGTTGTGAATCGAAATGAACATCACTAAATCGAAGTTTGCCAAGCTCGCTGCTGGTGTAGCGCTCGCCGGCATGGCCACGTTCGGCGTCGCCGCATGCGGCTCCAGCTCGGACAACGCGACCCACAAGCTGAAGCCGATCGCATCCATCGACAACCTGACTGGTCAGTCGACCGCGATCAAGCTCGACGCCGGCTTCGTCAAGGCCCTCGGCAGCCTCAAGCTGACCCCGGGCGTCATCGGCACCGCCAAGCTGACCGACGGGTCGCTGATCTTCCCGATCACCGGCGGCAACGTCAGCTACTTCAAGCCCGGCACCGTCTCGCCGTACGTGATCGGCCAGATCCAGCACGTTGGCTCCGGCCTTTCCCTCACGGCCGGTGGCACCACGGTCTCGCTGACCAACTTCAACGTCGACCCGGGCGTGTCCCGTGTCTACGGCGACGTCTCGGTCAACGGCAAGGTCGCCGCCACCGACGCCTACCTCTTCACCCTGAACGGCAACACCCTGATGCCGCTGCAGAAGTCGGGCAACACCGCGATCCTCGAGGGCACCAAGGTGTTCATCTCGCCGGTCGCCGCCGGACTGCTGGACTCGACCTTCGGTACGAAGGCCGTCACCGGCTCGCTGCTCGTCGGCGTCGCCAAGATCACCGTGAACGTCGGCTGATCTACTCTTGGAAGAGTAAGCACGATCGAGACGGGCCCGACCAACTGGTCGGGCCCGTTTCACTTGCCTGTGCATTTAGACCGTCATTCTCATAAATATTTCAGAGATCTCAGCATGCGAGGTTCCCTATGAATTGCACCGCCCAGCGCGCATGCCTGCTGGCTGCCGCCGCCCTGGTCGCACTGAGCCTCGCCGGCTGCGGGGCTACGTCGCACCCGGGCAGTCTCGGCGCAGCCGAGCCGGCGACGTCGCCACCGCTGACCTCGACTCCGGCCGGCACCGTGACGAAGGTCGCCCCGCTACCCCAAGGCATCACCTACGACGCACGCACCGACCTGCTCGCCGTCGCGGTGCACGACCCGTACAGGATCCTGCTGCTGGACCCGACGACGCTGGCCCTCACCCGGAGCATCGCTCTGCCCGGGAAGGCCCGGCACCTGACCGACGCCGCCCCCGGCGGACCCGTCCTGGTCCCCGACGAGACCGCCGACGAGCTGATCGAGGTGAGCCTGCCCAGCGGCAGCACCCGGGTCACGAAGGTCGGCCAACACCCGCACAACGCGACCGCCGAGCCAGACGGCGACATCCTGGTGGGCAACGAGTTCTCGCACTCAATCTCCCAGATCCACGACGGCACCGTGGTACGGACGGTCACCGGCGTCCGGCAGCCCGGCGGGATCGTCGTCGACGGCGACGTGGTCGCGGCCGTCGACGTGCACGACTTCGCGGTGGAGACCTTCGACCGCAGCACCCTGCGACGTACCGGCAAGATCGACGTCGGCGCCGGCCCGACCCACGGCGTGCTGACCAGCGGGCACCGGATGGTGGTCGCGGACACCCGTGGCGGCGAGCTGTACGTCGTCGGGCTCGACCCGCTGGCCGTGCTCGGCTCGGTGCGGCTCCCGCACAGCCCCTACGGGATCGCGGTCGACCCGAGCACCGGGGACGTCTGGGTCACCCTGACCGGCAGCAACCGGCTGGTCGGCTTCAGCCTCGCCGGGAACACCCCGCGCCTGATCGCCGACTATCCGACCGTGCGCCAGCCCGACACTGTCGCGGTGGCGCCTGGCGGCCACATCCTGTGGGTCACCGGAACCCACGACGGCGTGGTGCAGCGGATCACCCGGTAGCCGCGGCGGCCACCGCCGCGACGGCGATCGCGATCTCCTCGGGTCCGACGAAGTAGTGCGGCGAGGCCCGTACGACGGCGCTCAGCCCGCGCCCGCCCATGTCCAACCGCGTCGAGGAAGCAGAGCTGACCGAGACAGTCACGCCGGCAGCCCCCAGCGCCGCCTGCACCGCCTCTGGCGCCGTCCCGGCGACGGTGAAGGTGACGATCCCGGCGAGGTCGGTGCCGATGTCGCGCACCGTCACCCCGTCGGTCGCCGCCAGCCCTTCGCGCAGCAGCGCACCGTTGGCGCGCACCGCCGCCTCGACCTCGTCGATCCCGAGGCGCAGCACGTGCTCGACGGCCGCCAGCAGGCCGAGGCGCCCGGCGACGTCGTTCTCCCAGAGCTCGAACCGAGACGCGTCGGCGCGCAGGACGTAGTCGTCGTCGGCCGACCAGACGGCCCCGCGCAGGTCGGGCGCCAGCGGCTCGAGTCCGGCGAGGACCTCGCGGCGCAGGTAGAGGAAGCCGGTACCGCGCGGACCGCGCAGCCACTTCCGCCCGGTCGCCGACAGCGCGTCGACCCCGAGCGCGTCCACATCGACGGCAACCTGGCCGACCGACTGGCACGCGTCGAGCAGCACCAGGGCGCCGACCCCGTGGGCGAGAGCCGTGGCCGCGCGGACCGCCGTCACGTGCCCGGAGTTGGTGGCGATGTGCACCAGCGAGACCAGCCGGACTCGCTCGTCGAGCATCGCGGCCAGCGCACCGAGGTCCGGGTCTCCCTCGGGGTCGCGCGGCACCACCTCGACCGAGACGCCGTCGTGCCGCGCACGCTGGAGCAGCGAGATCGCGTTGCTCGCATACTCGTTGCCGCAGATCAGCACCCGGTCGCCGGGACGCCAGCTGATCGCGGTGACGAGCTGGTTCCAGGATCTGGTGGCGCTGTCGCTCAGAGCCACCAGATCGGGATCGCAGCCCAGGAGCCGTCCGATCGCCACCGGCAGCCCCGCAAGATCCTCGGCCCGCTCGGCCGCGGCGGCGTACCCGCCGACCTCGGCCTCGCGCCGCAGATGCCCGATAACGGTTTCCAGGACAGGTCGGGCGAACAGGGACGAACCGGCGCTGTCGAGGAACACCCGGCCCGAGGAGCCCGGCGTCAGTGCCTGCTCCGCTGCGAGATCGATCATCCGCCCATCGTGCCGCACCGCGAATATGAACATTCGCTAACCTGGGCCCTCTCGGCCTCGCAAAGTGTCCGTGCACCTGCCTAGGCTCGAAACCATGAACGACGCTGCGTCCCTGGTACGCCGTTTCGACGAGGTCCGCTCGCACACCGAGATGCTGGCTGCGCCGCTCTCGCCGGAGGACCAGACGGTCCAGTCGATGGCGGACGTCTCCCCCACCAAGTGGCACCGGGCGCACGTGACCTGGTTCTTCGAGACCTTCCTGCTGGCCGAGCACGAGAGCGGCTTCGCGCCGTACCAGGACAAGTACTGGTTCCTGTTCAACAGCTACTACGAAGCACTCGGCCCGCGGTTCGCCCGAGCCGAGCGCGGGGTCATCACCCGTCCCGGCGCGCACGACGTCGGCGTCTACCGCGGCAACGTCGACGCCCGGGTGCGCGACCTGGTCTCCACGCTCGACGAGGGCACCGTGGACAAGCTCGCCCCGACCATCGAGCTCGGCTTCCACCACGAGCAGCAGCACCAGGAGCTGCTGCTGATGGACATCAAGCACGTGCTGTCGATGAACCCGCTGCGCCCGGCGTACGTCGAGCCGGCTGGCGGACCCCGCAGCCCTTCGGCGACCGACCAGCTGGGCTGGGTCGACGTGGCCGGCGGCCTGGTCGAGATCGGCCACGAGGGCAGCGCGTTCAGCTTCGACAACGAGCTCCCCCGGTATCAGGCCTGGCTCGAGCCCTACCGGCTCGCGGACCGGCTGGTCACCAACGGCGAGTGGCTGGAGTTCATGGCCGACGGCGGCTACGCCCGCCCGGAGCTGTGGCTCTCCGACGGCTGGGCGCGGGTCAAGGCTGAGGGCTGGCGGGCGCCGTTCTACTGGGAGGAGCTCGACGGCGTCTGGTTCGAGCACACCCTGCACGGGACCTGGCCGGTGGACCTGGGGCTGCCTGCCTGCCACGTCAGCCACTACGAGGCCGACGCCTACGCGTCCTGGGCCGGCAAGCGCCTGCCCACCGAGTCGGAGTGGGAGCACGCCGTGCGCAACGACCAGCCGGGCGAGATCACCGGCAACCTGGCCAATACCTCCACCTACCATCCCCAATCAGCAGGCCCGACGACCGGCGGCCTGCGCCAGGCCTTCGGCGACTGCTGGGAATGGACCAGCTCGGCATACCTGCCCTACCCGGGCTTCCACCCCGCCGAGGGCGCGATCGGCGAGTACAACGGCAAGTTCATGTCCAACCAGATGGTGCTGCGCGGCGGATGCGCCCTGACCCCGCCGGGTCATGCCAGAGGCACGTACCGCAACTTCTTCCCGCCCGGCGCACGCTGGGCGCTCTCGGGGGTGCGCTTGGCCGACGGCGGCGCCCGGCCCGACAACCAGCCCAGCGACCAGCCCACCAACCAGCCAGCAGGAGCGCTCTGATGCCGACTATCAAGGAACCTGTCGTCTCGGTCCTGCTGGACCCCAACTGGGCCAACGGCTCGCTGGTCACCGACGTGCGCCGCGGTTTTGCCTCGCACCCCCGCGCACTGCCGCCCAAGTGGCTCTACGACGACGCCGGCTCGGTGCTCTTCGACGAGATCACCCGGCTTCCGGAGTACTACCCGTTCTCGCGTGAGCACGCGATCCTCACCGAGCACGCCGCCGAGATCGTGACCGCGAGCGGCGCGACGACGCTGGTCGAGCTCGGCAGCGGCACCAGCGAGAAGACCCGGATCCTGCTCGACGCCTTCGCCGAGCGCGGGCGGTTGGAATGCTTTGCTCCGGTCGACGTCTCCGAGGCGATCCTGCGCCAGGCAGCCGACCAGATCTCGACCGCCTATCCCGGCGTCCAGGTCGAGGCGGTCGTCGGCGACTTCACCTTGCACCTCGCGCACCTGCCTCGGAGCTCCGGCGACGGCCGCCGGATGGTGGCCTTCCTCGGAGGCACCATCGGCAACCTCTACCGCGAGGAGCGTGGCGCGTTCCTCGGGGCGCTCGCCGACTCGCTGGAGTCCGGCGACTCGCTGCTGCTGGGCACTGACCTGGTCAAGAGCTCCGACCGGCTGATCGCGGCGTACAACGACAGCCAGGGGGTGACCGAGCAGTTCGTGCTCAACTCGCTGCGCGTGCTCAACCGGGAGCTGGGCGCCGACTTCGATCTCGACGGCTTCTCCTACATCCCGTTCTGGGACGCGCACATGGAGCGGATGGACCTGCGGCTGCGCTCGGAGATGCCGCAGCGGGTGACCATCCCCGGTGCCGACCTGGTCCTCGACCTCGCCAGCGGCGAGGAGATCCGGGTGGAGATCTCGACGAAGTTCCGGGTCAGCAAGATCGCCGCCGAGCTCGAGACGGCCGGTTTCGGGATCACCCGCGTCTGGACCGACGAGGACGGCGACTTCGCGCTGACGCTGGCCACCAAGCCCTGAGCGCTCCTAGGCGTCAGGGAGCTAGGGCATCGGCAGCGGCGCCAGCGAGTTGCCGGGCTTGATGCTGCCGCAGTCGGTGCGCGGCTTGGCCTTGCCGAACCGAGCCTCCAGCCAGCTGACGGCCTCCGGCAGCCAGAGCGGCACGGTGGTGAAGTGGCTGGTGGCGTCGTAGCGTCGGAAGAGCACCTTGGTGCCGAGGCTGCAGTAGCGGCGCGCTAGTGACCGCACGTCACCGGCGACCATCACACCGTCGCCGGTGCCGATCTTCGCGGTCGTGCCTTCCAGGTTGCCGTTGCCGCCTTGTCCCATGAACATCGGGATCTGCGGTGCCGGCGCCTGGCCGAGGTTGAGCCGGTTCACGGTCTTCACGAACAACGGGATCTGCTCGGGTGTCGCGTACTGCGGCTTCGCGATCTGCTTCCAGGTCAGCCCCGGGTACTTGCCCAGGACGTTGGCGATCGAGGCGTTCTTCACCTTCGCGAACACCGAGAGGCCGTAGGAGTTGAGGTAGGGCAGCAGCGAGATCCCGGCACCGCGGGACGCGCCGATCAGCGCCATCACGATCACCCCGGCCCAGACCCGGCTGCCGGAGATGTAGTGCAGGTTGTGGTCGGGATCGACCAGGATGCCGCCCTCGGAGCCGCCGACGAGCCGCTTGCTCACGTCAGGGGCGTACGACGGTGCCAGTGCGGCCGCCCAGCCGGTGGCGATCGCACCGCCGGAGTACCCGAACAGCCCGAACCTGGCGTCCTTGCGGATCCCGGACTTCGAGGTCCGCAGCACCGCGCGGATCGAGTCCAACGTGGTCCGGCCGTACTCGGGGCCGTCGGCAAAGTCTGCCGTCGCGCCCTGGGTGTCGGCGACCACGACGCTGTAGCCCTGGAGCAGGAACGGGATGACCAGTCCTGCCTCGACGTCGACCACGACCGACCCGGGGCTGGTGCCGCCGGAGACGCCGTACGACGGCCCGTCCTGGGGGTTCAGCGAGTCGTAGAAGGAGCCGTAGGCAATCACCTTGGAGGTGGTGTGCTTGACGGGGGTCTTGATCACCGACGTGACGTTGACCGTCGGCCGGCCCCGGCCGTCAGTGGTGCGGTAGAGGATCTGGGTGACCGTCAGCGGCAGCTTGAGCCCGTGCAGGTTGTACGGCGCGGTGCGGGTCTTCAGCACCGTGCCCGGCGCGATGTCGGCCAGCGGGGTCGACCCGGTGTAGGTGCCGAAGCCAGGGCTGGTCGCACCTGCTGGCCCGGCCGCGACGGGCTGCAGCCCGACGACCGCCACCAACGTCGACGCCACCACTGCGCACCAGAGCTTCAGCTTTCCCATGCGGCACAACCTATCCGCACAGGCCGCACACAACTCTCGTGACCACTCTCGAAGCATCACCCGATCTCTGGAGGAACCGATGCAGAACACCCGCTCCCCGTTGCGGCGCCTGACCCGCTCTGCCGCCGCGCTCGGCCTGGCAGTCCCCCTCACCGTCTTCGCGGTCGCCGGTCCCGCCGGAGCGGCACGCATCGTCGGCAACGGCTGGGCGAGCCTGCACGGGTCGACACAGGCCTCGTATGCCGGAGGGTACGGCGGGTACAGCTCGGGCCCGGAGGGCTACGCGTACTCGGGCTCGCCGTTCGGGGGCTATGGGTCGTTCGGCTCCGGCTCCGGCTCGGTCGGCTCCGGCTCCGGCAGCGGCCAGACCACCCAGGCAACCGACGAGGCCACGAGTACTGCGACCGCGGCACAGTCGGTGGGCCTGGTCGAGATCACCTCGGTCCTCGACTTCGGCGAGGCCGAGTCGGCCGGCACCGGCATGATCCTGAGCAGTGACGGCACTGTCGTGACCAACCACCACGTCGTCGCCGGCGCGACCTCGATCACGGTGACCGACGTGGCGACCGGCAAGACCTACACAGCGCGGGTCGTCGGCGCCGACGCAACCGACGACGTCGCCGTGCTGAAGCTGGCAGACGCCACCGGGCTGACCCCGGTCGCCGTCGACGAGGAAGGCACAGGAGTCGGGGCGAGCGTGACCGCCGTCGGCGATGCCAACGGAGACGGCGGCACCCTCACCGCCGCTGCCGGAAGCGTGAAGTCGCTCGACTCGACGATCACTGTGCAGGACGACGACGGCACCAGCAGCACGCTGGCCCACGAGATCGAGATCGCGGCCGACATCATCCCCGGCGACTCCGGCGGGGCGCTGTACAACAGCGACGGGAAGGTCGTCGGAATGAACGTCGCGGCCTCCGAAGGGTCAGCGGAGGTGACCGGGTATGTGATCCCGATCGCTCGGGTCGAGAGCGTCGCGAACGAGATCCTCACGGGCGAGACCAGCTCCGAGATCACCTACGGCTATGGCGCCTTCCTCGGCGTCGAGCTGTCCTCGGCCAGCACTGCACCGCTGGTCTCCGCGGTGATCGACGACAGCGCCGCGGCAAAGGCCGGGATCACCGCGGGGGACACGGTCACCTCGGTCGGTGGCACCAAGGTCGGCACTGCCACCGGGCTGAAGAGCGCGGTCGCCAGTCACCAGGCCGGATCGCAGATAGCAATCACCTGGACCGACCAGAGCGGCGCCACGCACAGCGCGGAGGTCACCCTCGGGCGCGCACCAGTGGCCTGAGGATCACCAGATGACGCCGCGGTCGACGACCACGTTGGACCCGGTGATCGAGGCGGCGGCGTCCGAGGCGAGGAACAGGATCGCCTCGGCGATGTCGGCCGGCGGCATGAAGCCCGGGATCGCGCTCTGGCTCTTGGCGATCAGGTCCCAGTTGACGTCCTCGGGCAGGCTGCTCGCGGCGCCGGCGATCATCGGGGTGTCGATCCCGCCCGGCGAGACGCAGTTGACCCGGACGCCCTTGTCGGCGAACTCGATGGCCAGCGCGCGCATCGCCAGCAGTACGCCGGCCTTGCTGGCGCAGTAGGCGACGTTGTAGGGCTGGCCCATCAACGCGGAGATCGAGGCGACGGTGACCACGTTGCCCTTCGCCTCGACCAGCGCGTCCTGGAAGCCCTGGGTGAGCAGGATCGGCCCGACCGTGTTGACGTTCAGATGCAGGTGCAGCATCTCCGGGGTGACCTTCTCCAACCGGGAGAAGCTCTGCACGCCGGCGACGTTGCACAGCACGTCGAGCCCGCCGAGCTCGCCGAGCGCCTGCCCGACGACCGCGGTGATCGACGCAGGATCAGCGAGGTCGCCCTGCAGGACGCCATCGGAGGGGACGACGTCGACGCCCACGACGCGGGCGCCCTCGGCACGGAACAGGTCGCACACCTCGCGACCGACCCCGCCCGAGGCTCCGGTGACCACGACACGACGATCGGTGAAGCGCTGCTGTCTCATGGGCCGGAGACTATCGCCCTGGTGGTGTCGGCCGGGGTCGGCATCCGTGGGCATCCGGGGTCGCTGCGTCAACGTACGTCAACGCGCCACACCTTTACGAGAGTGATCGGTCTCACTCCGTATTGGAACCGGACGCCCCCTCCGGTTGCCGTACGCTTCTGCCATGGCTGCCGATCAGACGCGTTCGCATTACCAGGTCACCTTCGTTGTGATGGCCGTGTCGGTCTCGGCGTACGCGCTGCTGCAGTCCCTGGTGATCCCGGTGCTCACCACGATGCAGAAAGACCTGCACACCTCCCAGACCACCGTTACCTGGGTGCTGACCGCCTACCTGCTCTCGGCGTCGGTGTCGACGCCGATCATCGGCCGCATCGGCGACAAGGTCGGCAAGGAGAAGATGATGGTGGCCGCGCTGGTCGCCCTCACCCTCGGCTCCGTCGTCGCCGCCGTGGCCACCAACATCGACGTGATGATCGTGGCCCGGGTCGTCCAGGGCATCGGCGGTGGTGTGCTGCCGCTGGCTTTCGGGATCATCCGCGACGAGTTCCCCGAGGACAAGATCCCCGGCGCGGTCAGCCTGATCGCCTCATTGCTCGCCGTCGGCGCCGGAGCCGGCCTGGTGCTGGCCGGCCCGATCGTCTCCGTGCTGGACTACCACTGGCTGTTCTGGATCCCGGCGATCGTGACCGCGATCGCGGCGGTCGCGACGGTGGTCTTCGTCCCCGAGTCGCCGGTGCGCACCCCCGGCAAGATCAGCGTCCTGCCCGCCGTACTGCTCTCCGTCTGGCTGGTGGCGCTGCTGCTCGCCCTGAGCGAAGGCCAGACCTGGGGCTGGGGCTCCGGCCGCGTCCTCGGCCTCTTCGTCGCCTCGATCGTGATCGCGACGCTCTGGATCATGGTCGAGAACCGCTCCGAGTCGCCACTGATCGACATGACGATGATGCGCCTGCCGGCGGTGTGGACCACGAACCTGGTGGCGCTGCTGGTCGGCTTCGGGATGTACGCCGCCTTCGGGTTCCTGCCCGAGTTCAGCCAGACCGCCAACGTGCACGGCTACGGCTTCGATGCCTCGATCACCAAGTCCGGCCTGATCCTGCTCCCGTCCTCGGTCGCGATGTTCTTCCTCGGCCTGTACTCGGCACCGGCCGCCCGCCGACTGGGCGCCAAGACGGTCGTGGTCGCCGGGTCGCTGATCATCGCGCTGTCGATGGCCGTGATCGCGTTCGCGCACGACCACATCTGGCAGCTCGCTGTGGCCAGCGGCATCCTCGGCATCGGCGTCGGACTGGTGTTCGCCTGCCTGTCCAACCTGATCGTCGCCGCGGTCCCGCCGCACCAGACCGGGGTGGCTTCCGGGATGAACGCGAACATCCGGACGATCGGCGGCTCGATCGGCAGCGCCGTGATGGCCACGATCGTGACGTCGAAGGTGTACCCGGACGACTTCCCGCACGAGTCCGGCTACACGAACGGCTTCATCGCGCTGACGATCGCGATGCTGGTCTGCGCCGCCGTCGCACTGCTCATCCCGCGGGTGACGGCCTCAGTCATCGAGGAGCACCTCCTCGACGAGCCGGAGCACGCGCAGGCCGGGATCGTCGCCGCAGCGACGCTGGTCGGCGACAAGCCCGAGTAGACCTGCCACAACCGGCGCTCGTCTCAGATGCCGCGCCAAACGGGGTCGCGCCCGAGCATGCCGGCCTCGAAGCCCTCGACCGCATCAGACGTGACCAGCAGGCGCTCGAGCCGCTCCGCGGGGTCGACCGCGCCGGCCATCGCCTCGAGGGTGTAGCGCACGGCGGCAGGCGCCGCGCGCACGATCTCGGCGGCGAGGTCGCGAGCCGCCTTCACGCCCTCGCCGGTCGGGGCGACCTGGACGACCAGGCCCCAGCGCTCGGCCTCGCTCGCGCGGAGCGTGCCGCCGGTGAGCAGCAGCCTGTTCGCGACCTGGGCTGGCAGAGCCGCCAGCAGCCTCGCGGGACCCCCGTGGGCGGCAAGCAGGCCGCGGCGCACCTGGTCCAGGCCGACCTCGACCTGCTCCTCGGCCACCACCAGGTGGCAGGCCGCGGCGATCTCGAAGGCCTCGCCGAGCGCGTTGCCGTTCAGGGCCGCGATCACCGGCTTGGTGAGCCGGCGCTCGGTCAGCCCGGCGAGCCCGGTCGCCGGCAGGTTGGTGTCGAGCGCGGCGATCGGGTGGTCGAAGTCGGAGCCGGTGCAGAAGACGCCGTCACCGGACCCGGTGAGGATCGCCACCCGCAGCGCCGGGTCGGCCTCGAAGCCGTCGAAGACCGCCGCGAGCTCGTGGTGAGCCGCGGCCGGGAGGCGGTGGTCCGCGCCGGTGCCGACCAGGGTGACCAGCAGGACGGCGTCCTCACGGTCGACCTGGATGTACTCGTACGGCGGGGCCGGGACGGTGCGTGCCCGCTCGGTGAGGCTGACCCGGTTGCCTCCCGGCGTCGAGCGGACGAACACAGACGCACCCGGGCCGTCGTCGCCGAGCAGCAGGGCGAGCAGGTCCGCCTCGCCGTCGTCGCCGTTGGCCAGGAACCGGCGGCCGTCCTCCAGCCGGCCGACGACCACGGCGACCAGGCCCTCGGGCTGGTACTTGACGGTCCAGGACTCGATCGTGGCCGGGCCGTCGGCGACGAGGGCGACCGGCACGTCCTGGGTCGCGTCCAGACCGGCCTGGAGGACAGCGTCGTCCCCGGCGTACCAGGGTCCTGGCGTGGTGGAGTAGGCGCCGGCGGAGTACTTGCTGAGCATGCCGCCGTTGGCGCCGACCAGGCCCCAGGCGCCGGGGTCACGACGGCAGGAGGCCACGGTCTCGACGATCGCGTGCAGCGAGTACCCGTTGCCAGGCCCGCCGAAGAACGGCAGCCCTCCCGTGACGGTCAGCCGCCGCGGGTCCTCGGGAGCCAGGCCGAGGCCCTCGGCCACAGTGCTGACCGCGACCGGGAAGCAGCTGTACAGGTCGAAGGTGCGCACATCGTCGATCCCGATGCCGGCCATCTCCAACGCCGTCCGCATCGCCAGCACCGACGGCTCGGACCGGCTCAGCTCGGGACGACGGAGCAGGTCGCGGTCGCGCAGGTCGCTGTGCCCGCGCAGGTACACCCACTGCTCGCGCGGTACGCCGAGCCGCTCGGCGACCTCCTCGGAGGCGATCAGCACGGCGGCCGACTGGTTGACCTTCTCCCGCGCGACCAGCGACTTGGGATAGGGGTCGACGATCATCCGGTTGCCGTCGGTCACGGCGACCAGCTCGGCCGGCGTACGAGCATCCCGGACGTCGGCATGCGGGTTGGCCGCTGCCACCTCGGTGAACGGTGCGAACCAGCGCCCCATCTCCTCGGCCTGCTCGGCGCGGGACTGGCCCAGGCGGACCCGGCGGGCGTTCTCGAAGATGGCGTACTGGGTAGGCGCGTCGGTGAGTCGGTGCGTGACGTGGGTCCGGGTGACGATGCCCGCCAGCCCGACGCCGCGGTCCTCCTCGAGGCGGCCGATGGTCTCGCTGAAGTCCGGCGGATCTGGTTGACCGGCCCGGCTCAGCACGGTCGAGATCGCCTCGGAGGCGACCACGAGCGCGACCTGGGATCGGCCGGCCGCGATCTCGCCGGCGAGCTCGGTGACCACCTGCTGGGGCGACTGGCCGCCGGTGATCGCATAGATCGATCTGGCCGGCTCGATCTCGAGGCGGGCAGCGACGGCGCCGGGGAAGCTGTCTGGCCGTCCCAGTGCGGCGGGCAGCCCCGGAATGGACTGGTCGAACTGGCGGGTGCAGGCCAGCGCGTCGATCTCGGATGCCGTGATCCCAGCATCAGCCAAAGCCAGTCGCGCGGCTCGAGCGGCGAGGTCGACCGGCGAGAGGCCTTCGTAACCGGGCTCGCCGATCCGCTCGGAATGCTGGCCGACGCCGATGAGAACAGGCGTGCTGCCCGCGCGTGAAGTCATGTGAAGTAGATACACCAACGGGGCGCAGGAAAACTCACGAGACCGCCTTCGTGGACGCGGCCCTCAGTCTGCGAACCCGGCGTGCACGTGATCGTGATGGGTGTTGTCGCTGAACCATTGCGGCGCCGAGCCGAGCAGGTAGGGCCCGCCGGTGTTGTAGGAGCCTGCGTCGGTGACCTCATGCATGTAGTCGGTGACGAGAGCCTTGGATGTGCGCGCGTCGACGACGGCATGGCCGTTTATCCGCCAGGTGTCGAACGCCCGCCCCTGAGGATGGTCGCTGCGCCGGTCGGTCCCGAAGACGTAGAGCGGGTGGCCGGACCGGATCACGCTGATCCCGACCTGGTAGGCCGATGCGACCCTGAGCATCGCGTGCAGCACCGAGTCGTGGACCTGCCCGGAGGCCACGTCGCGACGGGCGGCCGGCGGCAGGTCGATCCGGTCGCTGACCAGCACCTTGCGCGCCGTCCCGGACGGGCTGGGCGTCGCCCGGCCGGGTCGCGACGGATTGATCTGGGTGACGCGCCAGGTCCGGCCGCTGCGCGTGAGGCGTACGTCGTAGGTCCGGCCGGCCGTCATGATCCTCGAGCCCTGCCGGGTCCACGAGCGGGTGACGACCAGCACGCTCGCCGAGTCGGTCAGGATCCCGCCGTACTGGGCCTCGATGACCTGCAGCGCCGAGCTGGCGGTATTGCCCGTCCGCTCGATCCGGCGCACCGCGGCGACCTTGGCTGCTGGAGAGATGTCGTTGCCGTCGGGCTGCCAGCGGGTTACCGCAGGCAGTGCCTGGACCGACGGGCTCGGCGTCGCCGAGCGGGGCGGAACCACCGTCGCGGAGCTGCTGGGGGCGCTCGCCGGATCAGCAGCGCAGCCGGCCGTGGCAGCACCCACTGCGAGCAGCAGGACGGCACGACGGGACGGCACGATGCCCATCCCTCCAGTGTGCCCCGGCACGCCTCGCGCTAACATCGGGGCGGGTCATAGGGGTTGCGGACGGGGCTAGTACGCCATGTCACAGGGCATGTTGGGCCGCGACTCCCAGGGCTCTCGGGAGTGGGAGATGGACGAGCCGAGATCAGCGGGGCGTGGCAGCATGCCCGCTCGACCGGCCGACCCCGACCTGCTGGTGTCGTTGTGGGCGGCCGTCGCCGCTGCGCACCGGCTCATCGAGTCGAGGCACCGCTACTACGCAGCCACCGCCTTGGACACCCGGCTCGGGGAGCAGCTCGCGCTCCTCCAGGAGCTCCACCTGTGGACGCCGGTGACCGAGGACGAGGTCCGTGTCCTGGTCGGCCTCCTGAAGAGCTACGGCGCCCGCGGCGACACCCGCGAGGCCGACGACGAGGCCCACCACGCGATCGAGTTCACCAAGCAGATGATCCGGAACCGCGCGCACGGTGCATCGGTGCAGTAGCGGTCCACGAGGCTTGCGACGGTCGACAAAACGTCGACCGAAACCGGCCGGACACGGATTCTCTCCGGATGTTGCAGATGCTTGTTCCACTCGAAACCAACCCGAAATGCGCCGCGCCTTGAGTTGAGGCCATGACGGTCCTCGACAGCCACCGGCACATCGGGCTCCTCCCGGAGTACCCGTTCTACGGCGGCCCGCCCCTCAAAGCGGACCTGACGGCGCGCGCCACAGTGGCAGAGCTGGTCGCCGACCTGGACCGCGACGGCATCGAACGAGCGCTGGTCCTGCCGAACTACGGAGTCCCGGTCCCCGAGGTCGCATTCGAGCTCAACAAGCTCGCCCTGGAGGCGGCCCAGTCCGACGACCGGCTGCGCTGCGGGCTCTGGGTCTCGCCGAAGGCCAGCGACGCCGCCCGCAATGACGAGTCGCTCGCCCTGGCCCGCGAGCACGGTGTCGCGGCGCTGAAGACCAGCTTCCTGCTCGGCGGCCACCCCACCGACGCCGACTGCGCCGAGCAGCTGGACCGGATCTTCAGCACCGCCGCCGAGCTCGGCCTCGTGGTGCATGTGCACACCTCCCCCGGCGCCGCCTCCGACATCGACCAGATCGGCACCCTGGTCGAGACCTACGGCGATGCCACCAAGATCCACCTGGTGCACCTCGGCGGCGGGATGAGCGGGCACATGAAGCTGATCGGCGGCCGGTTCTTCGACTGGATCGAGGCCGGCAAGCAGGTCTACACCGACACCAGCTGGACGATCGGCTTCGCGCCCACCTGGCTGGTCGCCGAGATCGAGCGCCGCGGCATCGGGCACGACCGGGTCCTGTTCGCGACCGACGCCCCCTGGGGCGACTTCGAGGGCGAGTATGCGCGGCTCCGGGCCGCAGCGGGCGACGGCGAGCTCGCCGCCGCCTTCTTCCATCAGAACTTCTCAGCGCTGTACGGCTGAGGGCCCGGGAACCTCCGGGAGCACAACCGACGGTGGCGCCGACAACGAGGTCGACGCCACCAGGATCGAACCAACCGTTACGCCATCGCTGGCCTCAGATCGGCAAATCCCAGCCAGCGCGGCAGTCGAGTTCGACCACCGCCAACCTAACACCCGGCGCTGGGACGAACTGTTCTGAAAGGAAGCTCGCAATGCCTCCCATCACCGTCGCCTTCGTCGTCACCGGCCTCGCCGTGTGGCTCAACGGCCTCGCCTTCCTCGGCATCGGCTCCGAACCGGCCGAGGGCAAGCCCAGCCCGCTGGTCACCGTCGGCTGGGTCACCCTGACCGCCGGCCTGGTCGACCTGGCCAACGCCGTCTGGATCATTCAGAAGCTGTTCGGCGGGGACTCCGGCGACACCGGCGTCCGTCTCGCCGGGCTGATCGCCTTCTACGGCCTGTTCTTCGTCGCCCTCGGCGCAGCCCTGATCAAGGACCTCGACCTCAGGCCGATCGGCAACCTCGCTATCGGCGTCGCCCTGGTCCCGCTGGCCTGGTGGTCGTTCTTCGACGGCGGCTGGATGTTCAAGTCGATCCTCGCCTTCTGGGTGGTCTCGTTCGGCTCGGTCGCTGCGGTCATCTACGGCAGGCTCGCCGGCCGCGCACTGGGCGTCGTCCTGGTCGCCACCTCGCTCTACACGTTCTTGCTCCCGGCCGCGATCCTCGGCAGCGGCCACGCCATTCCCTGAACGCCCCTGAGCAGACCTCTGATCCCGCAGCACCCACGTACCTGACAGATCCACAACCAAGGAGAGAAACCATGGCCATCTTCGACGACGAGATCCTCGCCAACATCCAGCAGTCGCTGGGCGAGGTCCCGCACCCCAGCCAGCCCAAGGGCACCAACCAGTACGGCGGCACCAAGATCTTCCCGGACTACCAGGCCAGCGAGGGCCAGTCGTACCTGACCCTGATCCACGGCATCCCGCACGAGAGCTCGGTGACCTTCGTCGCCGTGCTGCAGGCCACCCGCGCACTGCGCAAGGGTTTCGAGTCCGCCGTCTACTTCTACGGACCCGGAACGCTGGCCTGCATGGACACCCGGGGCTTCCCGACCACCGGCGACGTCGCGTTCCCCGGCAACCAGAACCTCAACGACGCGATCAAGACCTTCGTCGGTGAGGGCGGCACCGTCTTCTGCTGCCGGTTCGGGATGGCGCTGCACGGCCTGCGCGAAGAGGACCTGATCGAGGGTGTCATCCCCTCGCACCCGCTGGACGTCCAAGACTGCGTGATCCACTACGCGAACAAGGGCGCCATCATCAACTCGGTCTACAACCTCTGAGGTCACGGAGATGACTGCCGAGACCTCCACCCGGGTCGACGTCGCGATCCAGGGCATCCGGTTGCTCGACGCTCCGGTCTCGCGCCGCTCCGGCGCCGGGCCGAGCGACGACGGGCACGTGCTGCTCAACGGCATCGGTGCCGCGATCCCGCTGAACCCGCGGAGTCCGTACACCGTGCGCGGCGGCCGGTTGCTGCTGGACGGCGCCGACACCGGGATGGGGGTCGAGGCGGTCGCCCGACCGCGGTTCTACGACCTGAGCACCGCGGACGGGACCTCTTATGAGCAGATCGCCCGGCTGCACTCCAGCCACGTGCTGGCAACCACGGTCGTGCAGACCTGCGTCCGGTACGACGAGGCCGAGCGCTGCCGGTTCTGCGCGATCGAGGAATCGCTCAACGCGGGCTCGACGATCGCGGTGAAGTCGCCGGCCCAGATCGCCGAGGTCGCGCAGGCCGCCGCCGAGCTGGACGGCATCACCCAGATGGTGATGACCACCGGCACCTCGAACGGCCGGGACCGTGGTGCGGTGCACCTGGCCCGGTGCGTCCGGGCCGTCCGCGAGGTGCTGCCCGACCTGCCGATCCAGGTTCAGTGCGAGCCGCCGGGCGACCTCGCGGTGATCGGCGACCTGTACAACGCCGGAGCCCGGTCCATCGGGATCCACGTGGAATCACTGGACGACGAGGTCCGACGTACCCAGATGCCCGGCAAGGGCTCGGTACCGATGAGCGAGTATCGCGACGCCTGGCGCGAGGCGGTCCGAGTCTTCGGCCACAACCAGGTCTCGACCTATCTGCTGATCGGGCTCGGCGAGGACCCCGACGAGCTCGTCGAAGGCGTCGAGGAGCTGATCGCGATGGGCGTCTACCCGTTCGTGGTGCCGTTCCGGCCGCTCGCCGGGACGCTGGCCACCGACGTCGACCACGCGGTCGCCCCTGATCCGGCAGTGGTCAGCGACATCACCTTCCGGGTCGCCAGGCTGCTGCGCGCTGCCGGCATGGCCGGGTCCGACCAGGCCGCCGGGTGCGCTGCCTGCGGTGCCTGCTCCGGACTGTCCTGCGAAGGAGCCTGAGATGACGACGATGGATGCCGTCGACGACGTAGTGCTGCTCGGCCACCGCCCGGCACCCGTCATCGTCGAGACAGATGACCCGGCCGAGCTGGCGGCGTACGGGCGGCTGCGCGAGCAGGTGTTCGTGCACGCCCAGGGCCTGTTCGCCCGTACCGACGTCGATGACATCGACGCCGACCCGCGGACCAAGGTGCTGATCGTCCGCGGCACCGACGGCACCGTCCTCGGCGGCGTCCGGGTGCACCCGGCGTACGACGACAGTGCGTCCTCTCGGGACATCGGCTGGTGGCGTGGGAGCAGGCTGGTGGTCGCCCCTGGCGCCGGCGCTGCCGCGAGGCTGAGCGGAAGCCTGGGCACCGCCCTGGTCCGCGCCGCCTGCGCCCTGGCCGAGACCTCCGGCGCCCTGCGCTTCGACGCGACCGTGCAGCCGCAGCACGAGGCCCTGTTCAACAGGCTCGGCTGGCAGCGGCTCCGCACAGTGCCGGTCCAGGGTCGCGAGCACCTGCTGATGGACTACCCGATCGCCCGGGTCCAGCGCCTCGTGCAGGCAACCAAGGCTCCGCTCGGCGCGCTGCTCGCCGAGGTGCTGGCGCAGCCTGGCGGCGGTGGCGGGGCCGGCTTCGTCGGCGACGACGCCGCCCCGGTGCCGGGCTCGGGTCTGGTCGCTGCCTGCGACGCGATCCTGCCCTCGATGGTCGAGCGGGACCCGGAGTGGGCCGGCTGGTGCGCAGTCCTGGTCAACCTCAACGACCTGTTCGCGATGGGCGCGACCCCGGTCGGGATCCTCGACGCCGTCGGGGCCCGGGACGCTGCCTTCGCACGGCGGGTGCTGCGTGGGCTGAGCGAGGCTGCGCGGGCCTGGGACGTCCCGGTGCTCGGCGGGCATACCCAGCTCGGAGTGCCCGGAGCACTGTCGGTGACCGCGCTCGGGCGGACAGACCACCCGGTCCCGGGCGGCGGCGGACGGGTGGGGCAGCGATTGCGGGTGACCGCCGACCTCGGCGGCGGCTGGCGCCCCGGCTACGGCGGCGCCCAGTGGGACTCCTCGAGCCACCGGTCGCCCGAGCAGCTGCGTGCCCTGGCCGGCGTCGTCCCCGCGCTGGCGCCGACCGCGGCCAAGGACATCAGCATGAGTGGGCTGATCGGCACGTCCGGCATGCTGGCCGAGGCCAGCGGCGTCCGGGCTGTCCTCGACGTCGCCGCCATCCCGGCACCCGCGCAGGCGGCGGCCGGCGACTGGCTGACCTGCTTCCCCGGATTCGGGGTCGTGACCGCCGAGGAGACAGCGTCCGGCGTGACGCTGCCGGGATTCTTGAGCACCGCGACCTGCGGGGAGCTCGTCCAAGGCACCGGGGTCGGCCTGCGCTGGCCCGACGGCGCCGTCACCGAAGCCGTGGCCGCGACGGTCACCGGGATGGGAGCAGCATGAGCACGCAAGAGAGCACCGGGCAGGACTCGGGGCAGGACTCGGGGCCGGCTTCGGGCAAGACCACCGGGCTGGCCGCGGTCGCCGGGAACTTCGGGCGCGACCTGAGCGAGAACCTCGAGCAGGCCCAGACCTACATCGCCGCGGCCCGCAATCAGAATGTGAGGCTGCTCGCGCTGCCCGAGGCTTGCCTCGGCGGGTACCTCTCGGTCCTCGGCAGCGGCCGCGACGGCAGTCACGACGAGACCCCCGAGTCACTGCCGCCCACACTCGATCTGGCCGGGCCGGAGCTGGCGGCGATCGCGGCGATGGCCCGCGAGATGACCGTGGTGGTCGGGTTCTGCGAGTCCGATGGTCGCGAGCGGTTCAACACCGCTGCCGCGGTCACCGGCGACGGCGTGATCGGGTCCTACCGCAAGGTGCACCAGCCGCTCGGCGAGAGCCTCTACTACGCGGCCGGCGAGGAGCTCCACGCTTTCGACAGCCCGGTCGGCCGGCTGGGCCTCCAGATCTGCTACGACAAGGCGTTCCCGGAGTCCGCACGGGCCCTCGCTCTGGACGGCGCCGAGGTGATCGCCTGCATCTCGGCGTGGCCCGGGTCGCGGACCGCCAGCTCGGAGTCTCTCGCCGAGGACCGCTGGACGCACCGGTTCAACATCTTCGACCAGGCCCGGGCGCTGGAGAACCAGGTGGTCTGGGTGGCCGCGAACCAGACCGGCACCTTCGGCTCGCTGCGGTTCGTGGGCAACGCCAAGATCGTCGGTCCCGGAGGCGAGATCCTCGACTCCACGGGGGTCGCCGAGGGGATGGCGATCGCGCATGTCGACGTACCCGAGGTGCTCGCCACGGCCCGCCGCGCGATGTTCCACCTCGGTGATCGCCGGCCCGAGCTGTACGCCGCGGCTGATGCCCCGATGGTGGGAGTCGGCCGTGCCTGAGATGAGCGTCGTCGTCCGCTGGCCGGACGGTACCGAGCACGACTGCTACTCGCCGAGCCTGGTGATGCACGACTACCTGGCCGTCGGCGAGGACTACACGGTGGCCGACTTCGTGGAGCGCACCACCACCGCGCTGGACGAGGCGAGCGCCCGGGTACAGGCCAGGTTCGGTTTCGCGTGCACCTCGGCCGCTGCCTCGATCGCCGTCGTACGCCGCACCGCAGCCACATTCTCGCCCCAGGAGTCGGTGCGGGTCCTGCGGATGCACCCGCCCCTGCCCCAAGCAGCCCACGAGGAGTCCGCATGAGTAGCACGCACCACGTCGAGGTCGCCGTCGTCGGCGGTGGCCAGGCAGGCCTGTCGACGAGCTGGTTCCTGACCCGCGACGGCATCGACCACGTCGTCCTCGAAGGCGGCAGCACCGCCCACGAATGGGCCGACAGCCGCTGGGACAACTTCACCCTCGTCACCCCGAACTGGCACTGCGCCCTGCCGGGCTACGCCTACGACGGACCCGACCCGGACGGCTTCATGACCCGCGACGAGGTGGTCGCCTGGATCGGCGGGTACGCCGCGACGTTCGACCCGCCGGTCCGCGAGCGGCACACCGTGACCGCGATGACGCCGGCAGCCGACGGTGGCTACCTGCTCACGGTGCGGACCCCCGAGGCGACCGAGACCTGGCACGCCGAGCAGGTCGTGGTCGCGACCGGCGGCTACCACGTGCCGATCGTGCCGCCCTGGGCGCACGCCCTGGACGCCGGCATCACCCAGCTGCAGTCGGCGGACTATCTCAACGCCGACCAGCTGCCGCCCGGCGCCGTCCTGGTCGTCGGGTCCGGGCAGTCCGGCGCCCAGATCGCCGAGGACCTGCACCTCGAGGGCCGCCAGGTCCACCTGGCCCTGGGGGATGCGCCTCGGGTGGCCCGGACCTACCGCGGCCGCGACTGCATGACGTGGCTGGCCGACATGGGCCTCTACGACACCCCGGTGGCCAGCTACCCCGGCGGCCTCGCAGCCCGGGAGAAGACCAACCACTACGTCACCGGGCGCGACGGCGGGCGGGACATCGACCTGCGAGCGTTCGCCGCCGAGGGCATGGGGCTGTACGGGCTTCTCCAGGACGGCCGCGGGACCCGGGTGGGCTTCCTTCCGACGATGACCGACGCCCTGGACTCGGCGGACGCGACGTACAACTCGATCTGCCGCGACATCGACCGGTACATCGAGCGCGAGGGCATCGACGCCCCACCCGGGTCGGCGTACGAGCCGGTCTGGGTGCCGGACGGCGACCCGACCGAGCTCGATCTGGCGGAGGCCGGGATTACCTCCGTGGTGTGGGCGATCGGCTACCGGCCGGACTACCGGTGGGTGCAGGTCGGCGTCTTCGACGGCACCGGCCGGCCGACCCACGAGCGCGGCGTGACCAGGGCGCCCGGGCTCTACTTCCTGGGGCTCCCGTGGTTGCACACGTGGGGATCCGGTCGGTTCCTGGGGATCGCCCGGGACGCCGAGCACGTCGCGGCGGCCATCGTCAGCAGCCGCAGCGCCTCGGCCGTGCTGGCCCCGGCTCTCGAGGCGAGCTGAGGTTGGCCGAGGTCACGATCGGCGCCGTGGCAGCCAACTTCGGCCGCGACCTGGACCGGTGCGTCAACAAGGTGACCCGGATCATCAGCGATGCGCGCGACGCCGGGGTCGGGCTGCTGGTGCTGCCGCACGCGACCCTCGGCGGCTACCTCGGCGACCTGGCGCACCCGGACCCTCGGGCGCTGCCGCCTGCGCTGCCTGCCGACGCAGACGAGCTGGCCCGGGTGCGGCAGTGGGCCGGGGACATGGTGATCTGCCTGGGCTACACCGAGGTCGAGGTCGTCGACGGCGAGGCGCTGACCTACAACACCGCCGTGTGCCTCAACGGCGATGGCGTGCTCGGCCGGCACCGCAAGGTGCACCAGCCGCTGGGCGAGCGCGAGGCCACCCGCGGCGGCGACAGCTTCGCTGCCTTCGACACTCCCCTGGGCCGGATGGGCATGCTCATCGACTACGACAAGACCTTCCCGGAGTCCGCACGGTCGCTGGCGCTGGACGGTGCCGAGCTGGTCGCCTGCCTGTGCGCATGGCCGGCCAGCGTCACCGACCGGGCCGATCGGCTCTCCCAGGACCGCCAGTCCCGGCTGTTCGACATCTACGACTCGGCGCGGGCCGCGGAGAACCAGATCGTCTGGGTCGCCTCCAACCAGACCGGCGCTATGGGGACGCTGCGCTTCCTCGGCCAGGCCAAGATCGTCAACCCGGGCGGCGACGTCGTCGCCAGGACACAGGGCAAGGGCGGGATGGCGGTCGCCAGCCTCGACGTACCAGCTGAGGTCGCCCGCTCCCGGCGGACCCTGAGCCACCTGCGCGAACGGGTGCCTGCCGCGTACCGCGCCGCTGCGGAGGTATGACGTGCGGATCGCCCTGCTGACGTACTCGACGAAGCCGCGCGGCGGGGTCGTGCACACCCTCGCCCTGGCCGAGGCGCTCGCACGTGCCGGGCAGGACGTCCATGTGTGGACGCTGGGTCGCGGCGGGGACACCTGCTTCTTCCGACCCGTCGACGACGCCGTCACCGTGCACGCCGTGCCGTTCGAGCCGCGGGACGCCGAGGACGTCGGTGCTCGCATCGTCCGGTCCATCGCGACGCTCCGAACTGCGTTCGCAGGCGCACGCGAGCGCTTCGGGTACGACGTCGTGCACGCCCAGGACTGCATCAGCGCCAACGCGGCGCTGCCGTGCATCCGGACCATCCACCACCTCGACACCTTCACGACCCGCGAGCTCGCCGCCTGCCACGAACGGGCGGTGGTCGACCCGTCCGCACTGATCTGCGTCTCGGTGGCGGTGGCTGCCGAGGTCAACGCGGGCTGGGGGCGAGACCCCGCGGTGATCCCGAACGGTGTCGCTGCCACCCGTTTCAGCGATGTCCCGGGTGACGCGGTCAGCGGCTGGACCGAGCGGTTCGGCCGCTATGTGCTCGCGCTCGGCGGGATCGAGCCGCGCAAGGGCAGCATCGACCTGCTCGAGGCGATGGCCCTGGTCCAGCGCAGGCACCCCGACGTCAGGCTCGTCTTCGCCGGCGGCGAGACGCTCTTCGACTACCGCGACTACCGCGCCGAGTTCGAGCTTCGGGCGGCAGCCCTCGGGGTCGACCACGAGATCATCGGCGTCGTCGACGACGACGCTCTGCCAGGACTCGTAGCCGGCGCTGCTGTCCTCGGGTTCGCCTCGACCAAGGAGGGCTTCGGGCTGGCCGCAATGGAGGCCCTGGCCGCCCGGGTGCCCGTCGTCGCCCGGGACCTCCCGGTACTGCGCGAGGTCTTCGGCGACACCGTCAGCTATGCGACCGACCCGGGCTCGATCGCGGCCGCCGTGTCCGCCCAGCTCGAACGTCCGGCCGACCCCGCAGCCGGGGCCGCGCTCGCGGCGTCGTACACCTGGGAGGCCGCGGCGAGCGCGCACCTGGAGTTCTACGCCGGCGTGGGGCCGGGCACCGGGTCTAGCCGGGCCACCTCGCCAGGTCGGCAGAGATGCCGACCATGAAGCAGACCGCTTGCCGGCTGTGACATCGTCAGTGTTGTGACCGAAAGACAGATCAAGGTACCGATGCTGGTGGCGGCGGCGTTCTGCCTGCTCGTCGCGCTAGGTGGAGTCGCGCTGCTCTTCGTGCCCAACGGTCAGGCGCTCGGATTCGCCCTCGCCGGGTTCTTCGGGGCCGGCGCGTTCGTGCTCGGCAGCAAGGCTCTCGGGTTCAACTGAGATCCCCGCGTCAGTGCGCCATGGTCACGATGATCCTGACGTGATCGCGTCTGAGCGCGTCAGGGATCGTTGTGGTGTCGATCGCCAGCTGGTACCTGCCGGGCGGCAGCGGCGGGATCGTGTCATGGTGACGGCCCGTGCACACGGGAAGGGCTAGGGACGGCCGTTGCGACCGGTCCCCTGAGCACGACGAGTAGCTGGTTCCGAGGATGCGAAGGATTTGAGTGGTGCCTGGAGCCACGATGTGGGCTGCACATCCCACCAGCCCGCTGCCAGGCTGACTGGAGAACTTGGAGGTCGCAAGACTCGGCACCAGCCAGCCGTTGCACGCGTTGCCGACCGCGAACGAATGCCCGAGGCCGTTGACGAGCACGAGGCGGACTTTGAAGTCCGGGGCGCCGGACGCGATGCGGACCGGTGCTCGCTTGACGTAGATGGCAACCTTCCCGGGAATCATCCGGTAGGCACCGCTTGTCGATGGAGATGGACCGGCTGCCTTCGGCTCGCCCGACGGCGCTTGGTGCGCGGCCGGCGCGCGATGAGCTGATTGGGCTGGTGCACCGCACGCGGTCGTAAGGAGCAGCAACAGCACAGTGGCTGCGGCTGCGGCTGCGGCTGCGGCTGCGGGGATCACGGCTGATCCACGTTTGCTCTTCGGATGGCGCACGGTATATCTCCTCGCTGGACGTCCCTCGGACGCATCACACGGGAGCCCGGTTTCAGGAAAGCAGGGGTCCCATCGGGACGACTAGACCGCGCCAAGCTGCCGGCGTGATCGGCGGGCTCGGGCTGTGAACGCCCAGGAGATGCGCGTCCCGCTTTCCCCGGAAGCGCAGTCCGCATCTCCCCTCGAGCCAAGGTCCTCCCCGCCACCGCCCTGCGCTTCTACCTCCATTTCCCGAGGCCGGGAGAGGTGCACTTCGATCGCGATGGACTCTGGCTGCTGGACGAGGCGGAACGGGTGGTCTCCGACCCCTCCCTCGTCCTGTCACAGGAGCTCTGGTCCATTGATGGGCACCGCCTGACTGTCCTGATGGAGCCAGGGTGGATCAAGCGCGGTATGCGAGACGACCCGTCTCATGAGCCTGCGCTCGTCATCGGCCGGACGTACAGCCTCGTCATCACAGCACTCGGGCAGATCGCGCGTCATACCTTCCGCGTCAGTGATCCAATCCCCGAAGCCGTCGACGAGACCCGTTGGTGGCTGATGCCCCCAGCAGCCGGGAGCCGGTAGTCATCGGCTTCGACAGGGTCATGGACGCCGCCGCCGGACGGAACCACAACCCGGCTCACCCCGAGCCACCCTGGAGCACCGGCGAGCACCGCCTCGAAGACGTCTGCGGCAGCAGACTGGGCGAGGCCCTGGACCATCAACCGGGCGCAGGTGGACCGCCACGGACCGGGACGATCACTTCACCACACGCAATCCCACAGCCCACGTGTCGTCGCTCTGCTTGCCGTAGCCGTGGTGCTCCTGCCGGCGAGCTAGCCCCCGCCGCCCAATTCGGCTACGAACCACCTCTGCTGGGCAGACTCCGAGACCAGGATGTCGTAGGAGTCCCCGTCGGTGTCGTCGTCATCGAACCCGCCGGCCGGAGTCAGGGCCACGACGTAGCGCAGGGATGCGATCGACCCCGCTGGGGAGGCGTTGCCGTACGGGCTCTCCCGCTCATGACTGCCGATCCGGAACGAGGTCAGCTTGGGAGGGTTGTTCAACAGACCGCCATGGATGATCTCGTCCTGCTGCGTCGACGGAGTCATCACCGTTCGCATACCGCGGCCGTCTCGGTGCTCGAGCGCCGTCAAGAAGGTGTGGATCGCGGCGGTCGGCGTCGATGCACCGACCGGGTGATCGTTCATCGACCCGGAATGGAACGTCGAACATCCTGCGAGCAGCACCACCAGCCCGCCAGCTGTCACAGCTGACGACATGACGCCCGACGTTCTCGTCATGGGTGAGGAGTCTAGGCGCGCGCGGCAGCAGAGGACGGTGCCCACGGGATGCCGCACTGTGCGAATCCGGCCGCGGGCGCAGTACGTCATAATCAGTCGCGGAGACCGGCGACTGGCCCGGGTCGGATCACACGGGAGCTGTCCCGAGATTTCGCCCGGTGATGGTTCCGATCCTCTGGCCCCCGTAGCTCAGCTGGATAGAGCAAGAGCCTTCTAATCTCTAGGTCGCACGTTCGAATCGTGCCGGGGGCGCCACGGCCCGATACAAACGTGCCCTACCCACCGGCCAGGTCCCGCACCCAGGTGCTGACCTGCGCGGCGCTCTCCCGTCGCCTGCTCGCTCACCGATCACCCGGCGCGGCGAGGTCCGTCCAGTGCCGGCGCGTCGCGGTCCGTGCGATCCGGTGTCGAGACCTAGCCGTGGGCAGGTTTGGCCCGCTGCAGGCTCGGGTAGAACTGACTCACTCAGATCCGGACCGTACTTCCCACGCCGGTCCGACGAAGCCCATCTCGCCGTCCCGCACGCGGCGAGGTGGGCTTCGATTTTCCGCCGAATTCACCCACTGCACGGTGATTCGCACCACCTCGTACGCGTGTCGCGGCCAGGCTGAGGTCCTGGACTCACGTAGAAACGTTTGTGGGCCAGCGGTGTATGAGATCGCTGGCCCTCATACGTCTCCATAGGCCTCGATCTCGGCGCACAGCTGCTGCTTGAAGGCGTCGTCGGCGAACGAGGCGCCGACTGCCGTCTTCGCCAGGTCGCGCAGGCCCGCCTCGTCCAGGCCGAGCAGGTCCGCAGCGATCTCGTACTCGCGGTTCAGCGTCGTGCCGAACATCGGCGGGTCGTCGCTGTTGACGGTGATCACCACGCCCGCGTCCCGGAAGACGGTGATCGGGTGGTCCTCGAGGCGCTCGACAGCGCGGGTCGCGACGTTCGAGGACGGGCACACCTCCAGCGGTACGCCGGTCGCAGCGAGGTGCGCGAGCAGCTCGGCGTCCTGGGCCGAGGACGTCCCATGCCCGATCCGCTCGGCCCCGAGCAGGTTCAGCGCATCCCAGACGGTCTGCGGCCCGGTCGTCTCGCCGGCGTGCGGGACGCTGTGCAGTCCGGCAGCACGCGCGGCATCGAAGTGCGGCTGGAACTGCGGTCGCGGTACTCCGACCTCGGGACCACCGAGCCCGAACGCCACCAGGCCGTCGGGCGTGTGATCCAGCGCGTATTCCAACGTCGCGTCGGCGGCCGGGATCCCGCTCTCGCCGGGGATGTCGTAGATCCACTGCAGCCGCAGCCCGAAGTCGCGCAGCGCGGCTGCCCGGGCGTCCTCGATGGCCTCGCTGTAGGCCTCGATCGGGATCCCGCGCAGCACCGAGGTGTACGGCGTGCAGGTGAGCTCGGCGTACCGCAGCGACTGGGTCTCGGCCATCTCCCGCGCGATCTCGTACGTCAGCATCCGGATGTCCTCGGGCGTGCGGATCAAGTCCACCACAGCGAGGTAGACCTCGATGAAGTGGCCGAAGTCGCTGAACGCGAAGAAGTCGGCGAGCGCGTCCGGGTCGCTCGGCACCACGCCCGGGTGCCGCTCGGCGAGCTCGGAGACGATCCGCGGCGATGCCGAGCCGACGTGGTGCACGTGCAGCTCGGCCTTGGGCAATCCGGCGATGAAGGCGGCGAGGTCGGTCACGGCCTCACCCTACGAAGTGACCGCCAGGTCAAGGGCTGGTGGTGCCCGAGACCGCGTTCTCGATCGCTGTGACCAGCTGGGCGACGTCCTGGCCGGCGGCCCGGGTCCCGTCGATGTAGACCGTGGGCGTGCTCGCGACGGCCTTGTCCATCATCTGCTGGTGCGCCGCCGCCAGGAATTCGGTGTTCGGCGCCGCCAGGGCGCTGGTGACCTCGGCGTTCGAGCCGTCGGCCTTCTTGACCAGGGCTGCCAGGTCCGCTGCGGTGACCGGAGACGTGGTCGCCTCGGCGGGCTGGTTCTCGAAGAGCAGGTCGTGCAGCTTCAGCGCCGCCTGCGGGCTGGCGTTCTTGAGCACCGCGCCCCAGGCGTCCAGCGCCTGGGCCGAGTAGGGGTAGCCGGTGAGCAGGTTGACCGGCTGGTACTCGACCTGGACCTTGTCCTGAGCGGCGTTCTGGTGCAGGTAGTCGCGGGTCTCGTTCTCCAGGTCCGCGCACACCGGGCACTGGAAGTCTTCGTAGATGACGATCTTCACCGGCGCGTCCGCGCTGCCGACCAGGACCGAGGCGTCGCCGGCGGTCACGTCGACGCTGGAGGTGTCGGCGACCGTGGTGGTCGAGGACGATCCAGTGGCATACCAGGCGATCGCCGCGACCAGCGCACCGACTATGACCGCTCCCCCGACGATCATCCAGAGGAGTCGGTTGCGGTCGGCTCGGGCCTGGGTCGGGGTGGACACGGCCACCAATCTAGGGGGACCCCCTTAGACGAACCTGAGTAGGCTCCGGAACGTGAACGACCGACTTGTATGGATCGACTGTGAGATGACCGGCCTCGACCTAGGCGCGGACGCGCTGATCGAGGTGGCGGCGCTGGTCACCGACTTCGATCTCAACGTCCTCGGCGACGGGATCGACGTGATCATCGCGCCACCGCCCGAGGCGATCGAGCAGATGGTGCCCTTCGTCCGCGAGATGCACACCAAGTCCGGTCTGCTCGAGGAGCTCTCCACCGGGACGACCATGGCCGACGCCCAGGCCCGGGTGCTCGCCTACATCCAGGAGCACTGCGCCGAGGGCAGCCGCCCGCCGCTGGCCGGCAACACCGTGGCCACCGACCGCTCGTTCCTGACCCGCGACATGCCCGAGCTCGAGGCGTTCCTGCACTACCGGATCGTGGACGTCTCCTCGATCAAGGAGCTCTCCCGGCGCTGGTTCCCGAAGGCCTACTTCAACGCGCCGGCGAAGTCGGGGGGGCACCGCGCGCTCGCCGACATCCAGGAGAGCATCGAGGAGCTGCGGTACTACCGCGGGGCTGTCTTCGTGCCTGAGCCCGGTCCCTCGACCGAGGATGCCCGGCGGATCGCCGCCGAGCACCAGGGCGCGCTGACCGGCGCCACCGTCGACCGCGACTGAAACCCGGTACGAAGCACCCCTCGACCTTCGGTACACTTCTTCCTGCTCGCGCCTCAAACGCGGGCGATGGTG
>DATAZI010000038.1:0-11606 GCA_036272095.1 Marmoricola sp. | reverse complement strand
GGCGAGGGTGAAGGCCAGCTCCTGCGCAGCCGTCGAGCCGGCCTCGCGGATGTGGTAACCCGAGACCGACAGGGGCTTGTACGCCGGGATGTTCTCGGCGCAGTACTCCATCAGGTCGCCGATCAGGCGCAGGTGCGGCTCGGGGCCGAAGATCCACTCCTTCTGGGCGATGTACTCCTTGAAGATGTCGGTCTGCAAGGTGCCGTTGAGCTTGCCGGTCTCGACGCCCGCGCGTTCGGCGGCGACCAGCATCATGCAGAAGATCGGCACGGCGGGACCGCTGATCGTCATCGACGTGGTCACCTGACCGAGGTCGATCCCGTCGAAGAGGATGTCCATGTCCGCGGCGGAGTCGATGGCGACGCCGCAGTGGCCGACCTCGCCGAGCGCCCGGCCGTCGTCGGAGTCGCGACCCATCAAGGTGGGCATGTCGAAGGCCACCGAGAGGCCTCCGCCGCCTCGGCCGAGGATCATCTTGTAGCGCTCGTTGGTCTGCTGGGCGTTCCCGAAGCCGGCGAACTGGCGGATCGTCCAGGTCCGGGCGCGCTGGCCGGCGGCGTACAGGCCGCGGGTGAACGGGAACTCGCCGGGCCACTCGGAGTCGGCCGTGCCGTAGGCGGGCTCGACGTCCATCCCGGACAGGGTGGTGAAGTCTGCGTCGCGCAGTCGGGACGCGGCGTACCGCTGCTGCCAGCGCTGCTGGGCGTTCATCGAATCCTCCATGGCAAGATAATAGGACATCCTACTAATCTGCAGAAATCAGCCTTCCGAGACCGGCCTGCGAAGACAAGAACGATCGCAGCGCCCTCAGGTCCCGATCTCGAAGCCCCGCCCGAAGTCCTGCTAGAAGTCCCCGGCGGCTTCCCGTACCCCGCGGAGCAGGTCCGAGACTGCTGCGAGCTGGCCCTCGTCGAGCGCGTTGAGCCCGAAGCCTGCATCGACCAGGTCGGCGGTGGTCACCTCGACCAGGCGACGGCCGGACTCGGTGATCTCGGCGAGCACAGCGCGCCGGTCCTCGGGATGCGGCTGCCGACGGACCAGGCCCGCCGACTCCAGCCGGTCGATGATCGGCGTGACCGAGGTCGGGTGCACCTGCAGCCGCTCGCCGATCTTGCCCAGCGGTAGCGACCCGCTCCGCGTGAACGAGAGCAGCACCAGCGCCTCGTAACGGGCGAAGGTGAGGTCGTGCGGCTTGAGCAGCGCGTCCAGACGGGACAGCACCAGCTGCTGGACCCGCATCAGCGTGGTGACCGCGTGCATCTGCGGGACGCCGCCCCAGCGCAGCCCCCACTGCCGGGCCGCCTCGTCGATCGGATCGAAGTCGAGCATGGTCAGCTGCTGCCCTTGCTGCTGTGCTCTTTGGTGCTGTGCTCTTTGATGCTGGCGAAGACCGCCTTCATGTCCTCGCCGATGCGGGCGATCTCGATGTAGGGGACGCCGGCCGAGGTGCCGTCGACGTAGGCGAAGTCCATCGCGCCGCCCATCATGCTGCCGTTCTGGTGCACGGTCAGGCCGAGCGCGGCGACGCCGGCCATCGCCTCGGTCATGTCCTCGACGTCGAAGCAGATGTGATGCAGGCCCGGGCCCTTGGCTTCGAGGAACTCGGAGTAGATCGAGGTCCCGCTCACCGGCTGGATGACCTCGAGCTGCAGGTCGCCGACATAGACGATCGAGACGTGGATGGTGAAGTCCGCCGGCTCGCCGCGCAGGAAACAGTCCTCGGGGGCGAAGCGGATGTCGTTCATCCGGGTCCAGTTCCCGGCGCCGAACCCGGCGGAGAGGTACTTCTCGGTCGCATCGATGTCGGCCGTCACCCAGGCGATCTGCGACACCGGGCCGCTGGCGATGGCGCCGCCGACCGTCTCTGTGCTCGTCATGCCGACCATCCAACCACTTTGTGCTGTGCCGATTGGTGCTGCGCCGATTGGTGCTGCGCCGATCTCATGCCGAGAGCCAGTCGCTGGTCTGCTCCCACAGCCGCTGCTCGACCGAGCTGTCCTGGGCGTCGGCCGAAGGCGCCTGCGGAGCGCTCTTCTCGTAGTAGCCGCCGCCGACCAGGTCGCTGGTGGTGACCACGTGCACGTTGGTCTCGGCGCCTTGCTCGGGAGTGAGCAGGATCAGCTTCTCGATCGGCCGCGCGACCGAGCGCAGCCGGGCCAGCACCGGGCTGTTGGCAAGGCCGCCGTCGGCGATCTTGGTCAGCACCTTGCCGGGGTGCGCGGAGACCGCGCGCAGGCCGCGATCGGCGTAGGTGCGGTTGCGCCGCACGGCATCGTGGATCAGGGCGAGCTTGGTGGTGCCGTAGGCCTTCCAGGAGCTGTACGGCTCGACCCCCGAGAACAGGTACTCGTTGCGCCCACGGGCGTGCAGTTGGGAGACCACGTGCACGATCCGGGCATCTCCGGTCCGCCCGGCCTGCTCGAGCAGCGCCGGTAGCAGCGCCTCGGTCAGCTGCATCGTGCCGAGGTAGTTGGTCCGCCAGTGGATCTCGTAGCCGTCGAGGAGCTGCGGCTGGGTCCACTTCGCGCGCAGGTCGAGATGGATGCCGGCGTTGTTCACCAGGGCGTCGACGCCCTCCCCAGAAGTTCGACCAGAAGATCCCCCAGATGCGAGCACCCAGTCTGCGAAGGCGGCGACCGAGCCGCGGTCGGCGAGGTCGAGCGGGTGCCAGGCGAACCCCTCGACAGGCGTCGTACGGGTCGAGACCAGGACCTCGTGGCCGAGGTCGCGCAGCGCGACGGCGGTAGCGAGCCCGATGGACTGGGGCCCTGCCCCGGTGACGACGACCTTCATGAGTAGCTCTCCAGGAGTCGGTCTGCTGCGGTGTAGGGGTCCGAGGTCCCTGCCACCACGGCCTCGGCGAGGGCGTCGAGGTCGTTATGAGCATGCACATCGTCCCAGCGCTCCCGGAGGCTGGTGACCGCAATGGCCTCGATCTCCTCCCGCGCCCGCCTGGTACGGCGCGCCGCGAGCTCGCCCGAGGCGCCGAGGTGCGCGAGATGCCTATCGATCGCGTCGACGACGTCGTCGACGCCCTGGCCGGTCATCGCGACCGTCTTGATGATCTCGGGCACCCAGGCGCCCTCGGGACGCTGGGCGAGCCCGAGCATGCCGCGCAATTCGCGGCGTACCGTGTCGGCGCCGTCGCGGTCTGCCTTATTGATCACGTAGAGATCGCCGATCTCGAGGATCCCTGCCTTGGCCGCCTGGACGCCGTCGCCCATGCCGGGTGCGAGCAGAACCAGGGTGGTGTCGGCCATCGAGGCGATCTCGACCTCGCTCTGGCCCACTCCGACCGTCTCGACCAGGATCACGTCGCACCCCGCGGCGTCCAGCACCCTCAGTGCCTGCGGAGCCGCCCAGGAGAGGCCGCCCAGATGTCCGCGGGAGGCCATCGAGCGGATGTAGACCTCGGGGTCCAGCGCGTGATCCTGCATCCGGATCCGGTCGCCGAGCAGCGCCCCGCCCGAGAACGGCGAGGACGGGTCCACAGCCAGTACGCCGACTCGCTTGCCCGCCTTGCGCAGCGCGCCGACCAGGGCGTTGGTCGAGGTCGACTTGCCGACGCCGGGCGAGCCGGTGATGCCGATGATGTGGGCGCCGCCGTCCTCGCGGGCGGCGCCGGCGAGCGGGGCGAGCAGGCCCATCACCTCGCGCAGGACCGGCGAGGCGTCCTCGACCAGCGAGATCAGCCGGGCCACCGAACGAGCGTCCCCGGCCCTGGCCTTGTCGACCAGTCCGGGGACGTCGTTGCTGCTTCTACGCGACATGATGGCCAGACGCTACTAGGAGCGTCCGGGGTTCAGCTCTTCGGGACGCGCACGATCAGGGCGTCACCCTGGCCGCCGCCGCCGCACAGGGCGGCCGCACCGGTGCCGCCACCACGGCGCTTGAGCTCGAGCGCGAGGGTCAGCACGACCCGGGCGCCGGACATGCCGACCGGGTGGCCCAGGGCGATCGCCCCGCCGTTGACGTTGATCTTGTCGGCGTCCAGGCCCAGCTTGCGGGTCGACTCGATCCCGACAGCAGCGAAGGCCTCGTTGAACTCGAGGAGGTCGAGGTCCTTCGGGTCGATGCCCTCCTTCTTGCAAGCCAGCGCGGTGGCGTTGGCAGGCTGCAGCTGCAGGCTGGAGTCCGGACCGGCGACCATGCCGTGGGCACCGATCTCGCAGAGCCACTCCAGGCCGAGCTCCTCGGCCTTGGCCTTGCTCATCACGACCACGGCACAGGCGCCGTCGGAGATCTGCGAGGCCGAGCCCGCCGTGATGGTGCCCTCCTTGGCGAACGCCGCAGGCAGCTTGCCCAGCGACTCGGCAGTGGTGTCGCCGCGGACGCCCTCGTCGGCGGTGACGACGATCGCGTCACCGCGGCGCTGCGGGATCGTCACCGGGACGACCTCGTCGTCGAACAAGCCGTTCTTCCACGCGGCGGCGGCCTTCTGGTGCGAGGCCGCAGCGAACTCGTCCTGCTCGAGGCGGGTCAGCTTCACGCCCTCGGCGTTGATCTGCTCTGTCAGACCGCCCATGGCCTGCTTGGTGGCCTGGTCGTAGAGGGCGTCGTAGGCCATCGAGTCGACGAGCTTGGTGTCGCCGAACTTGAAGCCGTCGCGCGAGCCGGGCAGCAGGTGCGGGGCCTGGGTCATCGACTCCATGCCGCCGGCCACGATGATCTCGTGCTCGCCCGCGCGGATCAGCTGGTCGGCGGTCGCGATCGCGTTCAGGCCCGAGAGGCAGACCTTGTTGATCGTGATCGACGGGACGTTCGCAGGGATGCCGCCGGCGATGGCAGCGCCTCGGGCCGGGTTCTGGCCGGCGCCGGCGAGAATGACCTGGCCCATGATCACGTAGTCGACCTGGTCCGCCGCGACACCGGCCTTCTCCAGCGCGCCCGCGATGGCGACGCCACCGAGGTCAGCAGCCGACAGGCTCTTCAGACCACCCTGGAGGCGGCCGATCGGCGTACGAGCGCCGGCGACGATGACATTGACGGACATGGGTCCTCCTGCAGACCTGGTACGAGCGGGACTTCGAAGACACTACCCACGAGTAGGGGCTTCCGCGAGGGGTCTCGCCCGATGGGCCGTGTCGAAGTGGTCACACCGGGGCCGGTCCGGTTGAGCGGCGCCGCCTCCTGCACGAGGATGTCGCTATGAGCACTCCCCTGGACCTCCCCGACCACCTCTTCGTCTGCATCGACCACGTCGGTGTCGCCGTCCCCGATCTCGACGCCGCGATCGAGCTGTACTCGACGGCGTACGGCATGACCGTCGCGCACCGCGAAGTCAACGAGGAGCAGAAGGTAGAGGAGGCGATGATGCAGATCAGCAGCGGCGGAGGCGACGCCGATCTCTCTGGCACCCAGCGGATCCAGCTCCTCGCACCCCTGAACGACGAGTCGACGATCGCCAAGTTCCTCGACCGCTCCGGCCCGGGCCTGCAGCAGCTGGCCTTCCGGGTGACCGACGTCGAGAAGACCTGCGAGATCCTGCGCGATCGCGGTCTGCGCCTGCTCTACGACGCTCCGAAGCGCGGGACGGCGAACAGCAGGATCAACTTCATCCACCCCAAGGACACCGGCGGCGTCCTGGTAGAGCTCGTCGAGCCTGCTGCCGCCCACTGAGACCTGGGGCACAGAGGCGCCCGCCGAGGTTAACCCGCGGGTAACATTCCGCCCAGTCAGCACCGACCCCTTCAGATCCAGGAGCCCCTGACGTGCAGCAGATTCTCGACGCGATCACCGCCGAAGCCTCGGCCGAAGAGTTCGCCAGCCTCGCCCTCCCCGAGTCCTACCGTGCCGTCACCGTGCACAAGGACGAAGTCGACATGTTCGAGGGCGTCGCCTCCCGCGACAAGGACCCGCGCAAGTCGCTGCACCTCGACGAGGTGGCGCTGCCCGAGCTCGGGCCCGGTGAGGCCTTCGTGGCGGTGATGGCCTCGGCGATCAACTACAACACCGTGTGGACCTCGATCTTCGAGCCGGTCTCCACCTTCGGGTTCCTGGAGCGCTACGGCCGCGAGTCCGACCTCGGCGCCCGGCACAACCTGCCGTACCACATCGTCGGCTCGGACCTGTCCGGTGTCGTGCTGGCCGTCGGCCCCGGCGTGACGAAGTGGAAGCCTGGCGCTCGCGTCGTCGCGCACTGCCTCTCGGTCGAGCTCGAGGCCCCTGATGGCCACAACGACACGATGATGGACCCCTCGCAGCGGATCTGGGGTTTCGAGACCAACTTCGGCGGCCTCGCCGACGTCGCGATGGTCAAGGCCAACCAGCTGATGCCGAAGCCCGAGCACCTGACCTGGGAAGAGGCCGCCTCGCCGGGCCTGGTGAACTGCACGGCGTACAGGCAGCTGGTCTCGGTCAACGGCGGCAACATGAAGCAGGGCGACAACGTGCTCGTCTGGGGCGCCTCGGGCGGACTCGGCGGCTTCGCGACGCAGTACGCCCTGAATGGCGGCGCCAACCCGATCTGCGTGGTCTCGAATGAGGAGAAGGCGCAGATCGTGCGCAACATGGGCGCGGACAAGATCATCAACCGCTCCGAGATGGACTTCAAGTTCTGGAACGAGGAAGGCACCAAGCAGAACCCCAAGGAGTGGCAGCGCCTCGGCAAGGCCATCCGGGAGCTGACCGGCGGCGAGGACATCGACATCGTCTTCGAGCACCCGGGCCGCGAGACCTTCGGCGCCTCGGTCTACGTCACCCGCAAGGGCGGCACGATCACGACCTGCGCGTCGACCTCGGGCTACATGCACGAGTACGACAACCGCTACCTGTGGATGAACCTGAAGAAGATCATCTCCAGCCACTTCGCCAACTACCGCGAGTCGTGGGAGGCCAACCGCCTCATCGCCCAGGGCAAGATCCACCCGACCCTGTCGCGCGTCTACAGCCTCGAGAACGTCGGCCAGGCCGCCCTGGACGTGCACCACAACAAGCACCAGGGCAAGGTCGGCGTGCTCGCCCTGGCCCCTTCGGAGGGCCTCGGCGTGAAGAACGACGAGCTGCGCGCGCAGCACCTCGACAAGATCAACCTGTTCCGCGGCGTCTGAACGACCCGCTCCGGAGCTGTACCGAGACCTCGAGACGGGGCCGATCGCCTGCTGCGGCAGGAGATCGGCCCCGTTTTGCGACTGCGGCGCGATCAGTTGCCCTGACGACTTGGGAAACCGCGTGGAGATCGGAGAGACTGACCCGAGGGGATCCGATGCACCGCCAACCGCGAGGGACACCATGACTGAGGACCAGGGCCTGACCATCTTCGAGGATGCCGGGGACGCTGACGAGCCGACCCAGGTGATCCCCCGCGTCGATCCGAACGCCGCCGCCCCGGCGGCCGCTGCGCCGGGTAGCGGCCCCGCGCACAAGGCTGAGCACGGCCGCGCCGCGGCAGCTGAGCCGACTGGCACGATCCGGTCGGCCAACGCCCCGCTGGTGCCGCCGAAGACCGCCGCGACCGGTGCCGCCGCCCTCCCCCTGGTCCGACGCGGCGGGTACGACAAGGAGTCCGTGGACCGGCACCTGCGCACCACCTCGGCCGAGAAGGCCGGCCTGATCGCCAGCCTGAACGAGTCGCAGGACAAGCTGCGCGCGATTCAGGCCGAGACCGACAAGCTGCGCGAGAAGCTGACCGAGAACGAGACCCCCTCGTACGCCGGTCTCGGCGGCCGCGCCAGCGAGATGCTGCGCCTCGCCGAGGAGCAGGCAGACGACGTGCTCACCAGCGCGAGCACCCAGGCGACGACGGTCCTGGCCCAGGCCGAGCGTGACGCTGCTGCGATCCGCGCCCGTGCCGAGAGCGACGCCGACGACATGCGGGTAGTCCAGCTCGGCGAGCTCGACGACCAGCGGGTCCGGACGATGTCGGAGATCGAGGCCGAGCGGCGCCGCCTCAAGGCTGACGCGGACGACCACCTGGCCGCGGCGCAGCGCGAAGCCGACCAGCTGCGGCTGGCCGCAGAGCAGGAAGCCGGCTCGCTACGGACCGCAGCAGCCCGGGAGTCCGAGCAGGCGCGAGCCGGCGCGGACCGCGAGGTCACCGAGGCGCGGCGGATGCTCGCCGTCGAGCGCGAGCGCCTGGTCCGCGAGGCCGCCGAGTACCACGCCAGCGCGTCAGCCGAGTCCCAGCGGATGGTGGCCGAGGCCGAGGCTCGGGCCAACGCCGCCGAGGACCGCTCGCGCGAGGCCATCAACGCCGCGAACGCCCATCGCGACCAGACCAGCACCGACGCCGAGGCGCTGATGTCCAAGGCCCGCCGCGAGGCTGAGCAACTGGTCAGCTCCGCCAAGAAGCAGGCCGAGAGCCTGCTCAGCACCGGTCACGCCGAGTCCGAGCGGGCCCTGGCGGCGATCAAGGCCGAGGTCGAGAAGGTCACCAAGCGGCGCGACGCGATCGTGGCCCAGCTCGGCGCGCTGAAGGACGTCGTGTCCGGCTTCGGCGCAGACGAGTCCGACGAGCCTGCCGCAGCCGCAGCCGAGGAGCCCTCAGCTCAAGAAGCGCCGTAGTACCTCGCCGAACACCTCGGGCTGCTCGGAATGCACCCAGTGTCCGGCGTTCTTGATCGTCACCGTGCGATGGCGGGGGAACAGCTCCGTCATCGCCGGCGCGTACTCCTCGGTGACGTAGCGCGACTCGGCGCCGGCGATCCACAGCACCGGGCCGGCGTACGGCGGCGTGCCGGCGAGCTCGTCGGCGGGCCACGAGGCGATTGCCGGCAGGTCGGCGTGCAGCCCCTCCAGGTTCGGCTGCCAGCGCCACCCGGTACTGCCGCGCTCGTCGTCGCGCCGGAGGTTCTGCAGCAGGAACGAGCGCACGACCGGGTTCGGCACAGCCGCTGAGAGCGCCTGCTCGGCGTCTGAGCGCTGGTGCAGCGCGGTGAGGTCCAGGGCCCGCATCGCCTCGATGTAGCCGGCGAACTCGCTGAGCGACGAGTAGGCCACCGGTGAGATGTCCACGACGCACAGCCGATCGACCAGCTCGGGGTGGCGCAGCGCGAGGACCATCGCCACCTTCCCGCCCAGAGAGTGCCCCACCAGTGCCACCGGCTCGTCGTCGGCGAACACCCGCGCGATCGTGTCGGCGACCTCGACGAAGCCGAAATGCTCCACCCAGGCCGAGCGGCCGTGGTCGGGCAGGTCGATCAGCACCACCTCGTGCCCGGCAGCCAGCGTCTTGGCGATACCGGTCCAGTTGCGTCCCTGCCCGAACAGTCCGTGCAGGAAGACGACCGGGCTCCCCTGCTCGCCGTACCGGGTGATGTTGAGCTCGGGGACGTCCTTCACCCGATCATTGTGTCAGCAGAACTTCCGCACCCCGGTGGGGCTCAGGTCGCGGTCGCGCAGGACGACGGCGAGCCGGTCGCCCCAGGCTGCGCAGGTCTTGTTGAAGTCCACGGCGCGGTACTCGATGACCAGGACCCGGGACCCGTAGTGGGCGACATAGCTGCCGCACTCGTCGTAGCGCCCGCACTCCTCGGCGATCGCGAAGTCGTACCCGACCGTGCGGCCGTTCCACTCCGCCCAGTTCTTCTGGCCGGCAGCGAGGCCGGAAGCGTGAGCCCGGGCGACCAGCAGCCCGGCCATCGCCTTGTTGTCGTCGCGGGTGATCAGGTGCTTGCTGCGCGAGTAGGAGTCCAGGTTGTCGAACTCCACTGCGTCGAACCCCGACCGGGCGCAGCCGGAGATCCACCGGCCCTCGATGGCGGCGATACGGGCTCGCTTCGCCGCGGTCCGGGTATCGAGCAGCTGCTCGCCCCAGCCTCGGTCGATGACAGGGTGCCCGTTCTTGCGCAGGATCAGGTGCGGGTGCTTCGCCCAGAAGGCTCGCTCGTCGGTCTGGGCCTGGAAGCCGTTGACGTAGCAGGTGTTGTAGCGCCCCGGCACCGGCTTGGCCGAGCGGTCGCGCCCTACGATGCCGACGTTCGCGGGGACCGACCGGGCCCCGCCGAGCTGGTAATCGAAGTCGGTGTTGAGCGGGAGCGGCTTGACCGCGGCGTGCGCTACTGACGGCAGGCTCAGCAGGAGTAACGCCGCGACCAGCAGCCCGATCCGCCTCATCGCCCCAGCCTACGACGAGGCCGCCGCCCCGGGAGGGAGACGGCGGCCAGGCCGGTGAGTAGCGGTGGGCTCGTACGAGCCTGCCTCAGCTGTAGTCGTGGAACATTGCCGCCGGTTTCGGGGTGCTATTGACCATCGTTGATTTCGATGCGAAATGCCGTCTGACCTGCGCAAACGCACCCGCTGACTCGTTGGGCGCCATTTGACACGGTTGGCTCGGGCTGGACTTCTTGCGGACTTTTTGCGGACTGCCGACGGTCAGGCAGATGCCGGGACAGCCAGGTCGCCATGGGCTGCCGCCTCACGGGCGCTGACCTGGCGGAAGAAGATTGAGGAGTCAGTGATCTCATCGATCACGACCCAGGACCAAAAGCCCGGACGGCCGGCAACAGCCACCCCGCCGACCTTGAGGCCCGAGGAGCGCGCCGGTGAACACGCCATGTTGCGGTCCTCATCGTCGACCATGTTCAGGTCTGCGTCGATGTCGATCTGGATCACTACTCGGCTCCTCTCAACTCGGGTCCTGCTCGTAAAACGGGTTGTCTTCAACAGTGTAGGCCGCGCTCAGGACCCGGTCGATAAGTTCCTCGGCCCCGCCGGCCGTGACTTGGACGCTTCCATACGTCGCGCCATACACCGGCCCGTGACTCGTGTCGTAGTGCGGCGCCCTGCCGCTCGGGACAAGTCCCAGACCCTTCGCCAGCAGCTCGCCGGCCGAGAAGAGCGCAACACGTCGCGCCTTACGCGTCTTGACTTCGAGCACTCGATCAAGTGGCCAAGCAGCCGAGACCAGCCACAGCGACAAGCCGTAGTAACCGAACACCTCGAAGTTGTATTTGACGTCGGCGATCAGGACGTCCCGGTCGAACACGCCGTCGTGCGGATACGTGTCGAAGACTGCCCGGACCAACACCGCATCGTCCGGAGGCAGCGGATCTTCACGAACGAGCCGTTGTCGCGCCACGAGGCGATCGTCTCACTCGACTCCCCCGGAACGATGTTGACTCGTGGGTCGATACCGACTGGAAGGCGGTCGCCGAGCTGAGGTGTTCGAATTCCGTCAGATGGTCCGATTGTGCGACGTCTATTTCGTACACGGATTCTGAGACGGATCTGTCGCGATTGAGCGTGGGCTGACGGATTGTGAACCACAAATGGCCGTTTGCGAACGGGGACGCGTGTCACCATGAAGCGGTGACTGACCACATTGACGCCGCGAGCGAAGACTTCGTTCTGACTGTCCGTGATGTGTTCCTGCTCAAAGGGCGGGGATCAGTCGTGATCGGGCCGATTCAATCCGGCGTTCTTCGCTCGGGAGACGAAGTCGAGGTTCACGACGGCGGGGACCTGGTCATGGCTGTGACAGCCTCTGTCGAGTTCATCTGTGGGCCTGGAGTAAGCCCAGACGACATTGCACTGTTGCTTCGGGGCGTGGAAACCCCGGATCGGCTAAAGGCGGGGCAGACGATTCTGCGCCGCACCGAACAATCGGCCTGACCCGTCCACAATGGTCCCGTTGCGAACGCAGTCGGCTTGACGCGTATTCAATAATG
>DATAZI010000037.1:0-81237 GCA_036272095.1 Marmoricola sp. | reverse complement strand
ACGCGCTCGCGCTCCATGTCGACGTCGAGCACCTCGACGGTGACCTCGTCGCCCACGGTGACGACCTCGGACGGGTGGTCGATGTGCTTCCAGGACAGCTCGGAGACGTGCACCAGGCCGTCGACGCCGCCCAGGTCCACGAACGCACCGAAGTTGACGATCGAGGAGACGACGCCCTTGCGGATCTGGCCCTTCTGCAGCTGGGTCAGGAAGCCGTGGCGGACCTCGGACTGGGTCTGCTCGAGCCACGCACGGCGCGAGAGCACGACGTTGTTGCGGTTCTTGTCGAGCTCGATGATCTTCGCCTCGAGCTTCTGGCCGACGTACGGCTGGAGGTCGCGCACGCGGCGCATCTCGACCAGCGACGCGGGCAGGAAGCCGCGCAGACCGATGTCCAGGATCAGGCCGCCCTTGACGACCTCGATGACGGTGCCCTCGACGACTCCGTCCTCTTCCTTGACCTGCTCGATGGTGCCCCAGGCGCGCTCGTACTGTGCGCGCTTCTTGGACAGGATCAGACGGCCTTCCTTGTCCTCCTTCTGGCGGACGAGGGCCTCGACCGAGTCACCCACCTTGACGACCTCGTTGGGGTCGACGTCGTGCTTGATGGAGAGCTCACGGGAGGGGATGACACCTTCGGTCTTGTAACCGATGTCGAGAAGAACCTCGTCGCGGTCGACCTTGACGATGATGCCTTCGACGATGTCGCCGTCGTTGAAGAACTTGATGGTGGCGTCAATCGCGGCGAGGAAGTCTTCCTCGGAGCCGATGTCGTTGATCGCTACCTGAGGTGCGTCGGCGTACAGGATGGATGAAGTCATAAGGGAAATAGATCCTTGGTGGACAGAGGTAGTTCGGGCGCGCGTCAAGGTCCGTTTCACCATCACGAAAGGATTCCGCTTGTCCCCGCAGAGAACTCGGGGGCTGAAGGCGAGCTAGAGGCTGCTACGTCTGAGACTCAGGCAGACTTCTGGCGCGTAGGGAATCGTACGGCGTCCAGCACGCCTGAGTCCAACCGCGCACCCGTCCGCAGGCAGTGCGATCATCGGGCCATGTTCGAACACAGACCCGTCAGCGCTGAGCGCCGAGCGGTCGACGAGCACGACTCACTGGTGGCCAACCGGGCCGACTGGGACGCCTACGCAGACGAGTACCAGTCCACGCACGGGGAATTCCTGGGCGACGACGGGTTCCTGTGGGGGCCCGAGGGGGTCCGTGAGGATACGGTCGGCGCGCTCGGCGACGTCACCGGACGAGACGTCCTCGAGCTCGGCTGCGGTGCTGGCCAGTGCTCCCGCTGGGTCCAAGCACACGGCGGCCGGGCGATCGGGCTCGACGTGTCCATGCGCCAGCTCCAGCACAGCCGTCGGATCGATCTCGAGCACGGCACCACGGTGCCGACGGTCTGCGCCGGCGCGGCGGCGATCCCGTTAGCCGACCGCTCCTTCGACGTGGTCTTCTCGGCCTTCGGAGCGCTGCAGTTCGTCTCCGACGGCGAGGCGCTGGTCCGCGAGATCGCCCGGGTCACCCGCCCCGGCGGCAGATTCGCCTTCTCGGTCACGCACCCGACGCGATGGATGTTCCTCGACGATCCCGGCGAGGGCGGCCTGGTCGCCAGCCAGTCCTACTGGGATCGTACGCCGTACGTCGAGGTGGACGACGAGACCGGCGCGACGTCGTACGTCGAGCACCACCGCACCCTCGGCGACTGGGTCCGCGCGCTCACTGCCAGCGGCTACCGGCTGCTCGACCTCGTCGAGCCCGAGTGGCCGACCGACCACGACCGGGTCTGGGGCGGCTGGAGCCGGACGCGAGGTGTCCTCACGCCCGGCACCGCCATCTTCGTCGCAGACCTGGTCGGTTGATGCCTCAGGCCGTTGCGTCCGCCATCTCGCGGACGCGGGTGCCGCCGGTCGTCGTCGGCCGACGACGGCCTAGCACGATGCCGCCGATCAGCATGATCAGACCGAGCACGAAGCTGACCTCAGGGATGACGGCGCGCACCAGGTGCAGCAGCTTGCCCTTCTGGGCGTAGTCGTCGAGGTTCGTGCGGATCGTCTTCGCGTCGTACCCGACGGTCGCTTTCGACAGGACCAGTCGCGGCACGCCGTTGTAGTTCAGCGTCTGGTTCTGTGATTCGGTGCGCTTGATGATCACGCCGGTGTTCGGCTCGACCCAGAGCGTGCGGTTGACGGAGTACATCTCCTGGCCGGTCACGTTCTGGCTGCCCGACAGCCCGAGCAGGCTGAGCGGGACCTCCTGGGTGCCGTACTGGGTCGGCGCGATCGTCTGGCCGAACTTGTAGACCGGCGTGCCCTCGATCTTCGCGGTGCCCTCGTACTTGATGGGGTACGCCTTCAGCGCCGTGTTGTCCCAGAACTCATAGGTCTTCTTCTGGGTGTCGAACGGGAAGAACGCCACGATCCCCTTGTGCACGATCGGGGTCTGGACCCCTTCGGCGTTGGAGATGAAGTCGTTGCCGCACTTCACAGCCTCGCCGGTACGACGGTTGAAGGTCATCCGCTCGATATTGCGCGACCTCATCACCCCGTCCGACGACGTCGTCGAGGTGGAGTTGACGTAGGTGACGTCTCCCGGGCACTTCGACGGCGTGCTGGAGTCGCCGGTCGTGCGCACCGTGGTGTGCAGCGTGGTGTTGATGTCCTTCAACGAGGTGACGTCGAAGATGGTGGCGTTCTCGCCGACCAGGCCGGTCAGCGTGCGCTCATTGGTCGGTGCCACCGCGAGCCGCGGGTACGCGTACCAGCGGATCATCGGTCCGAGGACGATCAAAAACGCCCCGATAACGATCAGGACAACACTCATTCGGCGCATGAAAGCGCTCCCTCCCAGGTGGTGCCCACACGAGCTCCCATCCCGTGTGCGCAATCCGACACTAACAGGAAATATGTCTGATACCTCACATTCATCATGAAGTTGTTGAAAAGAGACATAGACACCGTCAGCCGGGCGTGCGCACCACGATCCACAGGTTCCAGGTGACGAGCTCGCGCACGACCGGGAGCCGCAGCAGGAACGACGACCAGCGCGGCAGGTAGCGGGGGCGCAGATCGAGCACCTCCAGGTCGGGCCGGCTGGCCAGCCAGTGCTGACCGTCGCGGACCGAGGCCGCGAACATCGAGGTGCCGAACAGGTTCTTGGGCGCGCTTCCGGTCCTGCGCTGGTACCGACGTGCCGCACGGTGTCCGCCGAGAAGGTGCCACGGAGAGGTCTCGTGCCCACCCCAGGGGCCGAGCCAGATCGTGTACGACAGCACCGCGACCCCCCCGGGCCGGACTACCCGGACGATCTCGTCGGCCACCCCTCCTAGGTCGCGGACGTGCTCGAGCAGGTTGGAGGAGAACGCCACGTCGACGGCGCCGTCGGCCAGTGGTGCGCGCTCGGCGAGCCCGACCACCGAGCCCGCGGTCCGGCGCCCGTGCAGGCGGATCTCGTCGAAGTCCGCGTCGATCAGCACCGTGTGCGCTCCCGCGGCGCGGAACGCGTGGGAGTAGAAGCCCGGGCCGCCCCCGAAGTCGGCGACCAGCGCTCCGGCGAGATCGACGTGCTCGGCGACCAGGCCGACGGCGTCGTCGGCGATCAGTCCGTAGAAGCCCTCGGGATCGGTCTGCTCGGTCAGGAAGGATCGGAACAAACGGATAGACCGGACTAAACCGGTAGACCGGAGTAAACGGACAAACAGCATATTTCAATGTTACTCTCGCCACACATTCGGTGTCGCACCGGGGAGGGAGAGCCACAGTGCGATTCATAGGGAGGCGCGTTCCGACTGCCCGAGATGAGCGGTCGGAGAACGTCGTTGTGCTCAATTGGCGCGATCCGTGGCACCCCGAGGGCGGTGGCTCGGAGCTGTATGTCCACCAGGTCGCCAAGGCGTTGCGCGACTCAGGTCGTCGGCTGACCTGGGTCACTGCCGCCTACCCCGGCGCGGCGCGCGACGAGGTCGTCGACGGGATCCGCTTCATCCGGCGCGGTGGGCACCTGACCGTCTATCTGTGGGCGGCCTGGCTGCTTCTCAGCGAGACGCTGGACCGTCGCCTCGGCGGGATCGACGCCGTCCTCGAGGTCCAGAACGGGATGCCGTTCGGGGCGGCGCGGCTGACCCGCGCGAAGGTCGTCGTGCTCGTGCACCACGTCCACCGCGAGCAGTGGTCGGTCGTCGGACCGGTCCTGGCCAGGGTCGGCTGGTTCCTGGAGTCGACCGCCGCCGTCCGCGCGAACCGCGGCCGCCGCTATATCGCCGTCTCCGACGTCACCCGGCGCGAGCTGATCGAGCTCGGCGTGAACCCGGGCGACATCAGCCTGGCCTACAACGGGATGCCGCCAGTGCCCGAGTACGACGCCGGCGCGCCGTCCGACGTACCGACCCTGGTCGTGCTCAGCCGGCTGGTGCCGCACAAGCAGATCGATCACGTGATCGCGGCAATGCCACAGCTGATCGAGGAGTTCCCCGACCTGCGCCTACGCGTGCTCGGCGACGGGTGGTGGGCCTCAGAGCTGCACGGCCAGGCCGACGAGACCGGCGTCGCGGACCGGGTCGACTTCCTCGGCCACGTCAGCGATCAGACCAAGTTCGAGGAGCTCTCGCGGGCTTGGATCCACGTGCTGCCCTCGGTCAAGGAGGGCTGGGGCCTCTCGATCGTCGAGGCCGGGCACGCAGGCACCCCGTCTGTGGCCTACGCCAGCGCCGGCGGGGTCACCGAGGCGATCCTCGACGGCGTCACCGGCCTGCTCGCCCGCGACCAGGCCGACCTGAGCGTCCAGATCGCCACCTTGCTGCGGGACCCGTACCTGCGCGCGGACCTCGGCCACAAGGCCTTGGTCCGGTCCGGCGAGTTCACCTGGGACGCTGCTGCCACCGTGATCGCCAAGGCCCTCGACGCCTGAGCCGCGCGGCGTCCATCCACGACAGCGCACCTGTCAGCACGACCAGGCAGCACGAAGGCCGGTCCCGAACCTAGGTTCTGGACCGGCCTTCGTTATCGGTGCTGCTGCGTTGGTGCGTCAGTCCGCGTAGTTCGGTGCGTTGACATGGCTGCTGACGTTGGCCGGCGTGGCATTCGGCTGGGTGATGTTCGCCGCGACCTGCGTCGTGGCGACTGACAGCACTGCAGCTGCGGCCGCGCCGGCGACTCCTGCTACGACGACCGTGCCGACCGTCATGGCACCGCTGCCCGCGGCAGCAGCGCCACCGATTCCTAAGAACGACATTTCGATTCCCTCACTGTTGTCCGTGCTCCCGGCGCCCATGTTACCCGATATCATCCTTTTTGCCAGTTATCCGACGAAGTGTCCAGAAGATGCCGATGCAGAGGACGCCCAGGGCGACCAGGTCCCCCGCGACAATCACCGGCGCCCACGATGCATGCGGCGCCTTCGATCCGGAGCCGAGATCGAGCAGCTGCAGCTGGGGGCCGTCGTGCAGGGAGGCCGTCGTACCGAGCAGCTCGGCGTACGCAGCACGCGAAGGATCGCCTCGTGGCAGCGCCTTCTCCACCAGGACGTACCGGATCCCGGCAGCTCTCAGTACCGGCGTGATCGCGTCGTGGCGCGCCAAGGCGGTGGCGATCCTGGCAGCGACCCGGTCCTCGCCGGCCACCGTCAGCGACGCCGACACGGTGAGCGCGTCGTTGGTCACCACCTCGCCAGGGAAGAACCGGATCGCCGGGTCGAGCACGGCCCGCTGCCGGTTCCAGTCGTAGCGGTGGTACGCCGAGAACGGCAGCACGACGGTACGGCGGTCGCGCGCGGGCTGGTGCTCCAGGATCGTGCGGACCTGGGTCCACTCGCGGGGATAGTGCGCCGGCCGGAGCTCGCCGGCGATCCCCCAGGCCAAGCTGGGCAGCACGACGATCGGCAGCAACGCACACGCCAGCGTCGCCGAGCGAGCCGGAAGCACGTGCGCGCGCAGGAGGCGGGCCAGCCGGTCGAGCGCGAGTCCGACGCCGACGCAGGTCGCCAGCACGAAGAGCAGCAGCCACTTCTGGGAGTCGCGCAGCAACCCGGCCCCGGGGAGGTGGTCGACCATCCAGGTGGCGACATCGGCACCCACCGAGATCGTGGGCAGCGCCGCGAGGATGAAGCCGACGGCAGCCAGCCAGCACAGCGGGCGCAGCCTGCGATCGGTCCGCGCACGGCAGGCCAGGGCGACTAGCCCCGCAACGCTGATCAGCAGTGCGACCCCCACGAGCAAGGCCGACCCGCGGTCGCCGGGGACGACCGCCGCCTTCCAGATCCCACCGAAGGTCAGCAGCGAGCCGACGACGCCGTACGCCGTGTCCGACCGGGCTGCGAACGCCGCGACGCCGTGCGGGTCGGTCGGCGCAGTGCTGCCCAGGAAGCCGGGCAGCAGCCAGGGCAGGTTCACTGCGACGACGGCCCCGAGCACCAGCAACGAGCGTCGCACCTGCACCCGGTCGGTGCAGATGACCAGCGCCACCAGGCCGGCGGCCGCACCGCCGGTCGGGCTCCCGAACGCGGCGACGGCGAGCGCCACGACGACCGGTCCGAGGTGCCGGCCGCTGTCGCGGTGGGCGAAAGCCGCCGAGGCCAGCCACGGAAGCGCGGCGTACCCGATCAGCAGTCCCCAGTGCCCGATGGCCAGGCGCTCGAGCACCCACGGGTTCCAGACGAACAACACGCCGGCGCCGAGTGGCGCGATCCTGGCCGTCGCTCCGACCAGCCCGCGAACGAGGCGCACCATGCCCGTTGCTGCGCCGACCAGGGCGCCCAGCAGGATCGCCTTCTGCAACAGGTCGCCTGGCACGACGTGGCTGAGCACCGAGACGATCGCGTCAGCGGGGACCGCCCGGGGCACCGACCCGTCCAAGCCAAGCCAGGCCCCGTTCCACGGCTGGACAGGCGCGAAGGTCATGTCGCCGATCAGGACGAACCCGCGGCTCAGCAGCACCGGTCCCATCGCCAGGGCGGACAGGAGGAGGAGTCCGAGGTCGACTCCCGGGTCGCGCCACCGCCTCGCCCGGTCAGCCATCGGCATCAGCCGCCTGGCCGGCCGCGACACGTCGCCTGACCACGGTCCCGGCGACCAGCCCGCAGCCCAAGGCCGCGAGCAGGTCCGAGACGGAGCCCGGTGTCCCTGAAGCCGTTGCGTGGCTGAAGGCAGCGACGATTCCCGATGCCCCGATCAGCACGGCTGCGCAAGCCCCGATCCGTTCTGGGGCCAGCCGGCGGCCCGCGACTGCTGCCAGCAGCGCTGCGCACGCCGCGACCGGCCCGCCGAGGGCCCCGAGGACGAGCAGCCCCAGTACCGCCGCACCGACCACGAGGGTCCGAGCCGGAGGGGCGATGGCAGTCGGGGCAACCGGCGCTGCCGGCCGGCGTACGTCGAGAAGCAGCAGCACGAGCAGGGCCAGCACGCCGGCCGCTCCGAGCCCCAGCGCGATCCTGTACGACGTGCTCGGAGCGAAGTCGACGTGGACCGCCCCGCCGGCCCCGGCCGGGACGACGAACCCCTGCTGCCAGCCGTCGACGACCTCACTGGTCAGCTGCTTGCCGTTCAACGTCGCACGCCATCCGAGGTTGCTGTTCTGGCCGAACGAGAGCACCGCCTGCGGTCCGGCGGCGACGTCGATCCGCATCGACGGTGCCAGAGGGCTCGCGCTGGTGATCGCCCGCTGCTCGGCATCTGCTGACTGCGATGCCTGGTCGCTGCGCAGCACCACCGTCGTCGCCGAGAACGCCCCCGTGGCCGCAGCGCTGAGCTGCTGGGTCCCCGACGTCAACGTCACCAGGCCGTCGCAGCTGTGCCAGGCCAGAGCGCGCCCGTTGATGACGTCGCCGAGGGTGCCGCTGACCTCGGTGCGGTAGCTGCGCTGACCGACGGTCACCTCCGGTCCGAGACCGCACTGGGAGGTGAAGTGCCAGGCGGCTGCGACCGGCTTCGCGAGATCGGTCAGACCAGTGATCTGCAACTCGCCGACGCCGACCGACAGGTGCTGGTCCGGGTCAGGATCGTGTGCGAGCAACGTGATCCGGGCCGACGTCGCACCCTTGAGGGGGGTGAAGAAGCCGAGGCCGCCCTGGCCGATCCGGACTGTACGGGTCTGGCCACCGGCAACGACGACCGCCTCGTACGGCGCCAGCGCCGGGAGCAACGACGGGACCACCTGGATCCGGCTCAGCGTCCGAGGAGTCTTCCAGGCCAGGTCGAGCGAGGGCGACAGGTCGCCGGGACTCGCCAGCCACGGCGTGTCCGCCTGGCCGTCGACCGCGAACATCCCGGACACCGCGGCGTCGCCGGCGAGCACGCTGTCGGCCGTCGCGGAGAGCGCGTTGCCCAGCGGCAGCAGCAGCTTCGCCGAGGCCGGGGAGGGCAGCGCGACCGCCTGACCCGACAGGGTCCAGGTGCCGTTGCCGTGCTCGGTGAACTCCCGGTTCAGGTGGCTCTGCTCCGCACCCGGCCGGGCAGCGCTCGGGTCACAGGTCAGCGCGAGCGCGCCGGCCAGGCAGGCTCGCCTCGGAGGGGTCGTGGTGAACAGGAACGACGTCTTCGCTTGCGCACCGACATCAGGAACCACCAGGCGACGGGTGCTGTCCACACCGGCGATCGTGATGTCGCGGATCGCGACGACGGCATCGCGGTGCTTGGCACGGACACCGAGCACCGTGACCTTCACCTTCGTGGTCCTCACGGCGTCGCCGAAGTCGGCGACGGCGAGGCCGTCGGGGCCGACCGAGAACACTTTGCGGACCTTGCCGGCCTCGATGGCCAGCTTGGTGACCGGCGACCCGGACAGGCCGTCCTCGGCCGCCAGCACCGTGACGACACCGATCGGGTGCGGACGGACCAAGGTGATGGTGAGCGCCTGGCCGACGGCCGGTTGGTACGCCGTCGAGCGCCAGTACGTTCCCGGATCGCCGTCGAGGACCGAGGCGGGCCCGAGCTCGGGATGCACCGCACCGAGGGTGTCGGCGTACCCGGCCGATGAGGTAGCGGTGACCGACGCGACGTCCGACTCATCTGCGTAGACCCGCGGCACCCCGGGCGCCCCGGCGAAGTCGGCGGCCTTACGACCGGTACGGCCAGGCTCGGTCCGGGTCATCACCTGGCTGACGGCATCGTGGAAGATGCCGAACTGGCGCTCGATCCTCCGGTAGCCGTCGGAGACGATATCCGGCGCAGCGCCGTGCGGCGCCAGTCCGACCCGGGCATGCCCGGACGCAGGGATGAGCCCTGCACCGCGGGCGGCGACGACGTCCTCCGGCGACCCGGTCAGCAGCGGGACGCTGCCGGTGTCCTCGGCTGCCGGCTGGCCGGTCGCCGCGGTCACCCGGTAGATCTGGATCAGCGGCTGCTTACCGATCCCGGACCTGCCGAACGCCTTGACCGGGACCAGGCCTGGGCTGTTGGTCAGTGCCGTCTCGACCCGCGCCGGGTCGGCCACGTCGGTCGCATCGGAGGCGACGTCGTTGCGGACCAGGATCCGGGTGACTCCCGCGGTGGCCAGGGTCGGTGCGAGCGCCGCTGAGCCGGTGCCGTCAGCGAGCTGGTCCTCGATCCCGTCGAGGAAGCGGATCGTCCCGGTGGGTACCAGCGGGATCTGGGTGCGTGCCACCCACGCCGATTTCGCCAGACCCTGGATCGGCTCGTCGACAGTCCAGCCCCAGTCCTGCTGAGCCGACCCCATCGACGGCACGACCATCGTCGTGCCCGGCCCGTCGTGGTCGACCCAGGCGGCGGCTCGGGTCCAGGCGTCGGGGACCTTGTCCCAGCCCGGTTGACGCAGGGTGTTCGCGAACACCGGCGCCGCGCTGGCCAGCAGCAGGACCACCACGGCGAGACCAGCCCAGCGCTCGCTCGGCGAGGGCGTACGACGGCGGCGCTCGGCGTACGCGCTCAGAGCCAGGCAGACCACGCCGACCCCGAGCGCGATCGGGAGCCTGACCAACGGATCCACTTTGTGCACGTTGCGGAACGGGGCCAGTCCGCCGTCGAGCAGGGTGCGGACCGTGCCGGACAACGGCGTACCGGCAGGGCCGCCGTGCCCCGCGGTCGCGGCCACCAGGCCGAGTACCAGGCTCAGCACGAACGGCACCCGGAACGACAGGCCCGGCCGGGTCAGACCCGCCAGTCCGGCGGCGGCGATCAGACCCCCGAGCACGACCAGGATGGGTACGGTGCTGAGCTCGTGCTCCCCCGGCCACCACTGGCCCGGGCCGATCACGAGGTAGCCGAGCCAGTGCTCGGCACCGCGGACGACGGTGTCCCAGCCGGTAGTGCGCGTGGTTGTCGCGGCGTTCTCGATGTAGTCCAGGAACGGTGGGCTGTACTTGCCGAGCAGCACCAGCGGCAGCATCCACCACAGGCAGGCCAGCGCCGTGCAGCCGGCCCACCAGGCAGCCAGCCGGCGGCCGGCGCTGGTACGCACGCCGCTGAGCACCAGGAACAGCGGGAGCGGCAAGGTGACGAGGTTCTCGGTGGCGTTGACACCGCCCATGCAGACGACGGCCAGGCCCGCCAGCGCCGCCGCTCGTCGCGCCGACATCCGGCCGGTCAGTGCGAGGACCAGCGGCAGGCACACCCACGGCAGCATCGCGCTCGGCAGGATCTCGGCGCTCAGTGCGCCGGAGAGGCCGATGATCCGCGGTGACAGCGCGTAGGCGAGCCCGGCGATCACCGGTATGACCTCGACGCCGATACCCAGCGCCCGCGCTAGCCGGCGGGCGCCGTCGTACGCCGCGACGACGACCAGCGCCGACCAGCCGCGCTGGATGATCCAGTCCGGTACGCCGACCAGCTCGCCGAGCGCGAAGAACGAGCCCTGGGGGAACAGGTAGCCGTAGCCCTGGTTGGCCAGGCCGCCGAAGTCGATGTTGGTGTTCCACAGCGTCAGCGCCCGCTCGAGGAACCGTCCGGGATCCGCGGTCAGGTCGAACTTGGTGTCGAAGGTCGTCTGGCCGACCCGCTGGGCGAACGAGACCGCTACGAGGACCGCGAGCACGCCGATGTGCATGGGGGACGCGAGCAGCCGGCGTACTGCTGCCTGGATGCCTCGGCGGGGCGCCGACACGGTTCCTTCTTCCCCTGCGTTCACCGACGCACTCTATCCGCGGTGCCCGTAAGATGCCGGTATGTACGAAGAGCCCGCCGAGATTGACCAGGCCGTTCCCAGCACCTCGAACGGTCCCGGCGAGCCCGTCGACTGGGCGCAGGCGTGGTCACAGGCCGACCAGGTCGCCGGCTGGCTCAAGCCGGGCCAGGCACAGATCCTGTGGGACGAGGCCCGGGCGCTGCCGCCTGGAGCCACAGCGCTGGAGATCGGCAGCCACCAGGGCAGGTCGACCGTGGTGCTCGGGCACGCGCTCGCCGCGACCGGAGGGCACGTGGTCGCCGTCGACCCGTTCGTCGAAGGCCGGCTGTTCGGCGGGTTGAGCACCAAGGAGAAGTTCGAGTCGAACATCGCTGCGGCGGGCCTGGAGCCGGTCGTCGAGCAGGTTCAGGACTACAGCACCTCGCTGCGTCCCGGTTGGACCCGCGGCTTCGATCTGCTCTACATCGACGGCAAGCACGACTACTGGACGTTGTCGGACGACCTTCGCTGGGCGGTGCACCTGCCCGCCGGCGCAGCCGTGGTGATCCACGACTGCTACTCCTCGATCGGCGTCACCCTCGGCATCCTGCGGCACGTGCTGTTCTCCGGCTCGCTGGCCTACGAGCGACGATCTGACTCCCAGGCTCTGTTCCGGGTACGTCGACCCAGCACCGCCGACCGGTTGCGGATCCTGGCCGAGCTGCCGTGGTGGATCCGCAACGTCTTCCTCAAGGTGCTGCTGCGGTTCAAGCTGCGCGGCGCTGCCCGGATCTTCGGGCACGACTCGCCGTACGACCCGTACTGAGCCGCCGGTACTGAGCGACCCGGCCTGCCGGACCCGGTCTCAGGCCGACGCAGACTCCAGCGCCTCAGCAACCTGCGTGGCGATCTCGTCGGCGTCACCGGTCGTGAACCAGGCCCGCCTCAGCCGCACCGTGATCGTGGTGCGGCCGCCGGCGCTCGCCAGACCGATCGCAGCACCGGCGGGACCGCTGGGTACCGGCCAGAAACGCACTGCTGTCACGGCGTCGGGAGCGACCTTCCCGAGGTTGGAGACCAGCACTGTCGAGCCGAGCCGAGCCGAGAGCAACCGTGTCACCTTCGGTGCGATCCCCCCGCCGTCGGTAGCCGGGAACGCAGGCTCTGGGACGGTGGTTGCCAGCACCTCGGCCGCGTCGGCTGCTGTCGTGACGGCATCGACCGCAAGGCGGACGTAGGCGGTGTCACGGTCCGGCGACGGCGTCGGGGACCCGGGCCTGCGCGAGAGCCCCATCGCCACCAGGAGTCGCCGGCCACGCGCGGGGGTGCCGACGTTGCGCGCCCGGACTGTGGCCACCGCTGCCATCACCAGGGCTCCGCTGGACGGCCGGACCGGGTGCACGACCTTGGTCAGCAGCCAGTCACCGCCGCCGGAATCGCCGGTCGGATCCGACCGCAGGCGCACCGGTGGGTGCACGAGCGCCTCGACGAGCCGCCCGAGGCTGGCTCGCAGGAACCCTGCGGGTTGAGCGCCGGGCTCGATCCCGGTCGCCGACGAGGTCAGCGGTACGCCGGCCAGGGCCGCTGCGGCACCGAGCAGCCCGAGCCCGTCGACGGCACCGTGGTGGGCGGCGACCACCAGGGTCCGCCCGTCGGCGGACAACGCCGCACGCAGCAACGGGTCGTGGTCGCCGTACGGCTCGTTCGCGAACGCGTCCACGACGGACGTCTCGCCGCCCGCGGCGAACAACGTCACCGTCGGAGCGCGTCCCAGGTGCGTGTGGACGGCGACCAGGCGTCCCGCCGCAGCCGAGGCGTCAGCCGGGTCGACGGCGCCGACCAGGTCCACAGCAAGGACGATGCTCCAGGACACATCCGGGTCGCCGTACAGGCCGATCACCCGCCGGGCCTGGGCCACTGCCGCGTCGACCGGGGTCCGCAGACTCGAGTCGCCGGGGTCGCTCACACCGGCCAGCCTAGGACCCGGCACCCCTTAGGGTGTGCGGGTGACACAGGAAGCGACGACGTCGGGCACCAAGGACGCCGTCCGCGGAGGATCTGCCATCGCCGTCGCGATCGTCGCCATGAACCTCACCACCTACGCGTTCACGATCCTGGCCGCCGGCCTGATGGGCCCTCGCTCGTACGGCGCGTTCGCCGCCATCATGAATGTGCTCCTGGTCGCCGGCGTCCTCGCCTTGGCGCTGCAGGCCACCGCTGCCCGTCGGATCGCCCGGGAGCCGGGCGACGCGCACGAGGTCGAGCACGCGATCCTGCTCGTCGGACGTCGCTCGGCCGTCGTGCTCGCGCTGGTGTTCGCCGCACTGTCCCCCATCGTCAACATCGCACTGCGCCTGCACAGCCTTCCGGCTGCGCTGCTGCTCGCCGTCGCCGTCGCGCCCGCGACCCTGATGGGCGCCCAGGCCGGTGTCCTTCAAGGCGAGCGCCGCTGGGTCCCGCTCGCCCTGGTGTATCTCTCCGCAGGCGTCCCCCGCCTCTGCCTCGGCGTCGCCTTGCTGGAGTGGAAGCCCGAGGAGTTCACCGCTCTGGTCGCGGTGGCCCTGGGCGCGTTCGTCCCGGTACTGGTGGCGGGCGTCGCACTGCGCGAACCCCGTAGCGCCCGGACGGCAGATGCCGTACCGGGCGACGACCACAGCGCCCGCGCCCTGTGGTGGGAGACGGTGTACAACTCCCAAGCGCTGCTGGCGTTCCTGGTGCTGTCCAGCATCGACATCGTGCTGGCCCGCAATGCGCTGGGAAGCCACGACTCCGGCCTGTATGCGAGCGGGCTGATCATGGTCAAGGCGGTGACCTTCCTGCCCCAGTTCGTCGTGGTGCTGGCGTTCCCGTCGATGGGCACCGACGACGCGCGGCGCAAGGCCCTGCTGGGCAGCCTGGTGCTGGTAGCGGTGACCGGGATCGTCGTCACGATCGGGGTGCGGTTGCTGCCTGGGCTGGCGCTGACCTTCGTCGGCGGCTCCAGCTATGACGGTATCCGCGACCGGCTGTGGATCTTCGCCGTTCTCGGCACGGTGCTGTCCATGCTGCAGCTGCTCGTCTACAGCGTGCTCGCCCGTCAGTCGCGCAACTCGGTGATCCTGCTGTGGATCGCGCTGGTGCCGCTGATCTTCCTCGGCCTGAAGAGCTCCTCGGTACTGCAGCTGGTCACCCGGGTGCTCGCCGTGGACTCGGCGCTGCTGGCGCTGTTGCTCGGGCTGAGCCTGTGGAAACTGCGCATCGATAGCCGAGCGGCCGCCGGCGCCCAGGACTGAGCACGACTCAGTGGGCGGCCTCGTGCCAGCTGCGGCCGGTCCCCACCGAGACGTCGAGCGGCACCGTCAGGTCGGCAGCTGCCGCCATCTGCTCCCGGACGAGGGACTCGAGCTGCTCGCGCTCGCCGGTCGCGACCTCGAAGACGAGCTCGTCGTGGACCTGGAGCAGCATCCGTGAGGAGAGCTTGCCGGCAGTCATCGCCCGGTCGACGTTGAGCATCGCGACCTTGATGATGTCGGCGGCCGAGCCCTGGATCGGCGCGTTCAGTGCCATCCGCTCGGCGATCTCGCGGCGCTGCCGGTTGTCGCTGGTCAGGTCGGGCAGGTAGCGCCGGCGGCCCATGATCGTCTCGGTGAACCCGGTGCTGCGGGCCTCGTCGACAACCCCGGCGAGATAGTCGCGGATGCCGCCGAAGGTCTCGAAGTACTCGTCCATCAGGCCGCGGGCCTCGCCGGTGTCGATCTTGAGCTGCTGGGAGAGCCCGAACGCCGAGAGCCCGTAGGCGAGCCCGTAGTTCATCGCCTTGATCTTGGCTCGCATCTCACCGTTGACCTCGCTCGGCTCGACGCCGAACACCCGGGCAGCGGTGACCTGGTGGAAGTCACGGCCGGAGTTGAATGCCTCGATCAGCCCGGCATCCTCGGAGAGGTGCGCCATGATCCGCATCTCGATCTGGCTGTAGTCGGCGGTCAGCAGCTCGGAGTAGCCGGCACCGACCACGAACGCCTCCCGGATCCGTCGGCCCTCCTCGGTGCGGACCGGGATGTTCTGCAGGTTGGGGTCGGTGCTGGAGAGCCGACCGGTGGCTGCGATCAGCTGGTTGAAGGTGGTGTGGATCCGCCCGTCCGGCGCGACCGTCTTCAGCAGGCCTTCGACGGTCTGCCGCAGGCGGGTGACGTCGCGGTGCCGGAGCAGGTGCTGCAGGAACGGGTGCTCGGACTTCTCATACAGTCCCTGGAGCGCGTCCGCGTCGGTGGTGTAGCCGGTCTTGGTGCGCTTGGTCTTCGGCATGTCGAGCTCGTCGAAGAGCACCACCTGGAGCTGCTTGGGCGAGCCGAGGTTGATCTCCTTGCCGATCACCGAGTAGGCATCACCCGCTGCGGCGCGGACGTGGTCCCCGAACTCGGCCTCGAGCCCGACCAGGAACTCCTGGTCCACGGCGATGCCGACCTGCTCCATCCCGACCAGCACCTCCACCAGCGGCAGCTCGATCTCGTCGAGCAGCCTGGTGCCGCCGCGGTCAGCAAGGTCGGCGGCCAGCGTGACGGCGAGATCGAGGACCGCGCGCGCGTGCAGCATCGCCGACTCGCTGATCTCGTCGCCGGACTCGAACAGCAGTCCCTGGTCGTCACCGGCCTCCTGCTTCAGCTCGCGCTTGAGGTGGCGCAGGGTCAGGTCGGCCAGTCCGTAGGACCGTTGATCTGGCGCGACCAGGTAGGCCATCATCGCGGTGTCGGTAGCTAGGCCCGCCAGCTGCCAGCCGTGCGCCCTCAGCGCGAGCAGCGGGCCGTTGGCGTCATGGACGATCTTCGGTCGGGCCGCGTCGGCCAGCCAGCCGGCCAGCGCGGCGTCGTCGTCCGGAGTCAGACCGGCCACGTCGACGTACGCCGCGTCGCCGTCGGCCTGGGCCAGCGCGATGCCGTCGACCCTGCCGGTGCCCGATCCCCAGCTCGCCCGCACGTAGAGACCGATGGGACCGGAGTCGAGGCCGTCCAGGTAGCCCGCCACCTCGTCGGACGCGATGGTCCGGCCGGCGAGATCGAAGCCGCCCTCGACCTCGGGCTCCTCCGCCGGCGCCAGGGTGTCCAGGATCCGGGTGCGCAGCTCGCCGCGGAACTCCAGCTCGTCGAGGAGCTCCAGCGCAGCAGCGCGGTCCCACTCGACGCGGGTGAGATCTTCGGGGACCAGCTCGAGCGCCAGGTCGCGCACCAGCGCGTTGAGCCGGCGGTTGCGGATCACGTCGTCGAGGTGGTCGCGCAGGCTCTCCCCCGCTTTGCCGCCGACCTCCTCGGCGCGGTTGATCACGTTGTCCAGACCGTCGAAGGTGACGATCCACTTGGCCGCAGTCTTGGGGCCGACGCCGGGGATGCCGGGCAGGTTGTCGGAGTCCTCGCCGACCAGCGCCGCAAGCTCGGGGTACCGGTCGGGAGGGACGCCGTACTTGGTCTCCACCGCCTCGGGGGTCATCCGTGCCAGCTCGGAGACACCGCGCATCGGGTACAGCACCGTCGAGTCGGCGGTGATCAGCTGGAACGAGTCACGGTCACCGGTGAGGATCAGCACCTCGTACCCGGCAGCGAGGCCCTGGGTGGTCAGGGTCGCGATGATGTCGTCGGCCTCGTAGCCTTCGTAGACCAGGTGCTGGATCCGGAAGGTGTCCAGAAGCTGCCGGAGGAGCGAGAGCTGGCTGCTGAATTCTTCGGGCGTCTTGTTGCGCTTGGCCTTGTACTCGGGGTACTCCGCGAGGCGGAAGGTCTTGCGGGACTTGTCGAAGGCGACCGCGACGTGGGTGGGCTGCTCGTCGCGCAGGACGTTGACCAGCATCGAGGTGAACCCGTAGACGGCGTTCGTGGACTGTCCGGTCGCGGTCGAGAAGTTCTCCACGGGAAGCGCGAAGAAAGCCCGGTAGGCCAGCGAGTGGCCGTCTAGGAGCAGCAGTCTGGGGCGGGACGCGGGCAGCGCCTCGGGCACAGTCTCGGGCACGTTCTCGGGCGCATTCTCTGACACGTACTCGACCCTAATGGGTGGCCCGGACAACGTCAGCCTCGCCTGGCGCGGCAGGATGGGGCCATGACCGACAAGGACGCCATCGAGGCCTTCATCGCGGCGATGCCCCAAGGCATGGGCTCCCTGAACGAGAAGATGGGCATCGAGATCCTCGAGCTCTCGGCCGAGCGCATCGTGGCCACGATGCCTGTCGAGGGCAACACCCAGCCCTACGGGCTGCTGCACGGCGGTGCGTCCGTGGTGCTCGCCGAGTCGTTGGGGTCGATGGGCGCGGGCCTGCATGCGATGCCGTTGGGCAAGATCCCGGTCGGGGTCGACATCAACGCCACCCACCACCGCTCCGCCACCAGCGGCATCGTCACCGGCACTGCGACGGCGATCCACCTCGGGCGTACGTCGGCGTCGTTCGAGATCGTGATCACCGACGAGCGCGGCAAACGGGTCTGCACCTCGCGGATCACCTGCGCGCTGATCTCCCCCGAGCGCGACTAGAAGCTCAGGCGGCTGCTCAGTCCAGCTGGTCGGGCTCGCCCGGCTCCGCGTCGAGGACCAGGTCCGGGTCCAGCGCCCGACGCTGGATGGAGCGCCGCTGGGCCAGGATCCGGCCGAGGTTGCGACGGGCATCGATCGGGCGCAGCGCCTCAGGGGTCAGCTTGCGGCGCAGGACCGCGGTGTTGGCGACCCGCACCGAGGCGACCGTGGCCAGCCCAAGGCGAGCCAGGAAGCGGTTGGTGTCGCGCGAGCTGCTCGAGGTGATCGCCGTGATGTGCGTGACGTCCTTGTCCTCGGCCCAGGTCACCGCGGCATCCAGAAGGGCCCGGGCGTATCCGTGCTTGCGGTGCTCGGGGCGGACAAGCAGGTAGGAGCTGTGCACGGCCATATCCGAATGCAGCGGGCTGATCGGCGCCCGGCGAAGGTGGATCGCGGCGACTAGCTCGCCCTCGTCGTCGAGTCCGACCAGGACCCGCTCGTCGGCATCAGCAGCGATCTGGGCCAGCGCGGTGGCCGCCTCGTCGACCGGGCGCGGCGTCGGGCCCTCGGACCCGCGGGGACTCATCTCGGTCCACAGCTCGAGCAGCGCCGCGGCGTCCTGCGGGCGCGCGTCCCTGATATCCAAGGGGTGACGTGACATCGATGCCTCCTCCGCACACGTGGTGACTCGACCGGTGACTCGACCGGTGACTCGACCGGCGACTCGACCGGCCCAACGGCTGTCAGACTACGCTGCTGAACTCGATCACTCTAGGGGGCTGACGTGCTCATCGGAACCGGTACGGCGGTCAACGCGGCGACTGTCCTCGCGGGCAGCACCGTGGGCGTCCTGGTCGGCCACCGGCTGCCCGAGCGCACCCGTACGACGGTCACCGACTCGCTCGGCCTGGTCACGCTGCTGATCGCCGCGTCGTCCGCTTTCGCGGTCCGGGACGCCTCGCTGAGCAAGGCTGTCGGCAGCTCGGCGCCCATGCTGATCGTCCTCGGCGCCTTGTTGATCGGCGGCATCATCGGCTCGCTGGCACGTATCGAGGACCGCCTCGAGGGCCTCGGCGGGGTGCTCCAGCGCCGACTGAGCCGCGGGGGCGGGGCGGAGGCCGATCACGAAGCCCGGGACCGGTTCATCCAGGGCTTCCTGACCAGCTCCCTGGTCTTCTGCGTCGGCCCGCTGACGATCCTGGGCTCGATCAACGAGGGCATCGGCAAGGGGTCCGACCAGCTGCTGCTCAAGGCCGCGCTGGACGGTTTCGCGTCGATCGCGTTCGCCGCATCCTTCGGCTGGGGCGTCGCCGCCAGCGTGGTGACCCTCGTCGTGGTGCAGGGCTCCCTGACGGCCCTGGGTGCCGCGCTCGGCACGTTCCTGCCCGACGCCCACCTTGCTGCGCTCACCGCGACCGGCGGCCTGCTCCTGGTCGGTGTCGGACTCCGGCTGCTGGACATCAAGCAGGTCAAGGTCGGCGACCTGCTGCCCGCGCTCGTAGTCGCGCCGCTGCTGACCGAAGTAGTCATCTGGTTCAGGTAGGCGGACGTGTCACCGCGTCTCGACAAGCTCGACGAATCACCGCGTCTCGACAAGCTCGACGAACGAGCTCGGTCAGACGTCCTACCGAAGCAGGATCTGAGCGGCGTCAGACGTGGTAGTCGGCGAGGCGGAGGAGCGCAGGCGTCCTTCAGCCGAGCGCCAGCGGAGCGGACGTCAAGCGACGACAACGCGGCCGGGTGCCGCCTACGGCGTCGATCAGACGTCGGTCAGATGTCGCCGCCTAGATAAGCGGCCTTCACGCTGTCGTCGCCGGCCAGCTCGGCGCCGGTGCCGGAACGGACGATCTCGCCGGTCTCCAGGATGTGCGCAGTGTGCGCGCGCTTGAGCGCCTGCGCCGCGTTCTGCTCGACGAGGAGCACGGTGGTTCCCTGGCTGTTGATCTCGGTGACGATCGTGAAGATCTGCTGGATCAGCTTCGGTGCGAGGCCCATCGAGGGCTCGTCGAGCAGCAGCAGCCGCGGCTTGGCCATCAGCGCCCGGCCGATCGCCAGCATCTGCTGCTCACCGCCGGACATCGACCCTGCTGACTGCTTCTCGCGCTCCTTGAGCCGCGGGAAGAGGTCGAAGACCCGTTCTAGGTCCGAGCGGTACGCCGGGCTGCCACGGTCCTTGCGGACATAGGCGCCCATGTCCAGATTCTCCATGACCGTCATGCCCGGGAAGCAGCCCCGGCCCTCGGGCGACTGGCTGATGCCCATCAGCACCCGCTCGTACGGCGGTATGTGGGTGATGTCCTTGCCGTCGAAGGTGACGGTGCCCAGCCGGACCCGGCGCAGACCCGACAGGGTCTTGAGCGTCGTGGTCTTACCGGCGCCGTTCGCCCCGATCAGGGTCGCGACCGTGCCCTCCTCGACTCCGAAGGTGATGTCGCGGATGGCCTCGATGTGCCCGTAGTTGACGCACAGGCCCTGCACCTCAAGAAGCATCGTCTTCATCGACTCCCAGGTACGCCGCGATGACTGCGGGGTTGTCGCGGATCTCGGCCGGCGTGCCCTCGGCGATCTTCTGCCCGAACTCGAGCACGACGATCCGGTCGGTCACGCCCATGACCAGGCGCATGTCGTGCTCGATCAGGAGCACGGTGAACCCGGAGTCGCGGACCTTGCGGATCAGCTCCATCAGCCTGAGCTTCTCTGCCGGGTTGAAGCCGGCAGCCGGCTCGTCGAGGCAGAGCAGCTTGGGCCGCGTCGCCATCGCCCGCGCGATCTCCAGGCGTCGCTGGTCGCCGTAGGACAGGTTGGAGGCGAGCTCGTCGAGGTCGGCCTTGATCCCGACCAGCTCGATCAGCTCCTTGGCGTGCGCCAGCGACGCCGCTTCGGTGTTCCGGTGCCGCGGCGTACGGAGCAGCGCGTCGAAGAAGCCGACCTTGCTGTGCACGTCGGAGCCGACCATCACGTTCTCCAGGACGGTCATCGACTTGAACAGCCGGATGTTCTGGAAGGTGCGGGCGATGCCGAGCTTGGTGATCTTGTGGCGCGACAGCCGGCCGAGCGGGGCGCCGTCGAACCGGACCTGTCCCGACGTGGCCTGGTAGACGCCGGTCATCACGTTGAAGCAGGTCGTCTTGCCGGCGCCGTTCGGGCCGATCAGCCCGAGGATCTCGCCTTCCTTGATATCGAAGGTGACCTCGTTCAGCGCGGTCAGGCCGCCGAACTTGATGGTCACGTTATCGACCTCGAGGACGGCACGTCGGTCGGTCGTGGGCTCAGACATCGGCCACCGCCGTCTCTTCGTCGCCGTCTTCGAGCGCATCGATCTCGACCGCCGCAGCCCGAGCCCGTCTGGCCCTACGAGGTGGCAGGAGGCCTTGGGGGCGCCAGATGGAGAGCACCATCAACGCGAGGCCGAAGATGAAGTAGCGGTAGTCGCCCAGCGAGCGGAACCGGTCCGGCAGGTATGCCACGATCACGCCACCCAGGATCGCGCCCCAGCGGTTGCCCGAGCCACCGACGATGACCGCAGCGACGTAGAGCATCGAGTAGATCAGCAAGAAGGCCTGCGGATTGATGTACCCGCCCTGGCCGCTGGCGTAGAGCGAGCCTGAGAGACCGCCGATCGCCGCTCCGAGCGCGAAGGCCAGCAGCTTGTACTTGAAGGTGTTGACGCCCATCAGCTCGGCAGCGTCCTCGTCCTCGCGGGTGGCCTCCCAGGCCCGGCCGACCCGGCTGGCCTTGATCAGCCGGTCGCCGAGGAACACGAGGATCAGGATCGTGACGATCAGCCAGTAGTACGGGATCGCGTCCAGCGCGCCGAAGACCAGGAAGTGGGTCACGTGCTCGTGGTCCAAGGACGGGATCAGCCCGTCCCACTGCAGATGGGGGATCGCGAACGCGCCGCCTTGGTGGAACGGCGGCGTCGGCCGCGTGCCGATCGTGGGCGGGTGCGCGATGTCCTTGATGCCGCCAGACGCACCGAGCCAGCCGGTGTTGTTCACGACCTTCTGGATGATCTCGCCGAAGCCGAGAGTGACGATGGCGAGGTAGTCGCCGCGGACGCGCAGTGTGGGCGCTCCCAGGATGACCCCGGTGATCATCGTGACGACGATCGCCACGGGCAGCGAGAAGAAGTACGGCCAGTGCCAGTGGTACGAGGTCAGCACGCCGGTCACGTAGGCGCCGGTCGCGTAGAACCCGACGTACCCGAGGTCGAGCAGCCCGGCGTACCCGATGACGATGTTCAGCCCCAGCGCGACCAGCGCGAACGACGCGCAGTCGAACATCACGCCGCCGAAGTCGATCTGGTTGGTGGTGATGCCCGGCGGCCGTAGCAGCGGGAGTGCGTAGACCAGGACGAGCGCCAGGAACACCCAGATCGCCTTGAGGAAGATCGGCTGGGCGTTGTAGCGGTCGACCCGGTCGTCCCACCAGAGCCCGAGACCTTGGAGCGGGCTGCGCCGCGTCGGCGGGACCATCAGGCTCGGGGTCGTCATGCGCGTGCCTTCCCGAGAGCCTCCCCGAGCAGGCCCGAAGGCCTGACCAGGAGGATCAGGACCAGCAGGACGAACGCGACGACATCGCGCCACTGGTCGCCGAAGACCGCCGCGCCCCAGCTCTCCATCACACCGAGCACCAGACCGCCGAGCAACGCTCCGCGCAGGTTGCCGATGCCGCCCATGACAGCCGCTGTGAAGGCCTTGACGCCGAGGATGAAGCCGGCGTCCTGCTTGGTGGTGCCGATCTTGACCATGTAGAGGGTCGCGGCTGCACCGGCCATCAGGCCGCCGATGAGGAAGGTCAGTTGGACCACCCGGGTGCCGTTGACGCCCATCAGCGCAGCCGCCTCCGGGTCCTGGGCGACGGCGCGGATGCCGCGGCCCAACCGGGTCCGCAGTACCAGCTGGTCCAGAGCCACCATCATCACGATGGCCGCGACGATGATGGTCAGGTCAACATCGGTGACGCTGTAGTGGCCGATGTTGAACAGGTGGTGCGGCTGGATCGATACCGGGTTGGAGTACACATCACGTGCCTTACCCGGCGAGACGTAGTTGGCGAGCTTGTGGTCGAGACCGAAGAACTTCGCGAACTTGTCACGCAGGCCCATCGCCTCGGACAGGGCGAACGACGCACCGATCGCCGAGATCAATGCGATCAGCTTGGGCGCGTTCTTCTTGATCAGCGGCCTGTAGGCGACGCGCTCGAGGAGCAGCGCGACCAGCGCGGAGGTGCACATGGCTGCGACCAGGGCCACTAAAAGTATGGGGACCGATCTGCCGAGGCTCCACTGGGCGCTCGAGGTCCCGTGCAACGCGACGAATACCCAGGCCACGGCGAAGGTCCCGAACATGAAGACCTCGGAGTGGGCAAAGTTGATGAGCTGGAGGACTCCGTAGACCATCGTGTAGCCGAGCGCGATCAGCGCGTAGATCGCACCGAAGACGAGACCGCCGATGGTGAAGCTCAGGAAGTTGTCGAAGCTGCCGAAAAGCGCGCCCAGGTCCAAAGAAGTTCCCTCCCCTCGTTCTGACGGCTGCGGCCGGAGGACGAGCCTCCGGCCGCAGCCTGTTTCAGTTACTCAGATGTGCTGGCGGTCAGGAGATCGCCGTCGGTGTGGTGACGTCCAGCGTGCCGTTCTTAACGAAGTACGCGTAGATCTTCGACTGCTGGATGTCGCCGTTCTTGTCGAACGCGATCGGGCCGCTGGTGCCGTCACCGGTGTAACTGCCGATGAAGGAGTTCAGCTTCTCCTCGGTGCCGATGCCGGCCTTGACCGCGGCGAGGAAGATGTTCGTCGCGTCGTAGGCCTGGGTGGCGTAGAGGCCGGTGGCACCGAAGCCCGCCGGGGCCGGACCGGCCGGAGCCGAGAGCACAGCGCCGTTGGCGGCCTGGGCACCCGCGATCTTGACGAAGTTCGGGTCCTCCGAACCGTCACCCGACATGAACGTGCCCTTGAAGCCACCCTGGGTCAGCGCCTTCTTCAGCAGGCCCGCCTCGGTGTAGTAGCCACCGTAGAAGAAGCAGTCTGCGCCGGAGGCCTTGACCTTGGTCACGACCGCCGACATGTCGGTCTGGCCGACCGAGATCTTGTCCTTGCCGACGACTGCCGAGCCGAGCGCAGTCTGGACGGTCTTGTCGAGGCCGACGCTGTAGTCCTGGCCGTCGTCGACGGTGTAGACCTGCTTGCAGCCGGCAGTGCCGGTCAGGTAGGCGGCGTCCGCCTTGCCCTGGGCGTCGTCGTTACCGATGACCCGGTGCCACGTGGTCCAGCCCTGCTGGGTGATGGTCACGTTGGTGGCCGACGGGGAGATCGACGGCAGACCAGCCTGGAAGAAGGTCTTGCCGGTGGCGAGCGACTCGCCCGAGAAGCCCGGGCCGACCAGTCCGAAGATCGAGTCGTCGTTAATGATCTGGGTCGCAAGCGCGGGAGCCTTGGTCGGGTCGCCCTGCGAGTCGAACGTCTTGAGGCCGATCTTGCAGTCAGCGTTCTTCGCGTTGTATCCCTTGAGCGCCAGGTTGATGCCGTTGACCATGTTCTGGCCGAGGGCACCGGCGTCGCCGGTGAGGGCGCCCATGAACGCCAGGTTCTTGCCGCAGAAGGCGCTTCCGCCGCTGGAGGCCTTGGTGTCGTCCTTACTGCTCGAGCCGCACGCAGCGGTAAGGGTCAGTGCAGCGACGCCGGTGACAGCAGCGGCGACGCGCAGGGACTTGTTGAAACGGATCATCAGTCCTCCGTTGTCGGGGATGGAAGCGATCGGGCGCCCGGGGCAGCGATCGCGGTTTCGACGGACGCTAGCACCGAAGATTCCGCCGCGGGGCTAGGTGAGCGCACCGATCTTCTCCGTTGCCAAACCGTGATGCAACGCCGACTTAGCGGGGCTCGACCCCGTGCTCGACGACGCCGTCAGCGACCTCGCGCATCGAGAGACGCAAATCCATCGCGGTCTTCTGGATCCAGCGGAAGGCATCGGGCTCGGAGAGTCCGAGCTTCTCCTGCAGGACACCCTTGGCCTTGTCTACGACCTTGCGGGTCTCGAGGCGGTCGGTCAGGTCGGCGACCTCCGCCTCGAGCTGCTGGAGCTCGGCGAACCGGCTCGCGGCCATCTCGATCGCCGGCACCAGGTCGGACTTGTCGAACGGCTTGACCAGGTAGGCCATCGCACCGGCGTCGCGGGCGCGCTCGACCAGGTCGCGCTGGCTGAACGCGGTCAGCATCACCACCGGGGCGATCCGTTGCGCGGCGATCCGCTCGGCGGCGGCGATCCCGTCGAGCCGCGGCATCTTGACGTCCAGGATGACCAGGTCGGGCCGGAGCTCCTCGGCACTCGAGACGGCAGACTCGCCGTCCTCGACGGCTGCCACCACGTCGTACCCCTCCTCGGCGAGCATCTCGGCGAGGTCGAGCCGGATCAGAGCCTCGTCCTCGGCGATGACGACACGGCGCCTCGGGCTCGCGGAAGGGGTCTCGGTCACGGGCACAGGCTACCGAGTGCCGTCGGGCACCTCGTGTCCGGTAGCGTTCGTGCCCGCTGCCGCCCCGATAGCCCAACGGCAGAGGCAATGGTCTCAAACACCATCCAGTGTGGGTTCGAATCCCACTCGGGGCACCAAGAATGTCGGTCCCGCGACCGACACTTCTCCTATGTACGGACCTGATGTGCGCTCGCAGGCACGTGCCGAGATCCGTGGCGGGCGGTCGCTGAACTCCGCGTCACAAGAGCTCGGCATCAGTAGAGCAGCCCTTCGCCATTGGGTCGGTCACCCTGACAGCGATCCATCGCCGTGCCCAGCGCCTGGAGCCCCGACTGGGACGGCGGGCGCCTTGCTGGGGTACTACCTCGGTGACGGTTGCATCAGCCGGCTCTCGCGGACCTACTCGTTGCGAATCGCTGGTGATAGCACCCTCCCGGGGATCGTCCATGACGTGGACCGGCTGATTCAGGCCGTCCACCCCGAGCGTCGAACGTACCGAGTCGCTGCGCCGGGCGTGACAGTCGTCCAGAGCTATTGGAAGCACTGGCCCCACCTGTTCCCGCAGCACGGCCCCGGCCGCAAGCACGAGCGTGTCCTGCGCCTCGAGCCCTGGCAGCGCGACATCGTCGAGGCCTACCCAGCCGACTTCCTGCGTGGCCTGTTCCATTCCGACGGAAGCCTGGTGAAGAACTGAGCGACCCGGATGGTGGCGGGTGAGAAGAAGCGGTACGAGTACCCGCGCTGGCAGTTCGCTAACGAGTCGCGGGAGATCATGCAGTGGTGCGGTGAGGCTCTGGACCTGCCTGGCATCCGGTGGCGGCAGACCAAGCCGTACGTGCTCTCGGTGTCCCGCCGGGCCGACGTGGCCCGGCTCACCGAGCTGATCGGCGAGAAGTCGTAGCATCGTGCGGTGCTGCTCGGACCTGAGGACCCGCTCCCAGGGCCGCTGCTCAGGGTCCTCGTCTCCGGGAGCTCCGGGGCCGGCAAGAGCACGCTTGCCCGACTGGTCGCGGCGGACCTCGGGCTCCCGTACGTCGAGCTCGACGGCCTGTACCACGGTCCGGGGTGGACGCCGAGGATTGAATTCCTCGACGACGTCTCCACCCTGGCGAATGGCGAGCGGTGGATCACCGAGTGGCAGTACACCGACGCCCGTCCGATCCTGCTGCCCCGGTGCGACCTGCTGGTCCAGCTGGACACTCCGCGCCTGACCGCCCTGCGCCGGGTGACCCGGAGGACGCTGAGCCGCCGGTTCCGGCGTACCGAGTTGTGGAACGGCAACCGAGAAGGCCCGCTCTGGCACATCGTGCACGACCGGGAGCACATCATCCGGTGGTCGTGGTCGACCCATCACCGGGCAGCCGAACGGATCGCTCAGGTGCTGATCGAGCGGCCGGAGCTGCCCGTCGTACGACTGCGCCCTCGCGAGGTCGCTGCGTGGCTGGACAGGCTCAGGCCAGGCCCCGGTACGCCGGCGCGACCTCGTTGATCGCGTCGCCCATCCGGTGGATGCGCAGCGCGTTCGTCGACCCGGGGATGCCCGGAGGACTGCCCGCGATGATCACCACGATGTCGCCCTCGACCACCCGGCCGGCGGCGAGCAGCTGCTCGTCGACCTGACGCACCATCTGGTCGGTGTGCTCGACCTCGACGGTCTTGAAGGTCTCGATCCCCCAGGTCATCGAGAGCTGGGAGCGCACCGTCGCCTCCGGCGTGAACGCCAGCACCGGGATGGTGCCCCGGTAGCGGGCGAGCCGTCGGGCGGAGTCGCCGGACTGGGTGAAGGCGACGAGGTACTTCGCGCCGACCCGCTCGGCCACCTCGGCGGCCGCCTTGGCGATCACACCGCCGCGGGTCTTCGGCTGCCAGTCGATCGCCGCCATCCGGGCGAGCTCGTGGTCCTCGGTCGAGGAGATGATCCGGGCCATGGTGCGCACCGTCTCGATGGGGTACTCCCCCACGCTGGTCTCTCCCGAGAGCATCACCGCGTCGGCGCCATCGAGGACGGCGTTGGCGACATCGGAGGCCTCGGCGCGCGTCGGCGCCGGGTTGGAGATCATCGACTCCAGCATCTGGGTCGCCACGATCACCGGCTTGGCATTGCGGCGCGCCTTGGCGACCACGCGCTTCTGCAGGAACGGCACGTCCTCCAGCGGGCACTCGACGCCGAGGTCGCCACGGGCGACCATGAAGCCGTCAAACGCCTTGATCACCTCGTCGAGGTTGTCGATCGCCTGCGGCTTCTCGATCTTGGCGATCACCGGAAGCATGATCCCCTCCTCGCGCATGATCTGGCGGACGTCCTCGACGTCCTTGGCCGACCGGACGAACGACAGCGCGATGTAGTCGACCGTCAGGTGCAGCGCCCAGCGCAGGTCCTCGATGTCCTTCTCCGAGAGCGCCGGCACGCTGACCGGTACGCCGGGCAGGTTGATCCCCTTGTGGTCGCTGATCCGGCCGCCCACCTCGACCCGGGTGTGCACCTCGGTGCCGTCGACCTCAGTCACCCGCAGCCGGACCTTGCCGTCGTCGATGAGCACCTGGTCGCCCTCTTTGACGTCACCAGGCAGGCCTTCGTAGGTGGTGCTGGCGATCTCGTTGTCGCCAGAGATCTCGCGGGTGGTGATCGTGAACGCCTGGCCGGTCTGCAGTCGGACGCCGCCGTCGCGGAACCAGCCGAGCCGGATCTTGGGACCCTGCAGGTCGGCGAAGATCCCGATCGAGTGGCCGCTCTCGTCCGAGGCCTCGCGGACCATCCGGTAGACCGACTCGTGATCCGCGTGGGTGCCGTGGCTCAGGTTCAGCCGGGCAACGTCCATGCCGGCATCGACCAGGGCGCGGATGCTCTCCTTGGTGGAGACAGCGGGTCCGAGTGTGCAGACGATCTTTGCTCTTCGCACGGCGCGTGCCTACCGAGCGTCCGTCGAGCTTGCGAGACGAGACCGAGTGGGCGAGGCGACGTTGACGAGCGAGGCGTGGATCACCTCTCGAATCTACCGCTCCGGCCCTTGAACGTTCCAAACGCCTCGCCACGGCACGGTGAAATGCCGGCCTCCGCGTCTCCGCCGGGCTAGGCGGTGACGGGGCGCTCGGTCGGCAGGATCGGGGCGGGCAGGGTGGTCGCGCCGGTGAGGAAGGTGTCCACCGCTGCGGCCGCCGCACGGCCCTCGGCGATCGCCCAGACGATCAGCGACTGGCCGCGGCCCGCGTCGCCGGCGACGAAGACTCCCGGCACCGTGGTCGCATAGGCCTTGTCCCGGACGATGTTGCCGCGCTCGTCGAGCTCTACGCCGAGCTGCTCGACGACGCCCGGCTGCTGCGGTCCGACGAAGCCCATCGCGAGGAGCACGAGCTCGGCCGGGATGACCCGCTCGGTCCCCTCGATCGGCTGGAACTTCGCGTCGACCTCCACCAGGTGCAGCTCGGTGACGTTGCCGGCCTCGTCGCCGACGAACTTCTGAGTCGAGACGGCGTACACACGATCGCCGCCCTCCTCGTGTGCGGAGGAGACCCGGAACGTCATCGGGTACGTCGGCCACGGCTGGTTGCTCGGGCGGTCCTCGCCAGGTTGCGCCATGATCTCGAGCTGGGTGATCGAGGCGGCACCCTGGCGGATCGACGTACCGAGGCAGTCGGCGCCGGTGTCGCCGCCGCCGATGATGACGACGTGCTTGCCGGCGGCGCTGATCTGGCCCTCGACGGTCTCGCCGAGTGCGACCCGGTTGGCCTGCGGCAGGAACTCCATGGCCTGGTGGATCCCGCCGAGCTCGCGCCCGGGGGCCGGCAGGTCGCGGGCGACGGTCGAGCCGATCGCCAGGACGACGGCGTCGTACCGCTCGCGCAGCGCCTCGCCGGTCAGCTCGCCGCCGACATCGACGCCGGCACGGAAGACGGTGCCCTCACGGCGCATCTGCTCCAGGCGCCGGTCCAGGACCTTCTTCTCCATCTTGAACTCGGGGATGCCGTAGCGCATCAACCCGCCGACCTTGTCGGCTCGCTCGTAGACCGCGACCGTGTGGCCGGCACGGGTCAGCTGCTGGGCGACCGCGAGGCCGGCCGGGCCGGAGCCGACGACCGCGACGGTCTTGCCCGAGAGCCACTCCGGCGGCTGCGGGCGCACGTTGTGGGACTCGAAGGCGCGCTCGATGATCGAGACCTCGACGTTCTTGATCGTCACCGGGTCCTGGTTGATGCCCAGCACGCAGGCGGTCTCGCACGGTGCCGGGCACAGCCGCCCGGTGAACTCCGGGAAGTTGTTGGTCGCATGAAGCCGCTCGATCGCGGCGTCCCAGTCGTCGCGATAGACCAGGTCGTTCCACTCCGGGATGATGTTGCCCAGTGGGCAGCCCTGGTGGCAGAACGGGATCCCGCAGTCCATGCAGCGCGCGGCCTGCGTCCGGATGATCGGCAGCAGTGCGCGGCCGGGACCACCGGGGTAGACCTCGTTCCAGTCCTGGACGCGCTCCTCGACGGGCCGGCGGTCGGCAACGGCACGGCCGTTGTTCAAGAAACCCTTCGGGTCAGCCATGCGACGCCTCCTTCGTCGGCGCGAACGGCGCCATGACTCTGCTGATGGTCTTCACCGGACTCGCAACCTCACCCATGAAGACTCTCCATCATCTTCTTGGCAACCTCGGCCTCGGGCAGCCCGTCGGCCTCGGCCTTGGCCTTGGCCTCCATCACGGTGCGGTAGTCACGCGGCATCACCTCGGTGAACCGGCTCAGGCCGGCCTCCCAGTCGGCGAGCAGCTCGGCGGCGATGTTCGACCCGGTCTCCTCGGCGTGCTTGCGCACGATCGCCTGCAGGGTCTCGGCCTCGTCCGCCGGGACCGGCCCGAGGTCGACGAGCTCGCGGTTGGTGCGGGCCGGGTCGAGGTCCAGCACGTACGCCGTGCCGCCACTCATGCCGGCGGCGAAGTTGCGCCCGGTCGCGCCGAGCACGACGACGGTGCCGCCGGTCATGTACTCGCAGCCGTGGTCGCCCACGCCCTCGACGACCGCAGTGACGCCGGAGTTGCGGACGCAGAACCGCTCGCCCGCCTGGCCGCGCAGGAAGATCTCCCCCGAGGTCGCGCCGTAGCCGATGGTGTTGCCGGCGATGATCTGCTCGGAGGCGTCGAAGGTCGCGGCCCGGTCGGGACGGACCACGATCCGTCCGCCGGACAGGCCCTTGCCGACGTAGTCGTTGGCGTCGCCCTCGAGCCGCAGGGTCACACCACGAGGCAGGAAGGCCCCGAACGACTGGCCGGCAGAGCCGACCAGGGTCAGGTCGATGGTGCCCTCGGGCAGCCCTTCGGCCCGGTAGCGCTTGGTGACCTCGTGGCCGAGCATCGTGCCAACCGTACGGTTCACGTTGCGTACCGCGACCTGGGCGCGCACCGGCTCGCCCCTGGTCAGGGCCGGCTCGCACAACGCGATCAGCTCGTTGTCCAGGGCCTTGTCCAGGCCGTGGTCCTGGCCGGTGGTGTTGTGCCGCGCGGCACCCTCGGGCAGGTCGGGCACGTGGAAGATCGGCGAGATGTCGAGCCCGGCGGCCTTCCAGTGCGTGATCGCCTTCGCGGCGTCGAGCATCTCGGCATGGCCGACGGCCTCCTCGACGCTGCGGAAGCCGAGCTCGGCAAGAATCTCGCGGACCTCTTCGGCGATGTACTCGAAGAAGTTCACGACGTACTCAGCCTTGCCGGAGTAGCGCTCGCGCAGCACCGGGTTCTGCGTCGCGACGCCCACCGGGCAGGTGTCGAGGTGGCAGACCCGCATCAGGATGCAGCCGGAGACGACCAGTGGAGCGGTCGCGAAACCGAACTCCTCGGCACCGAGCAGCGCGGCGACGACGACGTCGCGGCCGGTCTTGAGCTGGCCATCGGTCTGCACCACGATCCGGTCGCGCAGGCCGTTGAGCAGCAGGGTCTGCTGGGTCTCGGCCAGGCCGAGCTCCCAGGGACCGCCGGCGTGCTTGAGCGAGGTGAGCGGAGAGGCTCCCGTCCCGCCGTCGTGGCCGGAGATCAGCACCACGTCAGCGTGCGCCTTGGACACACCGGCTGCGACCGTGCCGACGCCGACCTCGGCGACCAGCTTGACGTGCACCCGGGCAGCCGGGTTCGCGTTCTTCAGGTCATGGATCAGCTGGGCGAGGTCTTCGATCGAGTAGATGTCGTGGTGCGGTGGCGGGCTGATCAGGCCGACGCCGGGGGTGCTGTGCCGGGTCTTGGCCACCCACGGGTAGACCTTGTTGCCGGGCAGTTGGCCGCCCTCGCCGGGCTTGGCCCCCTGGGCCATCTTGATCTGGATGTCGTCGGCGTTGGTCAGGTACTCCGAGGTGACACCGAAGCGGCCGGACGCGACCTGCTTGATCGAGCTGCGCCGCTCGGGGTCGTAGAGGCGCTCGGCGTCCTCGCCGCCCTCGCCGGTATTGGAACGCCCGCCGAGCCTGTTCATGGCGATCGCCATGGTCTCGTGAGCCTCTTGGGAGATGGACCCGTAGGACATCGCGCCGGTGGAGAACCGCTTCACGATCGCGCTGACAGGCTCGACCTCGTCGATGCTGATCGGAGCGCGACCGCTCTGGGAGCCGTCCTTGAACCGGAACAGCCCGCGCATCGTCATCAGCTTCTCGGCCTGCTCGTCGACCGCGGCGGTGTACTGCTTGAAGACGTCGTAACGGCCCGAGCGGGTGGCGTGCTGCAGCCGGAAGACCGTCTCGGGGTTGAACAGGTGCAGCTCGCCTTCGCGGCGCCACTGGTACTCGCCGCCGATCGCGAGGTCGCGGTGCGCCGGCGCGATGCCGTCGACCGGGTACGCCGCGCGGTGCCGCATGGCGACCTCCTCGGCGATGGTGTCCAGCCCGATGCCGCCGAGCTTGGAGGTGGTCCCGGTGAAGTACTTGCCGACCAGCTCCTCGGAAAGCCCGAGTGCCTCGAAGATCTGCGCCCCGGTGTAGGAGGCGACCGTCGAGACGCCCATCTTGGACATCACCTTCAAGACGCCCTTGCCGAGCGACTTGACCAGGTTCTTCACGGCCTGCTCGGGCTCGGCCTTGACGTAGAAGCCATCCCGGGCGAGGTCCTCGACGCTCTCCATCGCCAGGTACGGGTTGACCGCGGCTGCGCCGTACCCGATCAGCGTGGCGACGTGGTGGACCTCGCGGACGTCGCCGGCCTCGATCACCAGGCCGACCTGGGTCCGGGTCTTCTGCCGGACCAGGTGGTGGTGGACCGCGGCGGTCATCAGCAGCGACGGGATCGGTGCGTTGACCGCGTCGCTGTGACGGTCCGAGAGCACGATGATGCGCGCTCCGGCCGCGATCGCCTCGGAGACCTCAGAGCAGATCGCGTCCAGACGGGCGACCAGCGCCGGGCCGCCGCCGGCGACCTCGTAGAGGCCGCGGGAGACGTGGGTGATGAAGCCGGGCATGTCCCCGTCACGGTTGATGTGCCGGATCTTGACCAGGTCGTCGTTGGTGATCACCGGGAAGTTCAGGACCACCTGGCGGCACGACGCCGGGCCGGGCTCGAGCAGGTTGGCCTCGGGCCCGATGGTGCCGTTCAGGCTGGTGACCAGCTCCTCGCGGATCGCGTCCAGAGGCGGGTTCGTCACCTGCGCGAACAGCTGCGCGAAGTAGTCGAACAGGAGCCGCGGGCGGTCCGAGAGGATCGCGATGGGCGTGTCGGTGCCCATCGAGCCGATCGGCTCGGCCGGGTTGTTCGCCATCGGCGTGAGCAGGACCCGCAGCTCCTCCTCGGTGTAGCCGAAGATCTGCTGCCGCCGCGTCACCGAGGCATGGCTGTGCACCACGTGCTCGCGGTCGGCGATGTCGGAGAGCTTGATCAGGCCGGCGTGCAGCCACTCGTCGTACGGGTTCTCCGCGGCGAGGGTCGACTTGACCTCCTCGTCCTCGATGATCCGATGCTCCTCGGTGTCGATGAGGAACATCCGGCCCGGCTTGAGCCGGCCCTTGCGGACGATCGTTGCCGGGTCGAGGTCCAGGACCCCGACCTCGCTGGCCAGCACGACCAGTCCTTCGTCGGTGACCCAGTAGCGGCTCGGGCGCAGCCCGTTGCGGTCCAGCACGGCGCCGACCTGGGTGCCGTCGGTGAACACCACGCACGCCGGCCCGTCCCACGGCTCCATCAGCGCCGAGTGGAACTCATAGAACGCCTTGCGCTTGGCGTCCATCTCGGTGTGGTTCTCCCACGCCTCGGGGATCATCATCAGCACCGCGTGCGGCAGGCTGCGGCCCCCCATGTGCAGCAGCTCGAGGACCTCGTCGAAGGAGGCCGAGTCGCTGGCGCCGGGCGTGCAGATCGGGAAGAGGCGCTCGAGGTCGCCACCGATGACGTCGCTGGAGAGCAGCGCCTCGCGCGCCCGCATCCAGTTGCGGTTGCCCATCACGGTGTTGATCTCGCCGTTGTGCGCGATGAACCGGTACGGGTGGCTCAGCGGCCAGCTCGGGAAGGTGTTGGTGGAGAACCGCGAGTGCACGACGGCGACCGCCGACTCGACCCGCTCGTCGACGAGGTCGGGGAAGACGTGGTCGAGCTGGTCGGTGGTCAGCATGCCCTTGTAGGCGATGGTCCGGCTCGAGAGCGAGGGGAAGTACACGTCGGTCTCGTGCTCGGCGCGCTTGCGCAGGCAGAACGCGAGCCGTTCGAGGCCCATGCCCAGGATCCGGCTGCCGGTGGCCGCGACGAAGACCTGCGCGAACGACGGCATCGTCGCCAGCGCGGTGGCGCCCAGGGAGGACGAGTCGGTGGGAACCTCGCGCCATCCGAGGACGGTGAGGCCCTCCTCGGCGGCGATCTCCTCGATCCGCTTGCGGGTCTTCTCGATGTGCTCGGCGTCTCCGGGCAGGAACGCGGTGCCGACGGCGTACGCGTGCTGCGCGGGGAGCTCGAAGCCGAGGCCGGCGGTCACCTCGCGGAAGAAGCGGTCCGGGACCTGGAGCAGGATGCCCGCGCCGTCGCCCGAGTTGGGCTCGGCACCTGCGGCACCGCGGTGCTCGAGGTTGCGCAGGGCCGTCAGCGCCTGCGAGACGATGTAGTGGCTCGGTACGCCGGTCAGCGTGGCAACGAACGCGACACCGCAGGCGTCGTGCTCGTGCTGTGCGTCGTACAGGCCCTGGGGGGCCGGTCGGCCGAACGGGCCCGTAGGAGTTCCGGGTGCGGCTGGCGGGAATGCGTGCATCTGCATTCTCCCGTCGTCGTCGTGCGCACGCTGCTCGCCCCTTGTCGGGGACGGGCTCGTGCGGCGGTGGAAGCATGCTGCACAGGACTTCACTGGCCCGCGCAGGAGAAGGATCAGACTACAACAGCAGGCGCGATCTGCGCTCGTCGGTTTCACCGGGTGAGCGTGACTCAGAACTCACCCTCGAAACTGCGGAGCCGCAGGTCAGGGCGTTGTTTCGCCCGGATCAGGGGCGGATTCGGCGGGAACGGCCTCGCCGGCCTCCGCATCAGGTTGTCCGGATCCGGGCGCCTCCTGGCCGGATTCGGGCGACGGCTCGCGGCCTTCGGCGAAGACGGCCTCCTCGCGGGTGTCCGGAGCCGGGTGCTTGCGGCCTGCGATGACGAAGTAGCCCAGCGCCAGCACGAACAGGATGATCGCGGTCCAGTCGTTGAGCCGCAGCCCCCAGATGTGGTGCTCGATCGAGTCGATCCGGAGGTATTCGATCCATCCTCGGCCTACGCAGTAGACCGCGACATAGAGGGCGAAACAGCGTCCGAATCCGAGCTTGAGCCGACGATCGAGCCACAGCACCACCCCCATCGCGCCGAGGTCCCAGATGCTCTCGTAGAGGAAGGTCGGGTGGAACGTCGCGTACGCGCCCCCTGCGTGCACAGTCGGCGGTTGGTGCGCCGCGTCGTACGGCGGCGCCCAGTGCGCCTGGTCGATCTTGAGCCCCCACGGCAACTTGGTCGGACGGCCGTAGAGCTCCTGGTTGAAGTAGTTCCCCCACCGGCCGATCGCCTGGGCGAGCAGCAATGCAGGAGCGAGGGCATCCAGCATCGGACGCATCTTGATGCCGTACTGACGACAGGCGATGAAACCACCGAGCACGCCACCGGCGATGGCGCCCCAGATGCCGAGCCCGCCGTGCCACACGGCGAAAGGCTCGAACCAGGACACGCCGTGACCGAAGTAGCGGTCCGAGTCCGTCGCAACGCTGTACGCACGGGCGCCGACCAGGCCGAACGGGACGCCCCAGAGCGCGACATCGCCGACCTGGCCCTTGATGCCGCCGCGAGCGACCCAGCGCTTCTCCCCCAGCCAGACAGCCGCCACGACGCCCAGGATGATCGCGAACGCGTAGGCCCGCAGCGGGATCGAGCCGATGTGCCAGACGCCTTGCGACGGGCTCGGGATGAACTGGGCTGCCAGGTGAGGAATCACGAGGGTGATCATGTCAGGCGCGTCCCACACCGGTCGCGAGGTCCTCGGTCAAGGCGCGCAGGGCGGTCAGCCCGGCCGCGGCGTCGGCGCCGGCGTCGAGCAGCGTGCGCACGAACGCCGATCCGACGATCACCGCATCGGCGTACGCCGCGACCTCGGCTGCCTGGGCTCCGTTGGAGACGCCCAGGCCGACGCCGATCGGCAGGTCCGTGGTCGTCTTGGCACGGGCGACCAGCGGGCCGGCGAGGTCGCTGGTGCTGGCCCGGGCGCCGGTCACGCCCATCACGGCGGTCGCGTAGACGAAGCCGCGGCACGCAGCCGTGGTGAAGGCCAGTCGCTCGTCGGTCGAGGACGGTGCGACCAGGAAGACCTTGTCCAGGTCGTGCGCGTCGGCTGCAGCGATCCACTCGGCACCCGAGTCCGGCGTCAGGTCCGGGGTGATCAGGCCGGCACCGCCAGCAGAGGCGAGATCTGCGGCGAACCGCTCCACGCCCCACCGCTCCACCGGATTCCAGTAGGTCATGATCAGCGTCGGGGTGCCGGTCGCGGCGACGGCCTCGACGGTGCGCAGCACGTCCGCCGTGCGCACGCCGCCCTCGAGCGCCTGCTGCGCGGCGGCCTGGATGGTCGGGCCGTCCATCACCGGATCGCTGTAGGGCAGGCCGATCTCGATGATGTCGCAACCGGCGTCGACCATCACCTTGAGCGCTGTGATCGAGCCGGGGACGTCGGGGAAGCCGGCCGGCAGATAGCCGACCAGGGCCGCCCGGTCGCCGATCTTCGCGAACGCCTCGCTCGCGGAGGTCACTGCGGATCACCTGTCTCGGCGCCTGTCTCGGCGCCTGTCTTGGCGCCTGTCTTGGCGTCTGGCTTGCCGAGACCGAACCACTCGATCGCGGTGCCCATGTCCTTATCGCCGCGGCCCGAGAGGTTGATCAGGATCGTCGACCCGGGGTTCTCGGCGGCCAGGCGCAGCGAGCCCGCTACGGCGTGCGCGGACTCGATCGCGCAGATGATGCCCTCGGTCCGGGCCAGCAGCGCCAGCGCATCCATCGCCTCGGCATCGGTGACCGGCTGGTACTCGGCACGGCCGCTGTGCGCGAGGTGCGCGTGCTGGGGCCCCACGCCCGGGTAGTCCAGGCCGGCGGAGATCGAGTGCGACTCGATCGTCTGGCCGTCCTCGTCTTGGAGCACGAAGGTCCGGGCGCCGTGCAGGACGCCGGCCGCGCCGGCGTAGATCGTGGCCGCGTGCCGGGGTGTGTCGACGCCCTCGCCGCCGGCCTCGAAACCGACGATCCGGACTTCGGCGTCGTCGAGGAACGCCGTGAACAGGCCGATCGCGTTGGAGCCGCCGCCGACGCACGCGGTGATCATGTCGGGCAAGGAGCCGGTCAGCTCGAGGACCTGCTCGCGGGCCTCGTCGCCGATGCCGCGGCAGAAGTCGCGGACCATGGCCGGGAACGGGTGCGGCCCGGCGGCAGTGCCGAAGCAGTACGCCGTGTGCTCGACCGAGGCGACCCAGTCACGGATCGCCTCGTTGATCGCGTCCTTGAGCGTCATGCTGCCCGAGTCGACCGCGATCACCTCGGCGCCGAGCAGGTTCATCCGGGCGACGTTGAGAGCCTGGCGCTCGGTATCGACCTTGCCCATGTAGACCACGCAGTCCAGGCCCAGGTACGCCGCTGCGGTCGCCGTGGCGACACCGTGCTGGCCGGCGCCGGTCTCCGCGATCATCCGGGTCTTGCCCATCCGCTTGGCCAGCAGCGCCTGACCCAGGACGTTGCGGATCTTGTGTGCGCCGGTGTGGTTGAGGTCCTCGCGCTTGAGCAGGATCCGGGCGCCGGCGACGGCCGAGAGCCGGGTGGCGTCGTAGAGCAGGCTCGGCACGCCGGCGTACTCGTGCAGCATCCGGTTGAACTCGGCGAGGAACTCCTCGTCGGCCATCGCGGCGGTCCAGACGGCGGTGAGCTCGTCGAGCTCGGCGATCAGGGCCTCCGGCATGAACCGGCCGCCCCACTGCACGCCGCCCGGCTCGCCGAACCGGCCGAGCTCGTCGGGTCCCATCGCCGTGCTCATCTGCTGCCTCCCCCGTCTGCTGAGTCGCCGGTCGTGGCGTCCTGGCCGGTGGCATCCCGTCCGATCGCCCGCATCCGTGCGACCGCCGCCTTCGGGTCGCCGTCCCTGACCAGCGCCTCGCCGACCAGCACCACGTCGGCACCCAGCTCGGCGTAGCGGCGGGCGGCGTCGGCGTCGGCGATCCCGGACTCGGCGACCTTGACGATGCCCTCGGGCACCTGCGCGGCCAGCCGGCCGAACGCGTCCGGGTCGATCTCGAGCGTCTTGAGGTTGCGGGCGTTCACCCCGAGCAGCTCGGTGCCGATCGCAAGCGCACGCTCGACCTCGGCCTCCTCGTGCACCTCGACCAGCACCGTCAGGCCGAGTCCGCGGGCAGTGGCGTGCAGGTCGGCCAGCGCGGCGTCGTCGAGGGCCGCGACGATCAGCAGTGCCAGGTCCGCGCCAGCCGCACGGGCCTCGAGGAGCTGGTACTCGGTGACGATGAAGTCCTTGCGAAGCAGCGGCGTCCGCACGGCTGCGCGGACGGCGTAGAGGTCGGCCAGGGACCCGGAGAACCGGCGCTCCTCGGTGAGCACCGAGATCGCATCGGCGCCGCCCGCGGCATAGGCGCCGGCGAGCACCGCCGGGTCCGGGATCTCCGCGAGATCGCCCTTGCTCGGCGAGCGCCGCTTGACCTCGGCGATCACGCTGAGGCCGGGGGCCCGGAACGCCGGCAGCGGGTCGAGTGCCGGGGCGGCATCGGCGAGCCGGGCCCGGACGTCGGCCTCGGCGGTGCGGGACCGGCGTACCTCGAGGTCCTCGCGCACGCCGGCGACGATGTCGTCGAGCACGGACATGAGGACCTCGCTTGCATCACGGACAGGGCTGCTGCGGACCTCGACCGGACCGCTCCGGAAAGGCTCTCACGCCGGTCGAGCAGATTTCGCGCCGGTTCGGAGCACGGACGAGAGCCGGCTCAGGAAACCCGGTACGCGCTGCCCCACGGCGTGTTGCGCCAGACCGCGAAGACGACGGCGAGCACGACCACGGCGTACAGGAGCCGTTGGGCAGCCCTCTCGGAGACCAGCGCACCCGACCCGTTCCAGCTCCGCGCCGCCCAGACCAGCCACAAGACGGCGAGTAGCGGGATCGAGCCGACGAAGAGGGCGTTGCTGTGGAACGCGGCGCCGATCTGGCCATGGGTCAGGTCGTTGACCGCGCGCAGCCCGCCGCAGCCCGGGCAGTCCAGCCCGGTCATCGCCTTGAACGGGCACAGCCCCCAGGCACCATGCTGGTGCGGGTCGCGCAGGTGCAGGGCCAGAGACGCGATGCCGATGCCCGCGACCGTGCCGAGCGGGCTGCCGAGCCGGCGCAGGCGGGATTCCGAGGAGAGCCCGGGCAGCGCCAGCGCGGTCATCGCCGCGCTCAGTGGGTGTTGTGGTAGCCCATGCGGACCATCACGTAGAACGTGACGAGCGCGACCGGGGTGAGTGCGACTCCGACCCAGAACACCGCGAGCGTCGACGCCATCAGGCCGATGCCGCCGACCACGAAGCTGCTCAGGCCGATGATCACGGCCGTCCAGGCGGCGGGGGTGTTCCCGTGGTTGTCCGACATGCGTTCGACTCCTTGCTGAGGCGCCTGGAAGGGGGCAGTTCCGGTGTCCCGTATTCGGGCACTGCGCATTCTAGGGGGACGCTGGTCCGGCTTGTTCCGGGGCCGGCACGTCGCCCGTCTGCGAGACGTCTTCCCGGGGCTGCGCCTGGGTCGGGTCGACGCCCTCGTCGAGCGCCTTCCAGAGCGCGAGGCCAGCGAGGTCCTCATCAGGCTGGGGCTTCGCGGCCGCAGGCTCGAGGGGGTCGCCAGGCGCGTCGTACCGACTGCTCATCGTGGGCCAGGTCGGCGCGAACCGCACTGCCCCGGCGAGCATGATCAGCTCGGCCACGGCGGCGACGCCGGTCAGGTAGTACCAAGGCCGGCGGGTCAGGCTCGAGACGGTCTGGGCGCCCTGGGTGTTGAGCCGCTCGGCCGCGATGCTGTGCGCATGCAGCCCGACCACGACGACGAGGACGCCGAGGACTGCCACGATCCCGATCGCGGCGGCGATCCGGCGCATCGTCGTACGGGAGACCAGGATGACGCCCCAGGACGCCAGTGCGACCAGGCCCAGCGCGAGGGCCAGCGGGGCGGCGTCCGAGCCGGACACCTTCGCGGTCACCGGCAGGCCGGTGGCGTCGGCCTTGGCGTAGAGCCAGGTCTGCGACGCCGAGATGGCCAGCAGCGCCGCTGAGGCGAGTCCCCCGAGGAGGATCGGCCCGAAGTTGCTGCGGGTGCGCTCAGCCACGGGCAGTCAGCCCAGCGCGCAGGTCGACCAGCAGGTCGGCCTCGAAGCAGGTCCGGTCGCCGGTGTGGCAGGCGGGACCCTCCTGGTCGACCTTGACCAGGACGGTGTCGCCATCGCAGTCCAGGCGGACCTCGACGACGTGCTGGGCGTGCCCCGAGGTCTCGCCCTTGACCCAGTACTCCCTGCGCGAGCGGCTCCAGTAGGTGCCTCGGCCAGTCGTCAGGGTGCGGTGCAGGGCCTCGTCGTCCATCCACCCGAGCATCAGCACCTCGCCGGTGTCGTGCTGCTGGACGACGGCAGGCACGAGGCCGGCGTCGTTGCGCTTGAGGCGTGCGGCGATCGCGGGATCGAGGGAGGTCACCCCCCAAGTATCGCCGACGGCGCCGAACCGGTGCGCTCGGCGGTGCGGACGGGTCCGTTCGGCGGTCAGGAGGATTGCTGGGCGACCCAGGATGCGTACAGGCGGCCGTAGACGCCACCTGCCGCTACCAGGTCTGCATGGGTGCCGCGTTGCGCCACCTCGCCACGGTCGAAGACGATCACCTCGTCTGCGTTCTGTGCGGTGGAGAGACGGTGCGCGATCGTCACGCTGGTACGGCCGGACATCAACCGCTCCAGCGCCCGGCCGATCCGCATCTCCAGAGCCGGGTCGACGGCGCTGGTGGCCTCGTCGAGGACCAGCAGGTCCGGATCGGCGAGGTGGGCACGGATCAGCGCGACCAGCTGGCGCTCCCCGGCGCTGAGCGACTCGCCACGCTGACCGACCCGGGTGTCCAGGCCGTGCGGCAGTCCGTCGAGCCAGTCCCCGAGGCCGAGCTCGTCCACGGCGCGTCGTACGCCGTCCCGGTCGGCATCGAGGTCGCCGTACAGCGCGTTCGCAAGGAGGGTGGAGTCGAACAGGAAGCCCTCCTGAGGCACCAGCACCACCCGGCGGCGCAGCGACGCGAAGTCGATCCGGGTCAGCTCTTCGCCGTCGAGCCGCACCGTCCCAGACGTCGGGTCCATCAGCCGGGTGAGCACCTTGGCGAAGGTGGTCTTGCCCGAGCCGGTCTCCCCCACCACCGCGACCCGGGTGCCCGGATCGATCCGCTCGGTCACGTCGCGCAGGACCAGCGGACCTTCGGGGTAGGCGAAGTCGACGTGGTCGAACTCGACGCTGACGGCACCACGCGGGAGCTGGATGCCCTCAGGGCCCGGGTCGTCGAGGTCGGCCGGCGTGTCCAGGATGCCGATCACCCGGCGCCAGCCGGCGATCGCGTTCTGCCCGTCGGTGAGCACCTGGGTGCCCAGCTGCACCGGGCTGACGAACAGGGTCACCAGGAACGAGAAAGCCAGGATGTCGCCGGAGGTGAGGTGCCCGCCGCCGAGGTGGCCCTGGCTCAGCCAGATCCCGACCACCAGCACGAAGGCGTTCGCCAGCCCGCCGGACAGGCCGCCGAGCGAGAACGACACCGCGGTCAGGCTCTGGGCCCGGGTGCTGGCCTCCTGGTAGCGCGCGATCGACTCGTTGATCCGGGACTGGGTCCGGTCCTCGATCGCGTGCGTGCGCACGACGAGGGCACCGACCACGGGCTCGGAGACGACCGAGAGCATCTGCCCGACCATCTGCCGGACCACTCCGTAGGAATCCGAGAGCCGCCGCTGGAAGTACTTCAGCGAAGCGAACAGCGGAGCGAAGCAGACCCAGACGACGATGGTGAGCTGCCAGCTGTAGAACAGCATGATCAGCGTCGCGACCAGGATCTGGCCGATGCTGATGATCCCGATGACGCCGCCGAAGACGAGGAACTCGCTGACCTGGTCCACGTCGCTGGTCACCCGCGAGACCAGTGCTCCGCGCCGCTCGGTGTTCTGGGTGAGCAGCGGCAGATCGTGGACGTGCCGGAACGCCTTGATCCGCAGGGTCGCCAGTCCGCGCTCGGCGGTGGTGAACAGCCGCTTGGTCATCAGGTACGACGAGACCGCGGTGACCACGATCGCGAGCGCCGAGGCCACTGCCATCGCGCCGACGAAGCCGAGGTCGACCCCGTGCGGTCCGTTCACGCCCTTGTCGAGCGTCTGCTGCACGGCGATCGGGACGACTACGCGGCCGGCGGTCCCGAGCAGGGCGAGCGCAAGCGTGCCAGCGAACCCGGCCTTGAGCTCGGGCGAGATCTCGGCACCTCGTTTGAGGGTGCTCCATGCGGAGATCTCCTCACCGGAGTCCATGACGGTCACGGGGCCACCTCCTCGGCGGCTTCGGCCTCGTAGGCGTTCACCAGGTTCGCGTACGCCGCGTTGCGCGCCAGCAGCTCCTCGTGCGGGCCGCGGTCGACGATCCGGCCTCCGTCAAGGAACAGGACCTCGTCGGCAAGCCCGATCGTCGCCTTGCGATAGGCGATCAGCAGCAGCGTCGACCCTGCCGTGGTCGATCCTGCCGCCTCGGACCCGTCCCCGGAGTCCCGCGAGCGCCTGATCCCGCCCAGGATCCGGGCCTCCACCTCGGGGTCGACGGCCGAGGTGGCGTCGTCCATGATCAGCAGCCGGGGACGGCGTACCAGCGCCCGGGCAAGGGACAGGCGCTGCCGCTGCCCGCCTGAGAGCGTCGTGCCCCGCTCTCCCAGCCGCGAGTCCAGCCCGTGCGGCAGCGCCGCGACGAAGCCGTCTGCCTGCGCGATCCGCAGCGCCGCCCACACGTCCTCGTCCGCGACGTCGTCGCTGAGTGCAACGTTGCCGCGGACGGTGTCGTCGAAGAGGAACGCCGCCTGGGGCACCAGTGCCGTGTGCCGGGCGAGCTCGCCAGGAGCCAGCTCGCGCAGGTCCGTGCCGTCGATCCGGACCCTGCCGGAGTCGGGGTCGACCAGCCGGGTCAGCAGTGTCGTCAGGGTGCTCTTGCCCGAGGCCGTCTCTCCGACGATCGCGACGGTCCGCCCGGCCGGGACGGTGAACGACAGGTCGGCCAGCAGCCGCTGACCGGCCGGGTACCCGAAGCCGAGGCCTTCGACAACGAGCTCGGCGCCGTGAGCAGAGGCGGCCAGGCGCGCGTCGCCGTACGTCGTGGTCACCGGCTCCTCGAGCACCCGCGTCACCCGTCGGAATCCGACCACCGAGCGCGGGAACTCTCCGAACAGCCAGCCGATCGACCTGATCGGGAACGCCACGATCGTGAGCAGGTAGGCGATCGTGACGACGGCACCGGGGTTCGCCTGGCCGTGGCGGATCTCCCAGACGCCGACCCCGAGGACTCCGAGGACACCGAGGTTGGGGATCGCCTCCAGCAACGGGTCGAACATCGCCCGGATGCGGCCGACCCGGATGCCGAGGTCGCGCAGCTCGTGGGCCTTGGCCGCGAAGCGCTCGGTCTCCTCGCTCTCCCGGCCGAGGGTCTTGACGACCATAGCGCCGTCGAACGACTCGTGCGCGACCTCCGACAGCTCGGCCCGCAGTGCCTGGATCCGTGTGAACAGCGGCGAGGAGTAGTGCTGGTAGGCGAGCGTGGCCAGCGTCACCAGCGGGAAGACCATCAGGCCGACCCCCGCCATCCGCAGGTCGACCAGCAGCATCTGGGCCACCGCGATCACCAGCATCGCGATCGTGCCCACGGCCATCGGCAGCGGCGCGATCGGCGCCCACGCAGCCTCCACGTCGGCATTGGCGTTCGACAGCAGCTGCCCGGTGGGGTGCTGGTGGTGCCAGGCCATCGGCAGCCGCAGGTACTGGGCGGTCACCTCGCGGCGGTACGCCGCCTGCAGCCGGTACTGCATCACCCCGGCGCCGAGGCGGCGGGCCACGATGCCGACCGCGCGCAGCACCGCGACACCGACGAAGAGGCCGATCACGGCGAGTACGAGTCCGGATGTGGTCGTGCGGTGATGGTGGAAGGCGGGCAGCAGCACGTGGTTGGTGGACCAGCCCAGAACCCAGGCATCGGCAACGGTGAGCGCCCCGAAGAGCACACTGCCCAACGTGGACAGCGTGAAGATCCACGGCTCCCGGCGGATCGCGACCGCCAGGACGCGGAACCCGTCCATCAGGGTCGCCCCCTCGGGATCAGCCGCGGCAGTGCCGGTCACGTCCAGGGAGCTCACAGTCCCCCAACCCTAGGTGCGCCGGCCCTGTTCCCGCGCGCGAAATACCGCGGGCCGCACTCGAGCGACGCCAGAGGTGGTGCAGGGCAAGGCGAGGAGGGAAGGCGACCTTTGAGCCGAGAGGGCCGTCGAGCGACGGCAACGCAGCCAGGTGCCGTGTACGGCGTCGCCTTAGTTCGTGGACACGTGGACGTGGTCCATGTGGTTCGCGGTCTCAGAACCGCGGCTCGGCATCGCGCGCCAGCCTTCGCTGGCGCGGACCGGGGTCCAGATGTGCTGACGCCAGATGACGTCGAACAGGTCGAGCTGGGCGGCGTGGGCCTGCAGGAATGCGGCGATCTCGTCACCGAGGCTGACGTCGCTGGTCATGATGTCGATCGCCTTGCCGTCGGCGTGCTCGCCGCGGGGGGCGTAGCCGCCGTACTGGGTGATCTGCGGGAAGTTGTTGCACACGGCCTCCCAGACCCGGATCGCGCCGGGCTTGAGGCGGTACTCGACGCCGCTGGTGCTCGGGCACGGCTTGTCGGACAGGGGCAGGTCGGCGGGGTCGGTCGGCTTGGCCGCGGCGAGGTAGTCGGCAGTGACCCAGTAGGTCCTCGCGCCGAGGACGACCTGGGCGTAGCCGTTGCGGCGTACGCCGGTGACGCCGACCTTGCGCAGGCTCGGGACGTCGCCGCGGGTGCTGGCGTTCGTCTCCGGTGTCAGCCGGAGGTCGAGATCGCCGGTCGTCCAGAGCCGGCGGGTCACGGTCGGGGCGGCGACGACGCGGCTGGCGCTGCGCGAGAGGGCGGCGGTGCGCTGCGACATCGCGGCGGAGATCGCTTTCGCACCTGAGGAGCTGAACACGACCTCGTGGGCTCCGCTGCCGCTCATCGCGATGCCGGTGCCGACCACGGCACAGGTCACCAGCGGAGCGGTGATCAAGGTGAGTCGCTGAACTCGGGCGTTGCGTGAAGCAAGGCTGTGACGGCCTCGGGTCACCTGGCGTCCTAACGTCGACAACAGGGCATGCCCTCCCGAAAGGGCTCGAACATCACAACACGGTAACGCCGCTGTTGGCCAATCAGGCTAGACGGGTCTAACCGCCGGAGACCTCGTCAATATCTTCCGCCATCTCCAGGCCGGTGCCGTCGGTGTCGTCGAGCCAGCCCTCGGGCAGGACGACCCGCTTGCGCGGGCTCCCCTGCCGCCCGCGCGGCGTACCGAGGATCACGCGCGGGAAGGGCTCGTCGGGGTCGAGCTCGCCCAGAAGCGTGTCGAGCTCGGCCAACGTGCTCACCAGGGCAAGGGCGTGCCGGAGCTCGCCGCCGGCTCCGAATCCCTTGAGGTACCAGGACACGTGCTTGCGGAACTCCTTGCAGCCGCGGTCCTCGCCCATGTGCTGGCTGAGCAGCTCGGCGTGGCGGTACATCATCGTGCGCACCTCGCCGAGATCGGGAAGCACCAGGACCTCCGAGCCGGTGAACGCGGCAGCGAGGTCGCGGAAGAGCCAGGGCCTGCCCAGGCAGCCACGGCCCACGACGACCCCGGCGGCGCCGGTCTCGGCGACCATCGCGAGCGCGTCGCCCGCCTCCCAGATGTCGCCGTTTCCCAGCACCGGGATGCCGACATGCTCGACGAGGCGGGCGATCGGCTCCCAGTCGGCGTTGCCGGAGTAGCCCTGGACGGCGGTCCGGCCGTGCAGCGCGATCGCCGCGGCCCCGGACTCCTCTGCGATCCGGCCGGCGTCGAGGTAGGTGAGGTGCTCGGGGTCGATCCCGAGCCTCGTCTTCATGGTCACCGGCACGTCGTACCGGGAGGCGGCACCGACAGCGGCGGCGAGGATCTCACCGAGCAGGTTCCGCTTCCAGGGCAACGCGGCACCCCCGCCCTTGCGAGTCACCTTCGGCACCGGGCAGCCGAAGTTGAGGTCGACGTGGGCGACGCCGTACTCGGCGCAGAGGATCTCGGTGGCCTTGCCGATGTAGCTCGGGTCGGTGCCGTAGAGCTGGACCGAGCGGACGTCCTCGAGCTCGTCGAAGACCAGCATCGCCTTGGTGGTGGCGTCGCCCTCGACAAGCCCGCGGCTGGTGATCATCTCGCAGACATAGAGCCCGGCGCCCTGCTCGCGGCACAGGCGCCGGTACGCCGCGTTGGTGATCCCCGCCATCGGGGCGAGCACCACCGGGACCTCGACATGGACCGAGCCGAGGTGCAGACCTGGGTGGGCCAGGGAGGTCAGGACTTCTTCTTCTTCGTCTTGGCCGGCGGCGTGGGCACGGTCAGCGGCCCGGTCCACAGGATCGGAGCGTTCTCCTGGACAGCCCGGAAGCTGACGCCGGTCATCGTGCCGTGGTCCGGCGCGAGGTAGACCAGGCAGGTGGTCAGCGTCGCCTGCGGCGCGAACGTCGTGGGCAGCGGCAGCGAGGGGCACTTGGTGAAGGAGTTGGTGAAGCTCGAGGCAGAGATCAGGGTGTTGCTGCTGTCGACGAGGAACAGCGGGACCGGCGTCTGCCCGACGTCACCCTCGCCGATGTTCTTGACGGTGACCTGGATGTAGTACGGCGTCGACTCCTTGGTGCGCTCCTCCAGCGTGTACGCCGAGAGGTCCGCGATCGAGCCCTTGACCGCGGAGTTCACCGTCAGTTGCAGGACGGTGTTGCGCTGCTCGTTGGGCTCGTAGGCGACCGTCGCGGTCTGACCGAACTTGAGGTCGGTGCCGAAGTCGGTGAGGTGCACACCCGCCGGGACCGGCACCTCGGTCTGGTCGTCGGCCGAGGGCGAGGCGGTGGCCTTCTTCGGCACATTGCCACCGCCGCAGCCGGTCAGGAGCAACGAGGCGGCAACGAGCACGGCGGCAGCGCGAGCGAGCGGAATCACCCGGACATTGTGCACTCCGCCCACCACGCTCGAGGCCTCGAATCGCCGCTCCGCGCGGATCAACAGCCGACCAGGCGCTCGGCGAACCAGGTCCGCAGGCCTTCCAGCGAGATCCGCTCCTGGCTCATCGAGTCGCGCTCCCGCACGGTGACCGCGTTGTCCTCGAGGGTGTCGAAGTCGACGGTCACGCAGTACGGCGTGCCGATCTCGTCCTGGCGGCGGTAGCGGCGGCCGATGGCGCCGGAGTCGTCGAACTCGACGTTCCAGTGCTGCCGCAGCTCGGCGGCCAGCGCCTTCGACTTCGGGGTCAGGTCCTCGTTGCGGCTCAGCGGCAGCACGGCGACCTTCACCGGCGCCAGCCTCGGGTCCAGGCGCAGCACCGTGCGCTTGTCGACGCCCCCCTTGGTGTTGGGCGCCTCGTCCTCGGTGTAGGCGTCGACCAGGAATGTCATCAGGCTGCGCGAGAGACCGGCGGCCGGCTCGATGACGTAGGGGAAGTAGCGCTCGTTGGCGGCCTGGTCGAAGTAGGAAAGGTCGGTGCCTGAGGCCTTGGAGTGCGTGCTCAGGTCGAAGTCGGTGCGGTTGGCGATGCCCTCGAGCTCGCCCCACTCCGAGCCGGCGAAGTTGAACCGGTACTCGATGTCGACGGTGCGCTTGGAGTAGTGGCTCAGCTTCTCGGGCAGGTGCTCGAAGTGCCGCAGATTGTCCGGGGCGATGCCGAGGTCGGTGTACCAGCGGGTGCGCTCGTCGATCCAGTACTGGTGCCAGTCCTCGTCCTCGCCGGGCTTGACGAAGAACTCCATCTCCATCTGCTCGAACTCGCGGGTGCGGAAGATGAAGTTGCCCGGCGTGATCTCGTTGCGGAAGCTCTTCCCGATCTGCGCGATACCGAAAGGCGGCTTGCGCCGGCTCGAGGTGACCACGTTGGCGAAGTTCAAGAAGATGCCCTGGGCCGTCTCCGGGCGCAGGTAGTGCAGGCCGGACTCGTCCTCGATCACTCCGAGGTAGGTCTTGAGCAGGCCGGAGAACTGGCGCGGCTCGGTCCAGGCACCCCGGGTCCCGCAGTTGGGGCAGGCCACCGTCGCCATGTCGACGTCGTCGGGGTTCCCGCCCTTCTTCTCAGCGACTGCCTCCTGGAGGTGGTCGGCACGGAAGCGCTTGTGGCAGGACTGGCACTCGGTCAGCGGGTCGGAGAACGTCGCGACGTGCCCCGAGGCCTCCCAGGTCTGCCGCGGCAGGATCACCGAGGAGTCCAGCCCGACGACGTCCTCGCGCGACTGCACCATCGTGCGCCACCACTGGCGCTTGATGTTCTCCTTCAGCTCCACCCCGAGCGGACCGTAGTCCCAGGCCGACCGGGTGCCGCCGTAGATCTCCCCGCACGGGAAGACGAATCCGCGGCGCTTGGCCAGAGAGACGACGTTATCGACGGCGGACGGGGGCTTCTTGGCCACGGGGGGATCTCGCTCCTGCTCTGAGGTCCGGCTGGCTGCCGGACCAAGCGGTCAGCCTACAGAGAGCGGGCGTCGATCACGTTGAGGGTTTCTCCCGGGAGAACGAACTCATAGGCGCTGGGCTCGTCGATCGCCCGGCTCAGGGTCGGCACGGCGGTCAGCTTCACGTCGTACGCCGACAGCGCGCGCCGGTAGCTGCCGACGTCCTCCCACCGGGTGACCAGCGTCCACAAACCTGGGTCGTCGAGGTTGCGGCCGACGGTCCCGTCGACGTACCCCGGCCGCGCGGCGAGTGCGCCGTGCGCCTGCTCGAGGTCGTCGCGGAAGGACTCGTCCTCGGCACGGAAGCGGTTGACCACCAGCATGGGCCGACCCTAGAGGAAGCGCGCGGTGTACGCCGCGAACCGGCCGCGGAGCTCCTCGGCATCGAGCCCGATATCCGCAGCCGAGTAGTCGATCCGGCCGTGCCGGTCGCGCTGATGGCCGGCACGGTACGCCGCCATCGCAGCCTCGGCGGCCTCAGTCACCTGCTCTCCGGCGAGTGCGTAGGCGGTCCGCGCGGTGGCGAGGTCGTCGGCCATGAAGTCATCGAAGCGTACGTCGAGCGAGCGGTCGGCCGGCTGCACGTCGCGGGTTGCCACCAGGGTGCCGAGCATCGCCTCGATCCGATCGGCCCAGTACGACGCGATCCGCTGGACCGGCACCGGCGAGCGGTGCATCCGTGTGGTGTAGACGGCCATCGTGGCCATCGACACCACGACTGCCACCGGGTCGCGGTGGGTGACCACGACGGCCGCGCCGGGGAAGACCTCGGCGAGGACCGGCAGCTGCTCGAGGTGCTGCGGCGACTTCAGCAGCCAGCGCCGGGCGCCGAGCTCCCGCTCGCGCAGGTGCTGAGCCGCCTTGAGCTGGAGCCGCAGGTGAGCGTAGTGCGGGGTCTGGTCTGAAGCGAGGTAGTGGTCGCGCCAGACAGGGACCTCGGCGATGGTCTCGAAGAACATCGTCGAGAAGTCGTTGGCGAGCAGCTGGATCTCCTCGTGCACGTGGTCGGTGGTCATCTCGTGCATCCGCTTGAAGTACGGCATCGCCTCGTCGGCGAACCAGATCGCCTGGGAGGTGCGCTCGCGTCGCGGCTCGGTGGTGCCGGCCTCAGCGGCCACCGGGAACGGCTCGACGCTCTCCCAGTACGGCAGCGAGCGGAACACCGGACCGGCCGAGAGCAGGTTGTGCAGGTGCGTGGTCCCGGTCCGTGGCAGCCCGGCGATGATCAGCGGTGGGCGGAGCTCGAGCTCGGCGATCCCAGGCTCTCGGGCAAGCAGTTCGACGAGCAGCAGCCGGTTCTTCAGCATCTGCAGCACCTGGGTGTGCAGGTTGAGCAGCCCGGCCGGGGTCAGTCCGTCGATCCCGCGCATCGCGCCGAGGAGGATGTCGAGGCGCTCGGTGTAGTCGCGCGGGCCGAAGTCGCTCAGACCGCCGGCCTGCTCGCAGGCCATCGCATGCAGCTGGTCGGAGTCGAGCCGCAAGCCGTGGGCCATCGTGCCCATCACGTCGAAGATCGCCTCGACGTCAGCGGAGAAGACGGGGACGGCGAGGTCGGTCAGCCGGATCGGATCAGGGCCAGCGGTCATCTGTTGCTCCTGGGTGAGTTGCGTTACGCTCCGTATTGGAATGCTGACACAAGCGAATCCGGCTGAACAGGGCCTCGGGCGACCTCGCGACGTACGGATCGACGAGGCGGTGCTGCACGCCACCCGCGAGCTCCTGCTCGAGTCCGGGTACGCCGGCCTGTCCCTGACCGCGATCGCGCAGCGCGCCGGCACCACCCGGCCGGCGCTCTACCGGCGCTGGCCCTCGCTGGACCACCTCGTGCACGAGGCGGCCTTCCCTCGAGCACTGACCCTCACCGGCGACGGAGCGGCCCGCCCCGACATCCGCTCGCTGGTGGCCGGCTCACTGGACGCCTTCGCGCACCCGGTGGCCCGGGCGGCGGCACCCGGCCTGGTCGCGGCGATCACGGCCGACCCGTCGCTGCACCGGGCCCTGCTGACGCGCTTCTCCGAGGCGCTCGGCGGGGTCGAGCAGCCGCTGCTCGACCTCGTCGCCGGCGCCGCCTTCTTCGCACTACTGCTCCACCCTGGCGACCTGGACGCAGAACCGGGCCGCAGCGCCTGGGTCGACCGGATCACCGCACTCCTCACCGAAGAATCCGAGAAGGAAGAGGGACCGCACGATGACTGACACCTACGAGTCCACCACCGCCTGGAAAGAGCTGCTCGCCGGGCTCGACGAGCTGCAGGCCAGCTTCCTGGCCGGCGATCGGGCGGTGACCACCGAGACCGGCGTCGTCAACGGCTACCGGATGCTCGCAACCATCCTGGGCGTCGGCCTCGACATCTACCTCTACCCGGAGAAGACCCGGCCGGTCTGGGTGGACACGGTGACGCCGTTCCGGCGCGACCGGCGCTGGGGCGGGGACAACACCGACGCGTCGTACGCCTTCGCGGTCCTCGACCCGGAGCGGACCTACCGGATCTGGGGCACCCGCAACGACAGCGCCTACTTCTCGGTGACCGTCTACAACGAGCCGTCCCCGGGCGCGTGGTCGGACAAGGTCGTCGGCGTCGTGAAGGACTCCGACCTCGACATCGGCGAGGACGGCACCTTCTCCTTCTTCCTCGGCACCACCCGGCCGGCGGGGTACGCCGGGCCCTGGATCGAGTTCACCGCCGACACCGCCGCCGCCCTGACCCGCGACTACCAGGCCGACCCGCTGACCGGGAAGCCGGTCGAGTGGCACATCGAGTGCGTCGGCGATCCCGACCCCGTCGTCCGCTCTGACGCAGCCACGGCGCAGGCGCTGCGCTCGACGCTGACCTGGATGAGGACGATGTTCATGATCGTCCCGATGACGATCGAGGAGCGCACCGGCTCCGACCGCCTCGGCCTGGGCCACGAGACCCCGGACGGGGTGAACGCCGTCGCCGAGCCCTACCGGGTGCCCGACTTCAACTTCGGCTGGTCGGCCACCGACGCGACGTACTGCTTCGGCAGCTACGACCTGGCACCCGACGAGGCGCTGGTTCTCACCTACACGCCGCCGAGCAGCTTCCGGTTCTGGAACTTCATGCCCTGGTCGGAGTACATGGCCGGCCACAACGCGACCGACGGCACCACTTCGCTGAACAACCACACCGCGGCGCTCAACAGCGACGGCACCATCACGATCGTGGTCGCCCGACGCCAGCTCGAGCACCCGAACGCCGTGACCACGCTGGACAACCCGCGCGGGATGCTGGCGTTCCGCTGGTTCCTGGCAGATGAGGTGCCGGCGAAGCCGAGGGTGGAGCTGGTGGCTGTGGGTGAGGCGCCGGTGGCCGTGAGCTGAGGGCACGTCGCCTGGTCTCGACGCGCGGTCGCGGGTCCGCTAGCTCACCCGCGCGCTTGTTCGACCTCAAATCAGCTGACTGCGCTCGTTCCTCGCTTTGGTCGTTGATTTGACAATGATTCTCATTGTGAATGAGAATCATTGTCGTGTCCTCAGGCCTCCCTCACCGCTCCGTCGTTGGCCTGCTCGCCGGGCTTCTGCTCCTGCCCCTCGCAGCCTGCAGCGGCGTCACGCCTTCGGACGGCAAGCCGCAGGTGGTCACATCGTTCTACCCGCTGTACTTCGTGGCCTCGCGGATCGTCGGGGACGATGCCGACGTCACGAACCTCACCAAGCCCGGCGCCGAGCCGCACGACCTCGAGCTCACCCCGCGCCAAGCGGTGCTGGTCTCGAAGTCCGAGGTCGCTCTCTACGAGAAGGGCCTGCAGCCCTCGGTCGACCAGGTGATCAGCAACGACAGCCCCCAGCACGCGATCAACGTGACCAGCATCGTGAGCCTGTCCGCGGTGCCGCCCGGGCTGGGCGATGAGTTCGCCAAGAGCACCAGCGGGAAGGCCGGCGACCCGCACTTCTGGCAGGACCCGACCCTGTTGGCGAAGGTGGCCGACAAGTTCGCCGCCACGATGGAGAAGGCGGACCCCGAGCACGCGGCTGACTACCGTGCCAACAACGCCTCGCTGCAACAGGATCTGACCGCGCTCGACGCCGACTACCGGACGGGGCTCGCGAACTGCGCCTCCCGCAGCCTGGTGGTCAGCCACGACGCGTTCGAGTACCTCGGCCGCCGCTACAACCTGCAGGTACACCCGATCGCCGGGATCTCGCCGGATGCCGAGCCGTCGCCGAAGCACCTGCAGGAGCTCGCCGACCTGATCAAGAGCGACCACATCACCACCGTCTTCAACGAGCGCCTCGCGAGCCCCAAGCTGGTCAACGCCCTGGCCGGCGACCTGCACATCAGCACTGCGGTGCTCGATCCGATCGAGGGCCTGAACTCCACCGATCCGCACGCGACGTACCTGACCCTGATGCGGGAGAACCTGAAGGCGATCCAGAAGGCGGACTCGTGCCCATGATCGAAGCCGACGATCCGGCAGAAGTCGTCCGCGTCGCCGAAGGTGCTGTCGCCCTCGGTGGTCGGCCGATCCTGCGCGACATCGACCTCACCGTGAACCACGGCGAGGTCGTTGCGCTGCTCGGCGCCAACGGCTCCGGCAAGTCGACCCTGGTCAAAGCGATCGTCGGGCTGAACCCGATGACCAAGGGCGAGGTCCGGCTCTTCGGCACGCCGCTGGAGAAGTTCTCGCAGTGGCCGCGCCTGGGCTACGTCCCGCAGCGGTCGACCATCGCCCAGGGCGTCCCGTCCACCGTCTGGGAAGTCGTGGCCTCGGGTCGGATGTCTCGACGCCGGCCGCTGCTGCCGCTGCGCGCCGCAGACCGTGAGGCGATCGGCGCAGCGATCGAGCAGGTCGGGCTCGGCGACCGGACCAAGCACCAGGTCAGCACCCTGTCCGGCGGCCAGCAGCAGCGGGTGCTGATGGCCCGGACCCTGGCCGGGGAGCCGGAGCTGCTCGTGCTCGACGAGCCCAACGCCGGCGTCGACCTGGCGAGCCAGCACGACATCGCCAACACGCTTGCTGCTCGCGCTGCGCTCGGATCGACGATCCTGGTGGTGCTTCACGAGCTCGGCCCGTTCGAACCGCTGATCCAGCGCACCGTGACGATGCGCGAGGGCCGGATCACCTACGACGGTCCGCCGATCACCTCACCGGGCTTCGACCACGGGCACAGCCACCACCATCACGACCAGCCCCGGCCGGTCATCGTCGGGCCCCAGGTCACGGCGCCGTTGGACGGCTCTCGCAACGGAGGGACCGTCTGATGTTCGAGGTCTTGTTCTCCCAGCTCATGCTCCGAGCACTGATCGCCGCGGCTGTGACCGGTCTGGCAGCACCGACCGTCGGCACCTACCTCGTCCAGCGCCGGCTCTCCCTGCTCGGCGACGGCATCGGCCACATCTGCGTGACCGGGGTCGCGCTCGGCCTGCTCACCGGCACCTCCCCGACGTTCTCAGCGATCGTGATCGCCATCTTCGGCGCGTTGCTGATCGAGCTGATCCGTTCCAGCGGCAAGGCATCCGGCGACGTCGCCCTGGCACTGCTCTTCTACGGCGGCATCGCCGGCGGGCTGGTGCTGATCCAGCTGGCCGGCAACGGCGCCTACGCCTTGCAGGGGTACCTGTTCGGGTCGATCACAGCGATCTCATGGACCGACGTGTGGGTCAGCGTCGGGCTGGCCGTCACCGTGATCGCGCTCTCGATCGCCCTGCTGCCGCAGCTCTTCGCGGTGTCCAACGACGAGGACTACGCACTGACGACCGGCCTCAAGGTGCGCTTCTACAACGTGCTCATCTCCGTGCTCGCCGCAGTCTCGGTCAGCGTCGCGATGCGCACGGTCGGACTGCTCCTGGTCAGCGCCTTGATGATCATCCCGGTGGCGACCGCCCAGCAGTTCACCCGCGGATTCCGGATCACGATGTTCTCGGCGATGACCGCCGGTGCGCTGGCTGCGGTCACCGGGGTCGGTGTGACCGGGTTCGTGGACGCTCCCCCGGGAGCGATGATCGTCCTGGTCGCGCTGGCCGGGTTCGCCTTGACCGCACCGATCGGCCTACTGATCCAGCGCCGGCGCAAGGCCCGGGTGCCGTACCCGGTCGACGTACCGCCGGACCCGCAGCCTGTCGAGGAACCGCACGACCACGAGCATCGCCACGGCTGCGGGCACCTCGCCGTCGAGCACGGCGACCACATCGACTACATCCACGACGGGCACCGGCACGCGGTCCACGGAGGCCACTATGACGAGCACTGAACCGAACACGGACTCCGCATTGCGGCCGACCCGGCAACGCCGGGCTGTCGTCGCGGTCCTGGAGGAGTGCGGCGAGTTCCGCAGCGCTCAGGAGATCCACGAGGTGCTGCGCGGCGGCGGCGACAACGTCGGTCTCTCCACCGTCTACCGTGCCCTGCAGGCGATGGCTGAAGCCGGGGAGATCGACATGCTCCGCTCAGAGGCCGGCGAGGCCGTCTACCGGCGCTGCAGCTCGAGTCATCACCACCACCTGGTCTGCCGCACCTGCGGCCGGACGGTGGAGGTCGAAGGACCCGCGGTGGAGAAGTGGACCCGAGGGGTCGCCGAGAAGCACGGCTTCCGCGAGGTAAGCCACACCCTGGAGATCTTCGGGACCTGCGCGCACTGCTGAACGCACGCTGGCCGCCTTGCCTTCGCACGCAGAGCAGCACGCGCTGCGCGGCCTGGTGAACGCTAGCCGTTGGGCGCGAGGTCCTCGGCGGCACCGAATTTCCGGTGCCGCTGGGCGTAGAGCTCGATCGCCTTCCAGAGCTCGATCCGGTCGACATCGGGCCACAGCACGTCGGTGAACACGAACTCGGAGTACGCCGCCTGCCAGAGCATGAAGTTGCTCAGCCGCTCCTCCCCCGAGGTGCGCCAGACCATGTCGGCCTCGGGCTGCTCGGGGACGTAGAGGTACTTGGCGAAGGTGCGCTCGTCGATCCGGTTGGGATTGACCTTGCCGGCAGCGACGTCGAGAGCGAGGTCGCGCGCAGCGTCCGCGATCTCGGCGCGGCCGCCGTAGTTCACGCACATCGTCAGGGTGAGCACGTCGTTGTCACGGGTCAGGTCCTCGGCGACCTGCAGCTCCTTGATCACCGAGCGCCACAGCCGGGGCGACCGGCCGGCCCAGCGGACCTTGACCCCGAGGTCGTGCAGCTCCTCGCGACGGCGCCGCACCACATCGCGGTTGAAGCCCATCAGGAAGCGGACCTCCTCGGGCGAGCGCGACCAGTTCTCAGTCGAGAACGCGTACGCCGAGACCGCCTTCACCCCGATCTCGATCGCGCCCTTGACCACCTCGACCAGGGCCTGCTCACCGCGCTCGTGCCCGGCCGTCCTGGGCAGTCCACGCTGATTGGCCCAGCGTCCGTTGCCGTCCATGATCACCGCGATGTGCTCGGGTACCAGGTCTGCCGGGATCTGCGGCGGCGCGGCACCGCTGGGGTGCGGCTCGGGATAGGAGAACTTCGTCCGCCGGGACGTGGCGGCCACGCGCCGTGACTTCCGCACTCCTCGACCCTACTTCGTCGAGGACAGCAACGAGGTCACAGACCGGTCGCGTAGGGCAGCGAGCGCAGTCCCCGCTCCAGGTGCCAGGCCAGGTACGCCGAGACCAGCCCGCGGGCCTCGCGCCGATCCCGGTCCGAGGCGGCGTCGACGACCGGCCAGTCGCCTGCCAGCAGCGCGCCGAGCAGCACGATCGTGGTTGGCGCCGGATGCGCGGACCCCGGAGCCCGGCAGTCCGAGCAGAGCACACCGCCCGAGGCCGGATGGAAGTCACGGTGCGGGCCTTCGAGCCCGCAGCGGGCGCAGCCGTCGAACGAGGGCGCGTAGCCGGCGACGGCGAGCGAGCGCAGCACGAAGGAGTCCATCACGTCTGAAGCGCGGTGCTCGCCGGCGGCCATCGCCCGCAGGCCGCCGATCAGCAGCAGGTACTGCTGGACCGAGGGCTCGCGCTCCTCGGCGACCAGCCGCTCGGCGGTCTCCAGCATCACCGATGCTGCGGTGTAGCGGTCGTAGTCGGCGCTGATCACCTCGCCGAACGGCGAGCGGGTGACCGCCTGGGTGATGGTGTCCAGGTTGCGGCCCTCGGCCAGCTGCAGGTCGACATGGGTGAACGGCTCCAGGCGCGAGCCGAAGCGCGAGGAGGTCCGTCGTACGCCCTTGGCCACCGCGCGGACCACGCCGTGCTGACGGGTCAGCAGCGTGATGATCCGATCCGCCTCCGCGAGCTTGCGCGTGCGCAGCACGATCGCTTCGTCGGTGTAGAGAGGCACTGCCCCATCCTCCCCCGCCCAGCAGCGAATCCGGTGTCGGACGCGCGCTCGGCCAGACTTACCTCGGCCAGACTTACCTCGGCCAGCCTTACCTCGGCCGGGCTGTCCGCGGCCCGGCCAGTGGCAGCCGGATCTCCAGGGTGGTGCCGAGCCCGACGCTGCTGCTGACATCGATCGCCCCGCCGTGGGCCTCGATGATCGTCTTGGAGATCGCCAGCCCGAGCCCGGTGCCGGGGATGGCGTCGAGCTGCACCCCGGGCGAGCGGTAGAACTTCACGAACACGTCCTGGAGCTCCTCGGGCGGGATCCCCCGGCCGGTGTCGCTGATCCGGACCAGCGCGTCGCGCCCGTCGCGCTTGACGTAGCCGCTGACGCTGCCGCCCCGCGGGGTGAACTTGATGGCGTTGTTGAAGATGTTGTCGATGACCTGGGAGAGCCGCTCGCTGTCGCCGGTCACCTCCAGGACCGCCCTGCCGATGTCGACCTTGAAGTCCAGGCCGGCGGCGACCGCGGCCTTCTGCGCCTCCACGGCCGAGGAACGGACGACGGCTGCCAGCGAGATCCGGCCGAGGTGCAGCTCGGCCCGGCCCAGCTGCAGGGCATCGGAGAGCAGGTCGTCGACCAGGCGGTGCAGCCGGCGCGCGTTGCGCTGGACGGTCTGCAGGAACGGACGGGCATCATCGGGGATGTCGTCGACGTCCTCGAGCAGCACGTCGACGTACCCGACGATCGAGGTCAGCGGGGTGCGCAGCTCGTGGCTGACGGTGGCGACGAACTCGTCCTTCAGCCGAGCAGCGGTCATCAGCTCGGTGATGTCGTGATAGGCGAGGACCGCACCGTCGAAGCTGCCGGCCGGGGTGAAGAACGGCGACACCGAGACCGCGAAGGCACGTCGGTCGACGGACTTCGCCCCGACCCAGATCAGATAGTCGCGCAGGGTCTCGCCGCGCATCGCGCGCCAGGTCGGCAGCTCCTCGGCAGCGAGCACGCTGAAGCCGTCCGGTCCGAAGGTGCTGCCGACCCGGTCCAGGGTGCCGTCGCGGTCGCCGACGGCCTCGAGGAAGCGCTGGTGCCGCGGGTTGACCGAGTGCACCCGGCCTTCGGCATCCAGCGCGACCAGCCCGACGTCGACGCTGTTCAGGATCGCCTCGTTGAACCGCCGCTGGTCGGCGCTGTCGCCGACAGCGCGTTCGAGCATCCGCTGGGTGTCGGCAGCCTCGACGACCTTGCTCTGCCACATCTCCGCAGTGACCGCGACGACCAGCGAGCACATCAGCGCCAGCACCAGGTGCTGCGCGGTCCTGGCGATGTCGGGCTGGGAGCTGTGCCGCCAGAAGAGCGGTACGACGAACGCGACCGATCCGGCCAGCGCAGCCGTCGCCATCCCCTTGCGCCCGAACTGGAGCCCGAGCCAGATGGCCGGGAAGACCAGCGCGATCCCGGCAGTGCTCTCCTGGTCGATCCGCAGCATCCCGAGCCCGAGGATGTCGATCGTCGGCACCGCGATGCTGAGCCACTGCGGCAGCGGCCTCGCCCGCAGCCCGATCCCGAGCGCCAGTGCCGTCGCCAGGGCGATCACGCCGAGCCCGGCTAGGTAGTACCACGGGACGTTCGGACTGGCGTGGAAGTGCACGAAGGCGACATCGAACAGCACCGGCACCACGAACAGGTACTGGGCGACTCTGGGATCGGAGCGCTCACGGCCCAGGAGCTGCTGGATGCCACGGATGAAGGCAGAGCGTGAACGCATGCGATCCGCCCCCTCCTTCAGCGAGTATCCGGCGTCTCGGATCAGACTGCTCGTCGAGACTAGTAGCCGGGCCGGGCCGTCGCCCGGTATTGCGCAAAGCGCGGCAGCGCCGTCAGGACGACGCGTCGAGCAGCCTTCCGCTCTCCGGGCGCGCCCAGCACTCGGCCACGAACGCCGTTGCGGCCTCGTCGAGGCGCCGCGGTCTGACGCGCCATTCCAGCGCGCTGCGGGCGGCGACGAAGCGGGAGTCGGCGAGCTCCTCGGCGAGCATCGCGGCGTCCGCCGCGGGGTGCACCAAGTCGTGGTCGTGGCCGATCACCAGGGCCGGTACGTCGATCGCGGCACGCTGCTTGGCGCCGGGTGCGGTGCGGCCGAAGAACAGGCCGTGCACGGTGGCGGCGAGGGCGGCCGGCCGCTGGTCGAGGCTGTCGAGGCCGACGCCGACCCAGAACGGGACGATGCCGCGCGGCACGGTCCGGGAGAGCAGCCGGACGCCGGTCACCGCGAGCGGTGCGACCCGGGCAACGAGCAGCAGCGGCGCGAACGCCACGATGCCGGCCTCGACGGCATTGTCGAGGACCGGCATCTCCAGGATCAGGCCCTTGACCCGCTCGGGTGCGAGGACCGCGGCCTCGAGCGCGACGTTGGCGCCCAGCGAGGTGCCGCCGAGGACCGCACGCTCGGCGCCGAGGTGGTCGAGCAGGGCGATGACCTGCTCGCCGAAGGCCGTCGCGGAGTAGAGCAGCGGGTCGGCCGGTCGGTCCGAGCGGCCATGGCCGAGCAGGTCGACGGTGACGACGTGCGCGCCCGTCCCCGCGATCCGGCGAGCGAGCCGCTGGTGCATCGAACGCGGCATCAGCTGACCCGAGAGCAGCACGACCCAGTGGTCTCCCGAGCCGAACTCGGTGTACTCGAGGCGGTGGTCCTCGCAGAAGAACTGTCCGATGCGTTCGGAGACGAGCGTCATAGGACGAGGTTAGGGCGTCCCTGCGCTGCCGAAGGGCGGTCCGGGCCAAAACGGCTCGCGGTGTCGTTCCGGTGTGGCGAGACTGGCCCGGTGGAGGAGCTCGAGACCCGTGTGCTGCAGCCCGACGACTGGGCCCTGTGGCGATCGATCAGGCTGCGGTCGCTCGCCGCGGATCCTGACGCGTTCGGCTCGACGCTCGAGCATGAGGCCGTCATCGACGAGGACGGCTGGCGCGCCTGGCTGGCCGAGGTCGGGCCCCGGGTCGTCGTGGTCGATGGTGGCGAGCCGGTCGCCCTGGGCGGCGGGTACCTCGAAGACGTCGCCGAGGACCGGCAGCGGCTGCACGTGATCGCGATGTGGACCGATCCGGCGTACCGCGGACGGCGCCTGGCCGCGCAGGTGCTGGACGCACTGGTCAAGTGGGCAGCACCGCGCGGCCTCGGGCTCGCGCTGGACGTCGCGATCGGCAACGTGCCAGCCCGTCGCGCCTACGAGGCGTTCGGGTTCGTCAGCACCGGTGCGACCCGCCCGATCCGGTACGGGTCGCCGGCGCTGACCGAGCAGATGGTCCTCAGGCGCGGTTGATCGCGGAGACGACGGCCTTGAGCGAGGCGGTCACGATGTTGGCGTCGAGGCCGACCCCCCACCGGATCTCCCCGCCGACGGTGCACTCGACGTACGCCGCGGCGATCGCGTCGCCGCCCTCGGACAGGGCGTGCTCGGTGTAATCGAGCACCCGGACGTCCCACTCCTGCGGCAGCGCGTTGATCGCCTCCACGAACGAGGCGATCGGGCCGTTGCCGGAGCCCTTGAGCTCCATCGGCTCGCCCTGGACGACCACGCCCACGGTGAGCTCGTCCTTCTCCCCCGCAGCCGAGGAGGAGTGCACCGTGTCGAGCCGCAGCGGGGCCTCGCGGTCCAGGTACTCAGCGCAGAACGCGTCCCAGATCTCCGGCCCGGCCATCTCCTTGCCGGAGTCGTCGGTCGCCTGCTGCACGACCCGGCTGAACTCGATCTGCAGGCGCCGGGGCAGGTCGAGCTTGTGCTCGGACTTCAAGATGTAGGCCACCCCGCCCTTGCCGGACTGGCTGTTGACCCGGATAACGGCCTCATAGGTGCGGCCGACGTCCTTCGGGTCGATCGGCAGGTACGGCGCCTCCCAGGGGATCTCGCCGACAGGGACGCCCCGCTCGGCAGCGATCCGGTCCAGGTCCTCGAGGCCCTTCTTGATCGCGTCCTGGTGCGAGCCCGAGAACGCCGTGTAGACGAGGTCGCCGGCCCACGGGTGCCGCGGGTGCACGGGCAGGTTGGTGCAGTACTCGACCGTGCGCCGGACCTCGTCGATGTCGGACAGGTCGATCTGCGGATCGATGCCCTGGCTGAACAGGTTCATCGCCAGGGTCACCAGGTCGACGTTCCCGGTCCTCTCGCCGTGGCCGAAGAGGCAGCCCTCCACCCGATCGGCTCCGGCCATCAGAGCGAGCTCGGTCGCGGCGACCGCGGTGCCGCGGTCGTTGTGCGGGTGCAGGCTGATCGCCGAGTGCTCGCGCCGGGTCAGCTGGCGCCCGAAATACTCGATCTGGTCGGCGTAGGTGTTCGGCGTCGACATCTCCACGGTCGCAGGCAGGTTCAGGATGATCTCCCGCCCGTCCTCAGGCTGCCACACGTCCGAGACCCGCTCGCAGACCTCGAGGGCGAAGTCGGTCGGGGTCTGGGTGAAGATCTCCGGGCTGTACTGGTAGCCGAAATCGGTGCCGGCGAGCAGCTGCTCGGCGTACTTCATCACCCACTCGGTCCCCCGCGTCGCGATCGCGATGCACTCGGCCTCGCTGACCCCGAAGACCACCCGCTGGAACAGCGGCGCGGTCGCGTTGTAGAGGTGCACGGTCGCGTTCGGCGCGCCCACCAGGGAGGACACCGTCCGCTCGATCAGGTCCTCGCGGGCCTGGGTCAGTACCGAGACCCGTACGTCGCCGGGGATCTTGTCGCCGTCGACGAGCTGACGGACGAAATCGAAGTCGGTCTGGCTCGCGGCCGGGAAGCCGATCTCGATCTCCTTGTAGCCCATCTGGACCAGGAGCTCGAACATCCGCATCTTGCGGTCTGGGCTCATCGGGTCGATCAGCGCCTGGTTGCCGTCGCGGAGGTCCGTGGACAGCCAGCGCGGCGCGTGCGTGATCTTGCGGTCCGGCCAGGTGCGGTCCGGAACGGTGACAGGCTCGAAGGCCCGGTAGCGGCCGACCGGCATGCCGCTGGGCTGCTGGGTGTTGCTGGTCCGGCTCAGGTGGATGCCGGAGGTTTTCTGCTCAGTCATGGATTTGTCTCTTCGCCTCGAAAGTGGTGCCGGCGTGCACGAGCACTCCGCAGCGAGGGGGTCCGGCTTGAGTCAGACCTCGCTGCGGCAGCGAAGAAGGAGCTGGCGCATCAACATGACCTGCCCAGCATAGCCCAACCCGTCCGCCGCGGGTCGAGCCCGTAGCGACGCGGCGTTGCCCGTTCGTCGAGCCCGTAACAGCCCGGTGAGACTCCGAGCCCGGTCCGCCACACTGGTCAGGTGCCGCGCCTCCTGATCCTCCACCACTCACCGACCGCTGCTCTGCGGGCGCTGACCGACGCTGTCGTCGCCGGAGCGCACGACGACGCGATCACCGGTGTCGAGGTCGTGGTGACCGACGCCCTGGCGTTCGCCCGCGGCGGGGCGGACTCCACGGACCTGCTCGCTGCCGACGGCTACGTCCTGGGCACGACAGCGAACTTCGGGTACATGTCCGGCGCCCTCAAGCACGTCTTCGACTCCACGTTCCTGCAGATCGGTGGCGCGCTCGATGCTGGCGGAGGCGCTGGCGACGGCGGGTCGCGGACTGCTCGAAGGCCGTTCGGGCTCTACGTCCACGGCCGCTACGACACCACCGGCGCGGTGCGCTCGGTCCTCGCGATCACCGGGGCGCTCGGCTGGCAGCAGGGCTACGAGGTCCTCGAGGCTCTGGGCGAGGTGACCGGCCAGGAGCAGGAGAAGGCCTACGACCTGGGCGGTACGATCGCCGCGTTGGTCGCAGGCTAGGAGGGTCGGTGCTTCGACGTAGCGCCCGCCTCGGGCTCAGCTGCGGGCTGGTGCTCGGCTCGCTGATGCTCGGCGCCTGCAGCGCACCGTTCGCCTCGGCCGGCTCCGCAGACAGCACCACGCCGCCCCGCACGGGCAGCTGCCGCGACCTGCGTGCCGCCGATCTCGACTCGACCAGCAACAGCACCACGGTCGTCGCCTGCAGCCGCCGGCACACCGCTCAGACGTTCCTGGTCGGGGCCCTGCCGCGCAGCACCGGGCAGGCCTACGACGACGCCCGCCAGGCCACCTACGCCGAGGCCGCCTGCACGAAGGCGTTCGGGGCGTACCTCGGCGCCGACGAGGACCAGGTCCTCCGCGCCTGGCTGAGCTGGTCGTGGTTCGGACCGTCCGAGCGCGGCTGGCAGCGTGGCGCCCGCTGGTTCCGCTGCGACGTCGTCGGCGGCCCGCGCGGAACCAGGACCCTGGCCTCTCTGCCGACGCCTGCCGAGGGCATGTTCGCCACCTCGCCGCCGGACGCCTGGTTGACTTGCTCCCAAGGCGCCGAGGTCGTCGGCGGGACCAAGGTGCCGTGCTCGGTTCCGCACACGTGGCGGGCCGCGACCACGGTCGAGATCGGCAAGCCTGCGGCCTCCTACCCCGGCGACCGGGTCGTAGCTGCCCGCTCGCGCGACCGCTGCCACGACTCCATCGGCACCTATCTCCATCACCCCGCGTCCTTCGGGTTCGCCGTCACCGCGTTCGGGGCCGAGGACTGGGCAACCGGCACCCGGCGCTCGATCTGCTGGGCGAGGACGAGCCTGTGAGCGCCGTACGCCGTCTGCTGGCCGCCCTGGTGCTACTCGGCCTCGGAGCCGGAGCGCTCGCGGGCTGCGCCGGCAACGGCAAACCGATCGCCGGCAGCGGATCGGAGGCCTCGACAGCACCCGACCCGCCGAAGGCGCCGCCCCTCGCCGCCTGCTACAACCTGACCGTCGCCGCCGCGCTGAAGGAGACGTCCTCCTCAGCCGCGGTGCCGTGCTCGGGCCGGCATACGTCGCTGACCGTCGACGTCGGGGCCTTCGACCCGCTCCGCGCCGGGCATCTGCTGGCGATCGGGTCGACCGCCGTACAGCAGGAGATCGCCGCTGCCTGCCGCAGCCGCGTCGACCGGTACGTCGGCGGCAGCACCGAGACCCAGCGGCTCAGCCAGGTCCAGGCGGTCTGGTTCTCTCCCACGCCTGCGCAGGTCGATGCCGGGGCGCTCTGGTACCGCTGCGACCTGGTCATCTCAGCAGGCGGCACCGGGGCTCCGGGAGGCGGCTTCCTCGCCCTGCCGGCACGCACCCGCAAGCTGCTCGACACGCACAGCGCCCTGGCCCGCTTCGGCACCTGCGGCACCGCCGCGCCCGGTGCGACCGGCTTCACGCGGGTGCCGTGCGTCGAGCACCACAGCTGGCGCGCAGAGGCGACGATCGCGCTGCCGGCCGGCACCCACTACCTCGCCAAGAGCGCCGGCAGCAAGGCCGAGTCGGCGTGCCGCGACGTGGCCTCGCAGCACGCGCCCGACACCCTCAAGCTGCGCTGGAGCTTCGAGTGGCCGACCCAGGCGCAGTGGAACGGCGGGCAGCGGTACGGCCTCTGCTGGCTCCCGGACTGACCAGCACTGCCGTCCGCGGCGTCTGTCGGCGTCGTCCTCGGTTGACGACCGCTCGCTTCGCTCGCATGACGGTCGCCCGCCCTCGTCCGCCTGGCCACGCCTGGCCACGCTGGCGCGAGTCCGGGTAGTCCCTTAACGGACCGGGTACCCGGCCTGGCTCAGGGCGCCCTTGACCTCGCCGATCCGCAAGGTGCCGAAGTGGAACACGGTCGCGGCCAGGACGGCATCGGCACCAGCATCGATCGCAGGGGCGAAGTGCTCGACCGCGCCGGCACCTCCGCTCGCGATCACCGGGATCGAGACTGCGGCCCGGACCTGGCGGATCAGCTCGAGGTCGAACCCGTCCTGCGTCCCGTCCGCGTCCATCGCGTTGAGCAGGATCTCGCCGGCACCGAGCCCCGCGGCTTGGACCGCCCACTCGATCGCGTCCAGGCCGGAGGACTTGCGCCCGCCGTGGGTGGTGACCTCGAACCCTGAGTCCCCTACGTGACCGGAGCCGGGCTGCGCCCGTCGGGCGTCGAGGGAGAGGACCAGCACCTGGTTGCCGAAACGGTCGGCGATCTCGGCGACGAGCCCGGGTCGGGTGATCGCCGCGGTGTTCACCGCGATCTTGTCCGCCCCGGCCCGTAGCAGCCGGTCGACGTCCTCGACGCTGCTGATGCCCCCTCCGACGGTGAGCGGGATGAAGACCTGCTCGGCGGTGCGCGAGACGATCTCCATCGTGGTCGCGCGCCCCTCGTGCGAAGCCGAGATGTCGAGGAAGGTCAGCTCGTCAGCACCCTCGGCGTCGTACACCTTCGCCAGCTCGACCGGGTCCCCGGCGTCGCGCAGCTCTTGGAAGTTGATGCCTTTGACCACCCGGCCGCCGTCGACGTCGAGGCACGGGATCACCCGGACTGCCAGGCTCATCCGCGGACTCCGTCAGGCCAGGTCAGGCGCAGCGCCTCGGTCAGCGTGAACCGTCCCTCGTAGAGCGCGGTGCCGATGATCGCGCCCTCCACCCCGATTCCGACCAGGCCCATCAGCGCCTCGAGGTCGGCCAGCTCGGTGATACCGCCCGAGGCGACCACCGGTCGGTCGGTGACACCGCAGACATCGGTGAGCAGCTCCAGGTTCGGGCCCTGGAGCATCCCGTCCTTGTTGACGTCGGTGACGACGTAGCGGGCGCAGCCCTCGGCGTCGAGGCGGGCCAGCACCTCGTAGAGGTCGCCGCCGTCGCGGGTCCAGCCCCGGGCTGCCAGCGTCGTCCCCCGTACGTCGAGCCCGATCGCGACCCGGTCGCCGTAGGTCGCGATCGCCTGCGCGCACCACTCGGGCTGCTCCAGTGCCGCGGTGCCGATGTTGACCCGGCGGCAGCCGGCGGCCATCGCAGCCTCCAGCGACTCGTCGTCACGGATACCGCCGCTCATCTCGACCTTGATGTCGAGCCGGCCGACGATGTCGGCTTGGAGCTCGCGGTTGTTGCCGCGCCCGAACGCAGCGTCGAGGTCGACGAGGTGCAGCCACTCGGCGCCGGCCTCCTGCCAGCGCAGGGCAGCCTCGATCGGGTCTCCGAACTTCTTCTCCGAGCCCGCGACGCCCTGGACGAGCTGGACGGCCTGGCCGTCGGCGATGTCCACGGCCGGCAGCAGTTCGAGGTGGTCGGTCACGGTGGGGCTCCAGGGATCGGGTCGGGCGGGTGGGTTGGTCGAGTGGGTTGATCAGGTGAGTTGATCGAGGCGGGCGGGGTCAGAGTGCGAAGGCCGCGATCACCGGGAACGCGATCACGGCGATGACGACTGCTGCAAGGCGGGCCTGCCAGTCGGGGCGGACGACCCAGGTGATGACCTGGACGAAGAGCAGCGAGGCGATGATCAGGTTCAGCCGGGTACGCCGGCGGCTGGCCAGCAACCCGGTCTGCCGGCCTGTCGGGCCTCCAGGCAGCAACGGGCCGAGGCGACGCCTCCAGGCAGCTTTGCGGACCCGCCGGCGGGCTGCCTTGGCCACGGCCACGGCCCGGGTCTGCGCACGGGCGGCTGCCTCACGCTCGCGCACCTCTCGGCGCCGAGCCCGCTCCTTGCTCATCGTCGGCTCACCGGACCACTCACCGGATCACTCACCGGATCACTCACCGGGCCACCAGCGAGCCGACCCAGTTGGCCAGCAGCCGGGCGCCGGCGTCGCCGGACTTCTCGGGGTGGAACTGGGTCGCGCACAGCGGCCCGTTCTCGACCGCCGCCACGAACCGGTCGCCGGCCCCGGGGGCCGATCCGGTCTCGGACCAGGTGACCTGCGGCGCCCTCGTCCTGTTGTTGGTGACCAGCTCCCAGTCCCGGACGCCGTAGGAGTGCACGAAGTAGAACCGCTCCCCCGCGACCCCGTCGAACAGGGTGCTGCCCTCGGGGACGTCGACGGTGTTCCAGCCCATGTGCGGCACCACCGGCGCCTGCAACCGCTCGACAGTGCCCGGCCACTCGCCGCAGCCTTCGGTGGTCACGCCGTGCTCGACGCCGTGCCCGAACAGCACCTGCATGCCCACGCAGATCCCGAGCACCGGCCGGCCCCCGGCCAGCCGACGCCCGATGATCTCGGGCCCCTTGACCGCGAGCAGCCCGGCCATGCACGCTGCGTACGCTCCGACGCCCGGGACGACCAGGCCGTCAGCGGCGAGCGCAGCCGCCTTGCTCGAGGTCAGCTCGACCTGCGCACCGGCACGCTCCAGCGCCCGGACGGCGGACCTGATGTTGCCTGAGCCGTAGTCGAGGACGACGACCCGCGGAGCCCCTCGAGAAGGGCGCTCGGCGCCCGCCTGGAGAACCGACGTCACAGAAGTCCCTTGGTCGAGGGCACGCCGGTCTCGCGCGGATCGAGCGCGACGGCATCGCGCAGCGCACGGGCCACGGCCTTGAACTGCGCCTCCACGATGTGGTGCGGGTCCCGACCCGAGAGCACCCGCACGTGCAGCGCGAGCTGTCCGTGGTGCGCCAGCGTTTCGAAGACGTGTCGGGTCAGCGAGCCGAGGTAGGCGTCGCCGATCGAGACGAACTGCTGCCCTTCAGGCTCCCCGAGATGGACACAGTACGGGCGGCCGGAGACATCCACGGCGCATTGCACCAGCGCCTCGTCCAACGGCACCAGGGAGTCGCCGAAACGGCGGATGCCGGCCTTGTCGCCCAGCGCCTGGTGCAGCGCGTCGCCGAGAACGATCGCGGTGTCCTCGACGGTGTGGTGGGCGTCGATGTGGGTATCGCCCTCGGTGCGCACGGTCAGGTCGAACAGGCCGTGCCGGCCGAGCGCGGTGAGCATGTGGTCATAGAAGCCGACGCCGGTGGAGATCTCGGTCCGGCCGCTGCCGTCGAGGTCGAGCTCGACGAGGACCTTGGACTCCTTGGTCTCCCGCTCCAGGCGAACCTTGCGGCTCATTGCGTCTCCTTCTTCAGCATCACGGTCAGTGTCTCGGTCAGGGCGTCCTTGAACGCCATCATCTCTGCGGCGGTCCCGATCGAGACGCGGAGCCAGCCTTCGGGCCCAGTCTCCCGGATCAGCACCCCTCGATCGAGCAGCCCCTGCCATACCGCGCGCCGGTCTGCGAAGACACCGAACAGGACGAAATTCGCATCCGAGTCGGCCACGGCGTGCCCCTGCGCGCGCAACCACTCGACCGTGGCGTCGCGCTCCTCGCGGAGCTCGGCCACCCTGGCGAGCAGCTCGCCGGCGTGCCGCAGGGCTGCGCTGGCTGTCGCCTGGGTCACCGCGGAGAGGTGGTACGGCAGCCGGACCACCCGCAGCGCGTCGCAGATCTCCGGCGCCGCGGCCAGATAGCCCAGGCGCGCCCCGGCCAGCGCGAACGCCTTGCTCATCGTCCGGGTGACCACCAGGTTGCGGTGCACGGGCAGCAGCTCGAGCGCCGAGGGGACTCCCTCGCGCCGGAACTCGCCATACGCCTCGTCGATCACCACGATGCCCTCGGGCAGCAGCTCGCAGAGCCTCCCGATCACCGCGTGCGGCAGGGCCGTCCCCGTCGGGTTGTTCGGCGAGGGCAGCAGCACCACGTCCGGGGCGTGCTCGGCGATCAGCGCGGCGGCGTGCTCGAGGTCGAAGGAGAAGTCGTCGTGGCGGCGCCCGGCCACCCAGGCGGTGCTGGTGTCGCGGGCGTACTCCGGGTACATCGAGTACGTCGGGGCGAAGGAGACCGCGGTCCGGCCCGGCCCCCCGAACGCCTGCAGGAGCTGCAGCATGATCTCGTTGGAGCCGTTGGCTGCCCACACCGTCTCGGGCGTGATGCCGGCCCCGCCTGAGGTGTTCAGGTACGCCGCGAGGCCTTCGCGCAGCCCGGTGAACTCCCGGTCCGGGTAGCGGTTCAGGGATGCGGCGGCAGCAGCGACCGACGACGCGATGTCCGCGACGACGGCAGCCGACGGCGAGTACGGGTTCTCGTTGACGTTGAGACAGACGGGCACGTCGAGCTGGGGCGCGCCGTACGGCTCGACGCCCCGGAGCTCCTCGCGCAGGGGCGGGAAGATCATTGAGCCGACTCCAGCCGCACCCGGACCGCCGCGCCGTGGCCGGGCAGGTCCTCGGCGTCGGCGAGGGTCATCACGTGCTGGCCGACCTCGACCAGCGCGTCGCGCGTGTACTCGATGACGTGCACGGCACGCAGGAACGCCCGGACCGAGAGGCCCGAGGAGTGGCAGGCGCAGCCCGCCGTGGGCAGCACGTGGTTGGAGCCAGCGCAGTAGTCGCCGAGCGAGACGGGGGCGAACTCTCCGACGAAGACCGCGCCGGCGTTGCGGACGCGGGCGGCGACTGCTGGAGCGTCGACGGTGTGGATCTCGAGGTGCTCTGCGGCGTAGGCGTTGACCACGTCGAGACCCTGGTCGACGTCGTCGACCAGCACGATCCCGGACTGGGCGCCGGCCAGAGCAGTCCGGATCCGCTCGACGTGCCGGGTGGCGGCGACCTGCTTGTCGAGCTCGACGTCGACGTCGTCGGCCAGCCGGAGGGAGTCGGTGACCAGCACCGAGGCGGCCATCGGGTCGTGCTCGGCCTGGCTGATCAGGTCGGCAGCGACGTACGCCGCGTCAGCACTGTCGTCGGCCAGGATTGCGATCTCGGTCGGCCCGGCCTCGGAGTCGATCCCGACGATCCCCTTGAGCAGCCGCTTGGCAGAGACCGTGTAGATGTTGCCCGGGCCGGTGACCAGGTCGACCTTGCGGCACGGCCCGGCGCCGTAGGCCAGCATCGCGATCGCCTGGGCCCCGCCGACGGCGTAGACCTCCTCGATGCCGAGCAGCGCGCAGGCGGCCAGGATCGTGGGGTGCGGCAGGCCGTCGAAGTCTTTTTGCGGCGAGCTGGTCAGCGCGATCGAGCCGACGCCAGCGACCTGCGCCGGGACCACGTTCATCACCACGCTGGAGACCAGCGGGGCGACACCGCCCGGGACGTAGAGCCCCACCCGGTCGACGGGGATCATCCGCTGGGTGACCCGCGCCCCGGGCCCGAGGTCGGTAACGACGTTGCGCTCGATCTCGGCCTCGCAGGTCGTCCGCAGCCGTCGGATCGACTCCTCCAGGCCGGCGCGGACGGCCGGGTCGAGCTCGGCCAGCGCCCGGGTCAGCGCCTCGGTGGGCACCGTGATGGTGGTGCCCTCGACGCCGTCGAACTTCGCCGAGTACTCCAGGATCGCCTCGACACCGCGGTCGCGCACGGCGTCGCAGATCGGCCGGACGACGTGCAGCGCGGACTCGACGTCGAAGTCGGCCCTTGGCACCATGGTCCGGTAGTCGGGGACGTCCGGCCCGGCGCGCGAGCCTGCGTCCCTCAGATCGATCCTGCGCAGCATGGGCCCAGTCTAGGGAAGGCGGGCGCGAGACACCGACCCGATTTCACCGCTCGGTCACCGGTCCCGGTACCGGGGACCGTCTAGGTTGGCGTTGTGACGATGATCCCGGTGTTCCCGCTGAACGCGGTGCTGTTCCCCGGCGTCGTCACGCCGCTACACGTCTTCGAGGACCGGTACCGGGCCCTGATGCGCGACCTGCTGAAGATCGCCGACCCGGCCGAGCGGGTCTTCGCCGTGGTCGCCATCCGCGAGGGATACGAGGTCGGCGACCACGGGATGCAGTCGATGGCCAGGACCGGGACCCTGGTGCAGCTGACCGACTCCGAGCGGTACGACGACGGCCGGTTCGACATCGAGGTCACCGGGCGGCAGCGGGTCGTGCTCAACGAGGTGGACGGCAGTGGGGAGTACCTGCGCGCTGCCTGCGACCTGCTCGACGACGCAGCCGATGCCGGCGACCCGCTGGCCCCGGAGGAGGCGAGCCGGACGCTGGACACCTTCGAGGAGTACCGCGAGCAGCTCTCCGAGCTCCGCGGCGGGCCGGTACTGGCCGGGCCGATGCCGGCAGACCCGACGTACCTGTCCTACTCGCTGGCAGCGACCTGCCTGCTCAGCCAGTCCGAGCGCCAGGAGCTCCTCGAGGCCGAGGACGCCGGCGAGCGGCTGCGGATGCTGCGCTACACGCTGCGCCAGGAGATGCGGGCGATGCGTGCGATCCCGAGCCTGCCAGCCACCGAGGTGGCGCGCACACGCTGGTCCCCCAACTAGGACCCGAGCAGGGACGGCCCCGATGACAGCGAAGCCACCAGCCGGCACCCCTGCGATGCTGGCCCTGACCAACGCAGGCATCGCCTTCACCGTGCACAGCTATGTGCACGACCCTGCAGTGACCGCCTACGGGCTCGAAGCGGCTGACGCGCTCGGCCTGGCCGCCGAGGTCGTCTTCAAGACCTTGCTCGCCGAGGCCGACGGGAAGCTCGTCGTAGCCGTCGTGCCGGTCAGCACCCAGCTCGACCTCAAGGCTCTGGCCTCGGCACTGCACGCCAAGAAGGCCGTGATGGCCGACGCGGGCCTCGCCGCACGAGTGACCGGGTACGTCGTCGGCGGCATCTCGCCGATCGGCCAGAAGCGGGCCCTGCGCACCGTCGTCGACGACTCGGCCGTGGAGCGCGGCACCATCTACGTCAGCGGCGGCCGACGCGGGCTGGACCTCGGACTGAGCCCGCACGACCTGCTCACGGTGACCGGTGCCGTGCTGGCCAGGATCCGCCGCGACACCTGATCGACCTGCTCTCGATTGACCCGGCCCTGATCGACGCGGCCCTGATCGACCTCAGTCGGTCGCGACCTTGAGCAGGAAGTGGCTGGTACTCCCCTGGACCCAGGTGCTGATCCCGAGCGACTTCAGCGGCGCGGTGTTCGCGTCCGCCGACGCCACCTCGCTCGCGGTCCCACCGAAGTCCTTGATCAGGTTGACCAGCGTCGAGCGCCAGGCGGAGTCGAAGTCGACGTAGATGATCGCCGAGGCGCGGTCCGCATTCGGGACAACGTCGGTGAACTTCGAGCTCGAGCCCAGCGTGCCCTTCTCCAGCAGGGCGTCCGCGTAGGCCTTCGACGGGCTCAGGACGACCTCGGAGGCCGAGCTCTCGACGCCGATCTGGTAATCGGCGAGCGTCGCGCCGAGGTGCTCCTGTGCCGTCGCGATGAGGTCCTTGATCGCACCGCCGTCGCCGTGCAGGGTCAGGCCGAGCGGGATGTCGGCCAGGCTCTGGAGGTTCTTCAGGTCGGGCGGGGCGTCACCTCCGACCGAGAGCGTGATCGCAGAGCCGAGCAGGGTCTGGAGGTCGTCGGGCAGCTCCAGGCCGGTCTCCTTCGCGATCTCGGTGACCAGGTCGACGTTCTTGCCCGAGACCGACGCCTTCAGGTTGGCTACCAGCGTCTTCGCGTAGTCCTTCGGGACCGCGATGCCCGCCGCGATCGCGGTGTCCTTCGGGAGCGCGCCGATCTTGGAGCCGACACCACTGCCGCCGGTGTAGTTCTCCAGTCCGCCTCCAGCCAGCGACATCTCCATGCCGCCGCCGGCGAACCGGATCGTGCCGGCGATGCCCTGGAAGTCCTTGAGCTGGTCCTGGACCGTCGAGAACGGGTCAGCCGAGGAGCCTGAGCCCAAGCCGGGCACGTTGCCGGCGACCGACTTCAGGTTGTCGGCGAGGTAGCCGACCGCCTTCTTGGAGATGTAGAACGTGGCGACGCCGCGGTCACCGGCCTGGTCGGTCCACTTCTTGTACGAAGCATTGTCGGCGAGCGGCTTCTTCTTGCCCTCGGCGAGGATCTTGGCGGCGTGCGCGGTCGTGTCGCTCGCGATCAGGTAGTGGTCGCCGATGGCGAAACCGAACCCGTCCCCGCTCGTCGCGCACGCTGCGATCTTGGCGAAGTCCGTCTTGGCCTTGCCCCGGTCGGTGACCTGCAGGGCGATCGCGGGCACGGGCTTGGCTCCGCCGAGGTCCACTGCGGCCACGGCGCCGCGCTTGCCGACCCACGGCTTCATATCCTTGTCGTAGGTCAGGCCGGGGCACTTGCCGCCCTGGACCACTTTGTCGAAGATGAAACGGCGCAGGTCGTCTTGGGTGTGCAGCCCGAGATCCTTCTTCAACGACGGGAACCGGCGGATGGTCCGGATCGCAGCGATCTTCTGACCGGCTGACGGGTCGAGGTCGACGCTCATCATCGCCACCGTCGTCGAGGGCAGCACGTCAGCCGGTTGCGGACCGCCGCCGAAGAAGGCCGTGTAGACCGCGTAGGCCCCGCCTCCGAGGACAGCGACGACCGCGACGGCCACAGCTGTGATGATCGCCGTACGACGCGTGCGGCGCCGTCCGTCGGTCGGCTCGGCGATGGCAGCGGCGCTCGTCTCTGCGGGCAGGACGGCGGTCGGCTCGGTCCCGTCGGGTAGCGCCGCGGCGTCCTCAGCGGCGGTGTCCTCGACGTCATCAGGAGAAGCCTCAGCAGGAGCGGACGCTGGCACGTCCGGCTGGGCCGGCGACTCGTCTGAGGGCTCGTTCGCCGGCCGGTTGGACGGCTCGCCAGAGGGCTCGTCGGACGGCTCGGGCGGCTGCTGGTCGGACATGGAGATCCCTCGCGGAGGTGGGCTGGTCGTGTCGATCGTGCGGGTGGTGCGGGTCGCCGCACACTACCTGCTGCTCGCCGTGCTCCACGGCGTTGCGGATCAGGATGGCTAGGGATGCTCTTCGCTGCCAGCGGCCGACTCGCGACCCCACAGCGCAAGTACCGCGCCGACCAGGGCCGTGACCGACCAGACGAAATAGATCGCGTGCACGTCGGGCTTGAGCTGGACCGGCACCGTGGCGCCGACCTTGACCGTGGCCAGCGTCTTGCTCGGGCTGTCCGGTCCGAGCACCAGTCCGACCTGCAGCATGATCACGGTGGCCAGCACTCCGCCGACGGCGATGAGCAGCACCATTGCGATCGGGCGCTTCCGACGCAGCAGCATCAGGGCGACCCCGCTGATCAGCCCGGCGACTGCCGCGATCACCAGGAACCATCCGTTCGTCGCGAACTGCTTGACCAGCTGGTCCTCGCCCATGGTGCCGTTGTTGGCTGTGCGGGTGAACCTCGGCAAGGGGGTCACCTGGACCCAGACCACGGCAGCGAGCACCGCAGCGACCGCGAACCACGCGACTACCACCGAGAGGTCGGTGAGCACAGCGAGCCGGTCGGCAGCATTGCGTTTGCCCTCTGCTGAGGCTGCAACGGGCAGAGGCGGCTGCCCGAAGCTGCCGGGCCCGTACGCCGCAGGCTCGGTGCGCACGGGCTCGTCGGCCGCGCCAGGCGCGGCGAAGACGTCCTCGCTCATCCCAGGCACCCGGGCCCGAGCAGCTGCTTGAGGTCGGCGAACAGGGCAGGGCTGGGGGTCACCCGGAGCTGGTCGGGCATCCGGAACACCTTCGTGGATTCTCTGGACATCAGTTTCAAACGTACCTCCGACATCCCGGGATGGGTCGCGAGGACCTCCTTAAGCTGCTCGACCACCGGCCCGGTGCACCGGGTCGACGGCATCGAGATCTGCACCGGACCACTCGGCCCGTCGCTGATGTCAGGAAGGCTGACCTCCTGGCCGTGCAGCTCGGGCTGGTCCTTCTGCCGGGACAACCGGCCCTTGACCGTGACGATCGCGTCCTCGATCAGCAAGGTCGCGGCAAGCTGGTAGGCGCTCGGGAACAGGAGCACGTCGATGGCGCCGTCGAGGTCCTCCACGGTGACCATCGCCCAGGTGTCGCCGCGCTTGGTCATCTTGCGCTGGATCGAGGTGATCAGCCCGGAGACGGTGACGTTCGAGCCGTCCGGGCGCTCCTCGTCGAGCATCAGCTGGCCGATGGTGCAGTCACTGGCAGCCTGCAGCACGTGCTCGAGGCCGAGCAACGGGTGGTCGGAGACGTAGAGCCCGAGCATCTCCCGCTCGTGGCCGAGCAGGGTGGTCTTGTCCCAGTCCTCGATGTCCGGGACGGTCACGCTGACCCCGAAGCCGACGCCGTCCCCGGCGAGGTCGTCGAGCCCGGCGAAAAGCGAGTCCTGGCCGATCGCCTCGTTCTTCTTGATGTCGATGTACTGGTCGACCGCGACCTCGTGGATAGCCACCAGAGCGCGGCGCTTGTGCTTCATGTCGTCGAAGGCTCCAGCCTTGATCAACGACTCGATCACGCGCTTGTTGCACACGACCGAAGGGACCTTGTCCATGAAGTCGTTGAAATCGACGTACCGGCCCTTCTCGGTGCGGCCGACGACGATCCCGTCGACCACGTTGTGCCCGACGTTGCGGATCGCGCCCAGGCCGAACCGGATGTCGTTGCCGACCGGGGTGAAGCTCGACGACGACTCGTTGACGTCGGGCGGCAGCACCTGGATCTTCATCCGGCGGCACTCGTTGAGGTAGATCGCCATCTTGTCCTTGTCGTCCTTGACCGAGGTCAGGAGCGCGGCCATGTACTCGGCCGGGTAGTTCGCCTTGAGGAACGCGGTGTAGTACGACACCACCCCGTACGCCGCCGAGTGCGCCTTGTTGAAGGCGTAGTCGGAGAACGGGAGCAGGATCGCCCAGAGCTTCTCGACGGCGTCCATCGAGTAGCCGCGCTCGAGCATGCCGCCGGAGAACGTCTCGAACTGCTTGTCCAGCTCCGACTTCTTCTTCTTGCCCATCGCGCGGCGCAGCAGGTCGGCCTGGCCCAGCGTGTAGCCGGCCAGCTTCTGGGCGATCGCCATCACCTGCTCCTGATAGACGATCAGCCCGTAGGTCTCGCCCAGGACGTCCTCGAGAGCCTCGGCCAGCTCCGGGTGGATCGGCTCCACCGGCTCCCGGCCGGTCTTGCGGCGCGCGTACTTGTTGTGCGAGTCAGCGCCCATCGGGCCGGGTCGGTAGAGCGCGCCGACTGCCGAGATGTCCTCGAACTGGTCGGGCCGCATCGAGCGCAGCAGCGCACGCATCGGGCCGCCATCGAGTTGGAAGACGCCTAGGGTGTCGCCGCGCTGGAGCAGCTCGTAGGTGGCCAGGTCGGTCAGCTCGAGGTCCTCGAGCACGATGTCGACGTCCCGGTTGGCCTTGATGTTCTTGACCGCGTCGTCGAGGACCGTCAGGTTGCGCAGCCCGAGGAAGTCCATCTTGATCAGCCCGAGCGCCTCGCACGTCGGGTAGTCGAACTGGGTGATCATGGCGCCGTCAGCCGGCCGCTTGAGCAGCGGGATCACGTCGATCAGGGGCTCGCTGGACATGATCACGCCGGCGGCGTGCACGCCCCACTGCCGCTTGAGCCCCTCGATCCCGATCGCGGTGTCCACGACCCGGCGCACGTCCGCATCGCCGTCGTAGAGCGCACGGAACTCGCCGCCCTCGCCGTAGCGCTTGTGCTCGGGGTCGAAGATCTCCTGGAGCGGGACGTCCTTGCCCATCACCGCGGCCGGCATCGCCTTGGTGATCCGGTCGCCGACGGAGAACGGGTAGGCGAGGATCCGCGAGGAGTCCTTGACCGCCTGCTTGGCCTTGATCGTGCCGTAGGTGACGATCATCGAGACCCGGTCCTCGCCGTACTTCTCGGTGACGTAGCGGATCACCTCGCCCCGCCGGCGCTCGTCGAAGTCGATGTCGAAGTCGGGCATCGAGATCCGGTCCGGGTTGAGGAACCGCTCGAAGATCAGGCCGTGGACCAGTGGGTCCAGGTCGGTGATCCGCATCGCGTAGGCGACCATCGACCCGGCACCGGAGCCACGGCCGGGCCCGACCCGGATCCCGTTGTCCTTGGCCCAGTTGATGAAGTCGGCGACAACGAGGAAGTAGCCCGGGAACCCCATCTGCGTGATCACGCCGACCTCGAAGTCGGCCTGCTTGCGGACTGCGTCGGAGATGCCGTTGGGGTACCGGACGCGCAGGCCGGTCTCGACCTCCTTGATCAGCCACGAGGTCTCGTCCTCGCCGGGCGGGCAGGGAAAGCGCGGCATGTAGGTGCCGTTGCCCTCGGTGAACGCCACGTCGCAGCGCTCGGCGATCAGCAGGGTGTTGTCGCAGGCCTCGCGCAGGTCGTACTTGTCGGCCCAGATCGCGCGCATCTCGGCGGGCGACTTGATGTAGTAGCCCTCGCCGCTGAAGGCGAACCGCTCCCCTGGGCCGTCACCGGCCGGGATGTCCATCGTGGAGCCGGAGTTGATGCAGAGCAGGTGCTCCTGGGACTTGGCATCGGCCTGGTTGACGTAGTGGGAGTCATTGGTCGCCAGGAACGGGATCTGCATGTCACGGCCGAGCCGGAGCAGGTCCTCACGGACCCGGCCCTCCAGCGGCAGGTCGTGGTCCATCAGCTCGAGGAAGTAGTTGTCGCGGCCCAGGATGTCGCGGAAGTCCGAGGCAGTCTGGCGGGCGGCGTCGTAGTTGCCGTGCCGAAGGTGGACCTGGATCTCGCCCGACGGGCAGCCAGTGGTGCCGATGATCCCTCGCGAGTGCTGCGCGAGCAGCTCCCGGTCCATCCGCGGGTGCTGGAAGAAGCCGTCGCGCCAGGCGCCGGTCGAGAGCCGGAACAGGTTGTGCATGCCCTCGGTCGACTCCGAGAGCAGCGTCATGTGCGTGTAGGCGCCGCGCGAGGAGACGTCGTCGGGGCCGCCGTTGTAGAAGTTGACCCGCTTCTTCTCGAACCGGGAGATGTTCGGGGCGAAGTACGCCTCGATGCCGATGATCGGCTTGATGCCGGCGTCGGTGGCCTTCTTGTAGAACTCGTAAGCACCGAACACGTTGCCGTGGTCGGTCATCGCGATCGCCGGCATCCCCAGCTCCGCGGTCCGCTCCGCCATCGCTCCCAACCGGGCCGCACCGTCGAGCATCGAGTACTCGGTGTGCACGTGGAGGTGGACGAAATTGTCGCCGGAGCCGTTGGTCATGGAGCGGGGTGACACCTTCCCGATGGGTCGCGAGTAGTGCTGAAGAACCTACCCAAGAGTGCTGGGTGGCGGATCGGGGAAGAGCGTCAGCCTACGTCAGGTACGACGCCGATCCTGGCACCGTCCACCGACAAACCCCGGTCTCCCGGCGAGTCATCCGCGACGCGCCGTACCCGTCCCCGGCTGCGGTCAGCCGCGCGCCATCTCCTGCAGCCGGGCGATGCGATCGGCCGTCGGCGGGTGCGTCGAGAACAGCTTGGACACGTCCTGGGAGCGGAACGGGTTCGCGATCATCAGGTGGCTCGCGTTCTGGAGATCCGGCGTCGGCTGCAGCGGGTACGCCGAGACGCCGTGCTCGAGCTTGTTCAGGGCGCTGGCCAGGGCGAGCGGGTCGCCGGTGAGCTTCGAACCGTCCTCGTCGGCGTCGTACTCCCGGGTCCGGCTGATCGCCATCTGGATGACTGCCGCAGCGATCGGCGCGAGGAGCGAGACCGCGATCAGGACCAGCGGGTTCTGGCGGCGGTTGCCGTTGTTGCCGCCGAACAGGTTCACCCACATCAGCATCTGGGCGACCGAGGTGATCACGCCGCCGACCGCGGCAGCGACCGAGCTCGTCAGGATGTCGCGGTTGTAGACGTGCATCAGCTCGTGGCCCAGGACGCCGCGCAGCTCGCGCTCGTCGAGCAGGGTCAGGATGCCGGCGGTGCAGCAGACCGCGGCATGCTGCGGGTTGCGGCCGGTGGCGAACGCGTTGGGAGCCTCGGTCGGCGAGACGAACAGCGCCGGCATCGGCTGGCCGGCCTTGCTCGACAGCTCGCGCACGATCCGGTACATCGCCGGCTGCTCTGCCTCGGTGACCGGCTGCGCGCGCATCGCGCGGATCGCGAGCTTGTCGCTGTTCCAGTAGCTGTAGGCCGTCATGCCTACGCCGAAGAGCGCGAAAACCCAGATGAACCGGCCACCGCTGACGACTGCGCCGATCGCGAGCAGCAGGCCGAAGATGCCGCCGAGCAGGATGGTGGTCTTCAGGCCGTTGAAATGCTTGTGCATGTCTTCCTCAACGAAATCGTCGGTGGGCGGGTTCCCTGCGGGCGGGTGGCCCCGGTCTCATCGTCTCTCTGTGCTTGCTTCTGTGCTTGCTTCTGTGCCTACTTCTGTGCCTACTCCTGGGATGCCCGTGCTTCTGGCCGCATCGTAGGCGTCCAGCGACTCGTCGATCACCGTGTGCATGATCCGCCCGATCGCGGCGGCACCGAGGCCGGGAGCGTGCGCAGCCATCCGCTCGGCGATCTGCCGCTCCCGGTCAGGGTCGCGGCCTTGCTGGCCGCCCTGCTCCTTGAAACCCTGGACCGAGGAGGTCAGCGCGAACCGACGCGAGAGCAGCAGCGCGATCTCGTCGTCGACCACGTCGATCGCCGAGCGCAGGTACTGGATCGGGATCTGGCCCGGCCATGCCATCTGGACATCGGGCGAGCGCTCCTCGTTAGCGGACCCGTCGGTGTGCTCGAGCTCGACGAGGCCGTGGCGGCGGTAGAAGCCGCGCGCCTTGTCGTTGCTGGCGAAGACCCATAGGCCGAACCCGTCTGGGCGTCGGGCCTTGACCAGATCGAGCAGCGCCGTGCCGATCCCCAGCCCTTGCCGGTCTGGTCCCACGTAGAGCGAGTGCAGCCAGTCGCCGTCGATCATGGCGAAGCCGGCGAGGTCCTCGTCCTCGGCCACCCAGATCTCGTTCGAGGCTGCTGCGCGCCCGAAGCGCTCCCGGATCTCGGTCGCCGAGGGCACCGGGGGCGGCATCAGGGGGAATGCATCGCGCCGGGTGGCCGCGTAGAGCTCGGCGACCTGGTCCAGGTCGTCCTCGACTACCGGTCGGATGACCAGGTCCGGGTGACCCTCAGTGGGCGCCACGGATCTTCTCCAAGGCGGTGGCCAGGTCCTCGGGGTACGGCGAGGTGTAGCTGACGTACTCGCCGGTGTCGGGATGGGTGAACCCGAGCCGGACCGCATGCAGCCACTGCCGCTCCAGGCCGAGCCGCTTGGCCAGAGTCGGGTCGGCGCCGTAGGTCAGGTCGCCGACGCACGGATGCTTCAGCGCCGCCATGTGCACCCGGATCTGGTGGGTTCGGCCGGTCTCGAGCTGGATCTCCAGCAGGCTGGCGAACCGATGGGCCTCGAGCGTCTGGTAGTGCGTGACGCTGTGCTTGCCATCCTCGCGGACCGCGAACTTCCAGTCCGATTTCGGCGCCCGGCCGATCGGAGCGTCGATCGTGCCTTCCAGTGGATCGGGGTGGCCTTGGACGAGCGAGTGGTAGGTCTTGTCGATCTCGCGGTTGCGGAAGGCGTTCTTCAGCACCGAGTAGGCGCGCTCGCCCTTGCAGATGACCATCACGCCCGAGGTGCCGACGTCGAGGCGCTGGACGATCCCCTGCCGCTCGGGCGCACCGCTGGTGGCGATCCGGTAGCCGGCGGCTGCCAGGTGGCCCACGACAGTCGGCCCTGTCCAGCCCATCGAGGGGTGCACCGCGACGCCCACTGGCTTGTCGATGACGACGATCGACTCGTCGTCGTGCAGCACGGTGATGCCCTCGACCATCTCGGCCTTGATCTCGAGCAGATCGGCCGACGGCGGCAGGCTCACCTCGATCGTGGTGCCGGGCAGCAGCCGGTCGGACTTGGCTGCAGCGGAGCCGTCGAGGCGGACCAGGCCTGAGCTCACCATCTCTGCCGCCTTGGACCGGGAGACTCCGAAGAGACGGGCCAGACCGACGTCGACCCGCTCGCCGGCCAGCCCCTCAGGGACCGTCAGGGCCCGCTCGTCGCTGACCGGTCCGGTCACTGCGGCACCCCGTCCTCGGGTGCTGCGGCCGAGCGGCCGCCCATCGGTACGCCGCGCAGCGACTGGATCACGATCAGCACGGCGGCCACGTTGATGCACACATCGGCGACGTTGAAGATCGGCCAGTTGGGCAGCTCGAGGAAGTCCACGACGTGGCCGCGCAGCGGGCTCGGGTGGCGGAACATCCTGTCTGTCAGGTTGCCGGCGATGCCCGCGAGCAGCAGGCCGATCGCGAGCGCCCAGAGCGGCGTACGCACGCGGCGGGCGACGACGACCACGACCACGAACGCAATACAGCCGAACAAGGTGATCCACGGCGTCAGCCCGGTGCCGGTGCTGAAGGCCGCGCCGGCGTTGCGGGTCAGGTGCAGCTCGAGCAGCGATCCGACCAGGTGCCGCGGTCGGCCATCGGAGAGGTGGCGCACCGCGAGCACCTTGGTGCTGAGGTCCACGAGCCACGCGAGTACGGCGATACCGGCAATGAGCCCGGCACGGGTCCGGCCAATGAGGGGGTGGGCGTCGCTGGTCAGCGACGCTCCTCGCGCTGCTTGCATGTCATGCACATTGTGGCACGGGGGAACGCCATCAAACGATTCTTGCCGATCGGCTCTCCGCAGATCTCACAGACGCCGTAGGTCTTGTCGGCGATCCGGTTCAACGCGTGCTCGGACTGCTCGAGCATGTCCCTGGCGTTGTTGACGATCGTCATCTCCTGGTCGCGCTCGAACGTCGCGGAGCCGACATCGGCGGTGTCATTGCCAGCGCCCTCGCCGGCGCTGCGCATCAGGTGCGCCAGGTCGCCTTCGACTTCGTCGAGCTCGCTGCGCAGCCGCTTGACGTCAGCCTTGAGCTGGTTGCGGACCTCGTTGAGCTCGTCCTTGGTCCAAGGGCTCTCGCCCTGCAGGACGACCAGGGTGCTGCCACCCGTCTTGGTTGCTGTCTTTGGGGCCGGCGTCGCGTTCACGGGCGCTACCTTGACAGGTGCCTCCAACTTCGGCGCAATCGGCTTGGCTGGAGCGGCCTTCTTGACCGGCGCTGCGGCCTTGACCGGGGCGGCCTTGACGGGCGCCTTCTTGGCCAGCGCAGCCTTCTTCGCGGGAGCTGTCTTCTTCACTGGGGCGGCCTTGACGGGCGCCTTCTTGGCCGGCGCGGCCTTCTTGGCCGGGGCCGCCTTCTTGGCCGGGGCCGCCTTCTTGGCCGGGGCCGCCTTCTTGGCCGGGGCCGCCTTCTTGGCCGGGGCCGCCTTCTTGGCCGGGGCCGCCTTCTTGGCCGGGGCC